>CAZHMM010000046.1:12974-23503 GCA_964533585.1 uncultured Elioraea sp.
GCCGCAAGGCCCCCCGGACCCCCCGTCTCACGCAGGATCGAAGACGATGCCCGGCGCGCCATCCACCTCGGCGATGCGCGCCTTCACGCGCTGGCCGATCGCCACCTCCGCAGGGGGCAGGCCCTCGACGCGGCTCATCATCCGCACACCCTCGTCGAGTTCGACGATCGCGATGTTGTAGTCGTTGGAGGACCCGTCGGGGTTGGGGCGCTGGCGCGCCACCGTGGTGGCGTAGACCGTGCCGAGGCCGCTCGCCGGCACCCACTCGAGATCGCGCTCGCCCGTGCCGGGCAGCGCCACGCGCGGGTAGAACACGTGCCGGCCCGTCGAGGCGCTGCGCTGGATCATGAAACGGCCTTCCTTCAGGAAGGCACGGAACGTTGCCTCAGGGCCGGGCCCCGCCTCGGTCATGGATGCATCCTCCCTCTCGATCGCCCGAGAGGATGGCGCGACCCGAGCGGCGCGGCAACCTCAGCTCTGCGCGTCAGGCGCGACCGCGATGCAACTCTGCCCGCTCCGCTCCACCCGCTGGCACGCCGCCACCGCCGCCGTGGCCGACAGCCCGACCAGCCGCGCGCGCACCAGCGTGCCATTGCTCGTGACGACCGACGCGATCGCGACCTGCGCCCCGCCGAGCAGCTCGGGCGCCGCCCGCCGCGCCTGCTCGATCGCGTTGCGCGCCGGGCCGTGGCTCTGGAACGCGCCGACCTGGATCGCCCAGCCACCGCCGAGCTGCGCCGGCACCGGCGCGCCGAGCGCGGGCGCCGCATGGGCCGAGGAGATCAGCTGGAACCGGCCCGCTTGCGCCGGCGGCGCGGGCGGCGGCAGTGCGGCGCGCGCCACCACCGGCTCGCGCACCGGCGCAGTGACCGGCGCGGGCGCCTGGGCAGCCACTGGCGGGCGCGGCGGCAAGGGCGGCTGATAGGCAAGCTGGGTCGGCTGGCCGCGCACAGGGCGCCGCAGGCCGGGCGGGATGTTGGTCGGCACCGCAGCCGAGGCGTACACCGCCGGGGCAGCGCGATTCTTCGGCGCCACGCCATCGATGCGCGGCGCGATCATCGCGACATAGCGCCGCGTCTCATCCGGCAGGCCACGCTGACGCGCGAGATAGCGGTCGAACGTCCCTGGCCCCGCATTGTAGGCAGCCAGGAAGCCGGGCGACCCGAACCGATCGTACATCTCGCGCAGATAGGCCGTCCCGGCCAGGATGTTGTCGCGCGGATGGAACGGATCGCTGCCGAGCTGATAGCGCGCCCTGAGCTCCTCCCAGGTCGCCGGCATGATCTGCATCAGCCCCATCGCGCCGGCCGAGGAGATCGCCTCGTAGCGCCCGGCGCTCTCGACCCGCATCACCTCGCGAATCCAGGTCTCCGGCACATCGTGCATCACCGCGGCCTCGGCGATGTAGGGGCCCCACGGATCATGCGCCGGGCCGGGCGGCGCGTAATGGCTCGACGTATAGCCGCCGTGGCGCACGCCCGCCCGGTCGGAGGCACAGGCGGCCGCCAGCAGCACCAGCGCCGCCAGCCCCGCGCCGCGAAGCACCAGGCGGATCCGGAGGGTCGAGGGCAGGCGCGGCGTGATGATCAAGGCTCGTGTCCCCAGAACACCAAGAGAACACCGAAGGCTGTGCCGTGGTGTTCAGCTCATGTGTCAGTATCCAGAGCTAACCCCTTAAAGAATCGTAGCCGCGGGAGCAACGGGATTGGCGTCGCGGCGGGCGACTCGGCGCGCGCCAGGGGCATCCCGTGGCATCCGGGCAACACTCCGACGCCCCGCGTGCCGGGCGCCGGCTCAGCCGCGCGCCGGCGCCACCGCGAAGCAACCCTGCCCGCGCCGCTCCACCATCCGGCAAGCCGCCCGCGCCGCCTCTGGTGAGAGCCCGACCAGCCGCGCCCGCACGAACCGGCCGTTCGGCGTCTCAACATCCGGCGTGGCCGCAAGCGCGTGCGCCAGCAGGTCGGGGGCGGCGTCACGCGCCTGGTCAATCGCGCCGCGCGCGGGCTCGACGGTTCGGAACGCGCCGACCTGGATCGACCAGCTGCCAGTGAGCGCGGAGGAGGGCCGCGCCTGCTCGGCTGGCGGCGCCGGCGGCGGCGGCACCGACGCTACCGGCGCCGCGCGCGCCGCCGAGATGAGCTGGAAGCCCCGCGATGGCGGCTCGGCAACCGCCGCCGGTGCGACCGAGGCGGCGGCGACCACCGGCTCTCGCGCCGGCGGCGCGGCGACAGGCTCGGACCGCATCGCCACCGCCGCAACGACCGAGGGGGCGGAGGGAACGGATGGCGCAGGGGGCTCAGGCGGCAGCGGCGGGCGCCAGGCGAGCGCGATCGGCGCGGTGACGGTCGGCCCGCGCGGCCCGCCGAACAGCGAGGCCGGAACGGCGGCGTACACCGAGGGCGCGGCGCGGCTCGCCGGCGAGACGCCGTCGATCCGCGGGGCGATCGCGGCGACGAAGCGGCGCGTCTCGCGCGGCAGCGGACGCGTCCGGGCGAGGTAGCGCGAGAACGCGCCCGGGCCGGCATTGTAGGCGGCAAGGAAGCCGGGCGAGCCGAACCGCTCGTACATCTCGCGGATATAGGCGGTACCGGCAAGGATATTGTCGCGTGGGTCGAACGGATCGCGGCCGAGCCGATAGCGCAGCCGCAGATCGCGCCACGTGCCCGGCATCACCTGCATCAGGCCCATCGCCCCGGCGGGCGAGACCGCGCGGCGTCGTCCGCTGCTCTCGCGTTCCATCACCTCGCGGATCCACACCTCGGGCACGTCGTGCAGGGCCGCGGCCTCGGCGATATGGTGCCCCCAGGGATCGAACAGACTGTCGGCCGGCGCGACGTAGTCCTGGATCACGGGATGCTGGCCGGTCCGCGCCGGCTCCTGCGGCAGTCGATCCGCCGCACATCCCGTGGCGAGCAGCAGGGCCGTGACGACGATCCGGCGCGATCCGAGGTACCGGCCTGCGATCCCGGGGCAGCGCGGCGTCATCATCAGGATGCGTCCTCCAAGGCATCGGCGGCGCAGCGCAGGCTGCGACCCGGCGTTGCAGTGCCGAGTGCGCGAACCCTAGAAACGTGCGCCGGAGTCGCGTCTCGCGGGAAAATTGCGCGCGCCGAGTCGGACTCGCGCGACTACGCAGACACCGCGCGCGCGTGGCATCCTCGCAACACTTGCGCGAGTCGCTCGTGGAGGTGGTCCTGCGCGCCGTCCTGCCTGTCCTGCTGCTGGCCTGCGCCGCCGCTTGCGCGCGCCCGCCTCCGCCGCCGCCACCACCGTCACCGGAGCCCGCGTCCACCGCGCCTGCGGCGGTTCAGCTCCGCCTCGGCACGGTCGTTGCCATCCGCCCGCTCGCCGCGGGCAGCGCCGAGTACATCGTGCGCGAGGACAGCGGCGCGACGGTCGTGGTCGTCCAGCCGGATGCCGAGAGCTTCGCCGTCGGCGAGCGGGTGAGGCTGCACGATGAGGGCCGGACGCGCATCACGCGCCCGCGGTGACGCGCGGGATCAGTTCAGCGTCGTGCGGATCTCGCGCAGTGTCGTGCGGGCCTGCGAAGCCGCCTCGCTGCCGGGATCGAAGGACAGGAACCGCTCCAGGCACGAGATCGCTGCGCGCGGATGGCCGAGGCGCTGATGCACCAGCCCCGCCTCGCGCCAGAGCGGCGCGGCATCGGGGACGAGCCGCAGCATGTCCTCGAGGCAGGCGAGCGTGCCGGCGAGGTCGCCCGCGCGCAGGCGGCGGACCTTGATGTTGTTCTGCAGGCGCAGCAGCACCTCGCGGTCGCGCATGCGCCGGAACAGCCCCGGATGGATCTCCGCCGCCTCGCCGGCCAGCCGGCCGATCATCGCGCGCAGCTCCGCCGGCGAGGGCGCATGCCCGCGCGCGAAGGGATCGACCGCAACGGCGCGCATCTCACCCTCGATGGCGACCAGGAAATGCGCGGGGAAGTCGATCCCCCAGGCGGGCCAGCCGGCCGCGCGCGCGGTGTGGATCCAGAGGATGCCGAGCGCCACCGGCAGGCCACGCCGGCGCTCGATGACACGCAGCAGGTTGGCGTTGGCGAGGTCGTCGTAGGTCTCGGTGTCGCCGGCATAGCCATGCGTTCCGGCGAGCAGGTGTGCGAGCTCGGCCGCGCGCATCTCGACGGACAGGCCGCCGAGCGTGGCCGCCTCGGCGGCCAGCGCGGCGAGATGCGCGCGTGCGGCCGCGAGATCAGCGCCTGGCGCATCGATCACGCCCAGCAGCAGCGCCACCTCGGCAAGATCGGGGGGCTCGGTTCCGGCCGTACCGAGGCGTTCGAGCGCGACACGTGCCTCCTCCGGCGTCATGGCCCACGGTCGCACAGATGCATCACGCTGCGCGTCGGCGTCGTGAAGTTGCGCTCGCGCACGCGCCAGCCGGCCTCCGCCAGTGCCTGCTCCCAGACCGCGAGCGAGGTCCCGCGATAGCCGACCTCCCATTTGTGGCCAAGCGGATCGGCCTCGCGCACGAAGGCACGGAAGCGGTTGGGCCATTTCAGGTGCAGCGCGGTCCTGAGCCAGCCGGGGGCCACCTGCACGGCGAGCCAGAGATGCAGCCCCGACCATGGCACCGAGACGATCAGGTGCGCCGCGCCCGCGGCGTGTAGCCGACGCAGCACGTCGCGCGCGGCCTCGAACGGCAGATGCTCGAGGGTCTCGCAGCAGAGCACGGCGTCGAAGCCTCGCACGCTGCCCGGGTCGAGCGTGGTGAGGTCGGCCTCGTGGTGCGGCACATCGGGGCGGGCGAACTGCCGCTTCCCGAGATCGAGCGTCTCGACCGCATAGCCGGCGTTGTCGAGCAGCGCGGTGACATAGCCGAGATAAGGCCCGATCTCGAGCACGCGCCGGGCCTGGGTGCGGCCGAGCAGCTCAAGCTGCGCGTGCTGATGCGGGCTGCGCTTGGGCGAGTAGTAGCGGTGCCACTCGGCGCGGTTCGCCGCCGGATCGGCCCGGCGGTACATGGTCGTGCCCTCGGGGACCGCGCTCATGCGGCGATGCCGAGCCGGCTCAGCCGGTGCGCCGCCTGCGCGTTCACGGCCCCCGCCGGCACGCGGCCTTCCGCCAGCGCCTCGACCTGGCGCACCGTGTCGAACGCCTGGTGCTGGGCCGCCTGCGGCGTCAGCCCGCCGATATGCGGCGTGGCGATCACCTTCGGATGCGCAGCAAGCGACGGCGACGGCATCTGATCGGGCGCGCGGCCCACATCCATCGCTGCCCCCGCGAGCCGCCCGTCATCGAGCGCACGGGCGAGCGCCGCCTCGTCCACCAGGTTGCCGCGCGAGAGGTTGACGAACAGCGCACCGGGCTTCATCGCCGCGAAGGAGGCTGCGTCGAGCAGGTTCTCGGTCTGCTCCGTCGCCACCACCAGGCAGACGACGAAGTCGGATGCCGCCAGCACCTCGTGCAGGGGCGCGTGGCCGATCGCCGGATCCTCCGGCGTCACATGGGGATCGGCGACCACCACCTGCATGCGCATCGCCTGGGCGATCGCGGCAAGGCGTCGGCCGATGACGCCATAGCCGAGGATGCCGAGCGTGGCGCCGGCGAGCTGGCGGCCCATCCGCGGCTCGGGGGTCTCGCCGCGATGATAAGCGGCGGTCGCGCGGCCGATCCCGCGGGCGAGATCGACCATCATGCCGATCCCGAGCTCGGCGACCGAATCGGCGAAGCCCGGTGTCGCCTGCGTCACCAGCACGCCATGCGCCGAGGCCGCCGCGACGTCGATCGTGCGGATATCGACCGCGCAGCGCAGGAACGCGACGAGATCGGGCGCCTGCGCGAAGGTCTCGGCCTCGCCCGGCGTCATGCGGTCCGAGACGATCACGGCGCAACCGGACGCCGCCTCGGCGAGTTCCCGCCCGGCGAGGTGCCGGCCGGTCGTGTTGCGCCGCACCTGGGCCACGCGCTCGAGCGCGGCGAGCGCCTCCGCCCCGTAGTAGTTGCGGAACATCTCGTCGGTATGGGCGAGGAAGACGGACAGCATCGCGGGCTCCGGCTCGAGCGGTCGGCGAGACTGGCCCGAAGCCAGACCGCGCGCCAGCCTTCCTTGCCCCTCGGCTGGCGCTTGCCTAGAACCCGCGCTCATGGCCAAGCGCCCCCGCCCCGCCGACCACAGAACCGCCCTCGCCGACCGGATCGCCCGCCGCGACGCCACGGTCGGCGTGATCGGGCTCGGCTATGTCGGGCTGCCGCTGGTCAAGGTGTTCCTCGCGCGCGGCTTCCGCGTGCTCGGCTTCGACACGGACGCGGCCAAGGTGGCGGCGCTGAAGGCGGGGCGCTCCTACATCCGCCACATCCCCGCAGCCGACGTCGCCGCGATGAACGCGACCGGCCGCTTCGACGCCACCGCCGACATGGCGCGGCTCGACGAGCCGGATGCCATCCTGATCTGCGTGCCCACGCCGCTGACGCGCCACCGCGAGCCCGACATGACCTATGTCGTCGCCACGGCGGAGGCGATCGCGGCGCGGCTGCGCCCGGGCCAACTCGTGGTGCTGGAGTCCAGCACCTATCCCGGCACCACCGAGGAGGTGGTGAAGCCGATCCTGGAGCGCGGCGGGTTGATCTCCGGGCGCGATGTCTTCCTCGGCTACAGCCCCGAGCGCGAGGACCCCGGCAATATCGACCACGGCACCTCGACGATTCCGAAGGTGGTGGGTGCGGACGGCGAAGCCGCACTCGCGCTCACCCGTGCGCTCTACGATGCGGTGGTGGTCGGCACGGTGCCGGTGAGTTCCGCCGCCACCGCCGAGGCGGTGAAGCTGACCGAAAACATCTTCCGCGCCGTCAACATCGCGCTCGTCAACGAGCTGAAGCAGATCTACGCGCCGATGGGCATCGATGTGTGGGAGGTGATCGCCGCCGCCGCCACCAAGCCGTTCGGCTTCATGCCGTTCTGGCCCGGCCCCGGCCTCGGCGGACACTGCATCCCGATCGATCCGTTCTACCTCACCTGGAAGGCGCGCGAGCATGAGGTCGCGACGCGCTTCATCGAGCTCGCCGGCGAGATCAACACGGCGATGCCGCGCTATGTGGTGCAGCGGCTGGCGGACGCGCTGAACGACCGTGCGGGGCGCGGGCTGAAGGATGCGTCGGTGCTGCTGCTCGGCCTCGCCTACAAGAAGAACGTCGACGACATGCGCGAGAGCCCGGCGCTGAAGATCATCGAGCTGCTGGAGGAGCGTGGCGCGCAGGTGACGTTCCACGACCCGCATATCGGCGCGATCCCGCCCACCCGCGCCTATGGCCATCTCGCCGGGCGCACGGGCGTGGCTCTGACGCCCGCGACGCTGAAGGCCGCGGATGCGGTGCTGGTGGTGACCGACCATGACGCGATCGCGTGGCGGCAGGTCGGGAAACATGCGCGGCTCATCATCGACACGCGCAACGCGCTGCGCCGCGCCGGGCATGCGGGACCCAACCTGGTGCTCGCCTGAGCCGATGCCCCCGCGCGTCGCCCTGATCGGCTGCGGCGCCTGGGGACGCAACATCGCGCGCAACCTCGCCGCATTCGGCGCGCTCGCCGCCGTTGCCGACACGGACGCGGCGTCCGCCTCAGCCGCCGCGCACGGCGCGGCGGTGCGCGGGACCGACGCCGTGCTTGCCGATCCCACGATGGATGCCGTTGCCATCGCCACCCCGGCGGCGACCCATGCCGCCCTCGCCTCCGCCGCGCTCGCCGCCGGCAAGCACGTCTTCGTCGAGAAGCCGCTCGCGCTCGACGTGGCCGAGGCCGAACGCCTGGTCGCGCAGGCGGCGGCTGGACGGCGCGTGCTGATGGTCGGCCACCTGATGCGCCACCACCCGGCCTTCGCCGCCCTGCTCGATCTCGTGCGCCGCGGACGGCTCGGACCGCTCTCCTACATCGAGGCGCGACGGCTCAATCTGGGCCGCATCCGGCGTGAGGAGGACATCCTCTGGTCCTTCGCCCCGCACGACGTCTCGATGATCCTGGCACTTGCGGGAAGCTTCCCCGAGCGCGTCACGGCGCAGGGCGTGGCCGTGCTCAACCCCGAGGTCGCCGACGTCACCACGACCCAGCTCGCCTTTCCCGGCGGGCTGCGCGCCGAGATCCACGTCTCCTGGCTGAACCCGGTGAAGGAGCAGCGGCTGGTGGTGGTCGGCGCCGGCGGCATGGCGGTGCTCGACGATGGCGCGCCCTGGGAGCGCAAGCTCGTCCTCTACCCGCATCGCATTGCCTGGCAGGGCGGGCTGCCGGTCGCCGAGCCGGCCGCCGGCGAGCCGGTGGCACTGGTCCCGGCCGAGCCGCTCGCGGTCGAACTCCGCCACTTCCTCGACTGCATCGCCACCGGCGCGACCCCGCTCACCGACGGCACCGAGGGGCTCGCGGTGCTGCGCGTGCTGGCGACCGCCTCAGCCGCGCTGCGCCCGCGTGAGGGCATCCACCCGAGCGTCGAGATCGCGCCCGATGCCACGGTCGGGTCCGGCACGCGCATCTGGCACTCTTCCCGGGTGCTGGCCCAGAGCCGCGTCGGCGCCGACTGCCGGATCGGCCAGAACGTGGTGATCGGCCCGCGCGCCGCGCTCGGCGATCGCTGCAAGGTGCAGAACAATGTCAGCCTGTACGAGGGGGTCACGCTGGAGGACGAGGTGTTCATCGGCCCCTCGGCCGTGTTCACCAATGTGCGCACCCCGCGCGCCGCGATCGACCGGCGCGCCGAGTTCGCCCCCACCCTGGTCCGCCGCGGCGCCACCATCGGTGCCAACGCGACCATCCTCTGCGGCCTCACCATCGGCGAATATGCCTTCGTCGCCGCCGGTGCGGTGGTGACGCGCGACGTCGGGCCCTTCGCCCTGGTTGCCGGCAACCCTGCCGCGCGGATCGGCTGGGTCGGGCATGCGGGCGAGCGCCTCGTTTCCGCCCCGTCCGGCACCTATACGTGTCCGCGCACCGGCCGCCGCTACGTCGAGTCCGCGCCGGAGACGCTCACGGAGATCGCCTGATGCCGGAAGGTTCGCCGCCCGCCCCGATCGCCTTCATCGACCTCGACGCCCAGCGCCGCGCGATCGGCCCGGCGATGGAGGAGGCGGTGCTGAAGGTGGTGCGGTCGGGCAAGTATATCCTCGGCCCCGAGGTGGCGGAGCTGGAGGCGGCGCTCGCCCGCTACGCCGCCGTCCCTTACGTGCTCTCCTGCGCCAACGGCACGGATGCGCTGGCGCTCGCCCTGATGGCCTGGGACGTCAAGCCGGGCGACGCGGTGCTGGTGCCGGCCTTCACCTTCGCCGCCACCGCCGAGGTGGTGGTGTGGTTCGGCGCCACCCCGGTGTTCGTCGATGTGCTCGAGGACACGTTCAACATGGACCCGGCGAGCCTGGAAGCCGGGGTCGAGACGGCGAAGCGGCTCGGCCTGACGCCGCGCGCGGTGATCCCGGTCGACCTGTTCGGCCAGCCGGCCGACTACGCGCGACTGCTGCCGATCGCGCGACGGCACGGGCTGAAGGTGCTGGTGGATGCCGCGCAGTCGTTCGGCGCGACCTGGAACGGCACGCACGTGGCCGCCACCGGCGACATGGCGGCGACCAGCTTCTTCCCGGCCAAGCCGCTCGGCTGCTACGGCGACGGCGGGGCGGTGTTCTGCCACGACCGCGCGACGCTCGACGTCCTGCTGTCGCTCCGCGTGCACGGCCAGGACAACGACGACAAGTACGAGAACGTGCGCGTCGGCATGAACGGCCGGCTCGACACGATCCAGGCCGCGGTGCTGCTGCAGAAGCTCGCCGTGTTCGAGGCCGAGTGCGCCGCCCGCCAGCGCATCGCCGAGCGCTACAACGAGGCGCTGGCCGACATCGCGATCGTGCCGCGGCTCGCGCCCGGCAATACCTCGGTCTGGGCCCAGTACACGCTGCGGATCCCCGGCCATGACCGCGCCCGCGTGCTTGCGGCGCTGAAGGCGGACGGCATCCCGACCGCGATCTACTACCCGAAGCCGCTCAACCGGCAGACCGCCTATGCCCAGCACCCGGTGGCCGGCAACGGCGTGCCGGTGAGCGAGCGGCTCGCCGCCGAGGTGTTCAGCCTGCCCTTCCACCCCTATCTGGACGAGGCAACCCAGGACCGCATTGCCGCCGCGACCCGGCGGGCCCTCGGCGCCTGACTCCGTCACATCAGTGGAACGGACATGCCGTGGCATGGCATGATGATGCATGGAGTCCGCCGATGAGCACTGCCCGCCGCCAGTCGGGCTGACGGTCGCCGGCCTGCTTACCCTGCTCGGTCTCGGCCCTCGCGGCGAGGCGCCGCGGCGCCGGCTGGCCCATGCGCTCCATCAGCGTGCGCCGGCGCAGATCCCGGCCGAGGAGGATCGCCTGGCCTTCGGCCGGCGTCTGCTCGGCCTGCTCGCCACCGCCGAGGGCGACCGCGCCTTCGCCCAGGCGGCCGCCGCGGTGGAGGCTGACATCGCCCCGCCCGAGCGGCGACTCGACCTGCTCGCGGCGGCGCGCCGGACGACGCTGCGGGCGCTTGAGGACGCGGCGCCGGACGCGGCAGCGCGGCTG
>CAZHMM010000047.1:0-23246 GCA_964533585.1 uncultured Elioraea sp.
ATCTTGCGATGCAGCCAGACGATTCCCGTCAGGCCGCAGAACACCTCCCGCTGGCCGCGCTCGCGCAGCACCAGGGCATCCGTGCAGCCGCCGGCGCGATCCCGCGCGAGGGCGGCCCCGGACGTCACTTCGCGCCCTCCGCGGCCGGCTCTGCCGGCCTCCAGCGCGCCTCTTCGCGCCGCGCCGCGCGCAGCTTCAGCACGAACTGGCCGGCATTGACCACATAGGCGGCGTAGGCGGCGAGGGCCACCAGCATCTGCTCGCGGGCATCGCCGAGGCCGAAGACCAGCATCGCAAGGTAGGCGGTGTGCAGCCCGATCACCAGGAAGGAGAACACGTCCTCCCAGAAGAACGGCCTGGCGAACAGGTACTTGCCGAAGACCTCCTTCTCCCAGATCGAGCCGGTGATCATGATCGTGTAGAGCACGACCGTCTTGGCGATCACCGAGAGGGTGGCGAGCAGCAGCCCCTCGCCGGTGGCGAGAAAGCGGGCGACCAGCGCGAGACTGACCAGGAACACGGCGAACTGGAGCGGGGCGAGGATTCCCTGCACCACGGTCCAGGGCGAGGCGTCGCGCCGCGCGCGTTCCTCGGGGGTGTAGAGCGGCTTGCGCGGCGCGGCCGGCCGGCCGGCCCGGGTGGGCGCGGCCTGGCGGTGCTGGCAGCCCGCAGCGGTACCCCAGGGGCACGCATCCACCGCGGCGATCAGGCGATCAAGCACGGTAGGTGTCAGCATGGCTTGACAAGCTCCCCGTCCGCTGGGTCAGGCTTGCACGGACGGGAGCGTTGGTGCGCCAGCGGGCCGGACCTGACGGAAGCCTTGACGTGCAGGCCGATCGTTGCGGCGACGTTGCATTCTTCCCTCCCGCAGTCGTGTTGGCTGCGTGGGGAAGGCTAGAGAAGGCGGGAGCGGAGTGTCAAGGCGGATTGACGTAAGGCGTGCTTGACAGGCCTGCCTCGCCGACGGCTAGATGACGGGAGGAGGAGTCCAATGGCCGCGTTCCAGGAGCCAACGGCAACCGCAGGCGGCACAGGCGGTCCGAACGGCCGTGATCCGTCGATGCCCCGCGGCTTCGCCGAGGCTCATGGTGGCGGGCGGGGGCCACGCGGATTGTTCCGTGCTCCCGCCGATGACGACGGCGCCCATCCTGAAGTGGCTTCCGCGGTCGAGACCCGGGTCGTGCCCTGGATGGTGCTGGCCCACCGTGCTGCCGCCCTGCCACCACGGCAGGAATCGGCCGGCTCCAGGCCGACCGCCGATGACATCAGCGCGATGGCGGACGCGGCGCGGCGCAATGATCTCGCCACCCTGATCGCGTTGGTCGATCGCCTGTGCGCTGCCGGTGCCGCGCTGGATCAGCTCTATCTCGACCTCGTCTCGGCCTCGGCCACCCTGCTCGGGCAGATGTGGCACGACGACACCGCCTCGATCGCCGAGGTGACAGTCGGGCTCGCCTGTCTTCAGCGGCTCGTGCACGCCTTCGGGCCGGCCTTCCACCAGGACGACCTGCGCCCGGATCCGCGCCGGCGCATCCTGCTCGCACCCTTGCCGGGCGAGCAGCACAGCTTCGCGCTTGTGCTGGTCGCCGAGTTCCTGCGGCGGGCCGGCTGGGATGCCGACAATGGCCGAGTCTTGTCCGCGGCCGGCCTTTGCGATGTGGTGCGCCGCGAATGGTTCGCGCTGGTCGGGCTCTCCGTGAGCTGCACCACGCGCCTCGATACGATTGCCGCGACCATCCATGCGATCCGCCAGGCGTCGCGCAACCGCGCTCTCGGCGTGATGGTCGGCGGCCCGCTCTTCACCGCGCACCCGGAATTCGTCGCCCAGGTCGGCGCCGATGCCATGGCCGTCGATGCGCGCCATGCCGTGGTGCAGGCGGATAGCCTGGTCGGATTGCTGGCAGGTCGCCCTTGAGCCTGGACGAACCGCTGAGCCGCAGCTACGGAGGGATGCCAAGAGGAAGCGGCTTAGCAACGAAGGATTCGAAGAACTGTGATGTCCTTCACGGCTCCCAGGAACTCGCTCGGCGCGCTCGACGCGGACGCTGCGGCGGCCCTCGTCAGTGCGGCGGCGGATGTGACGCTGGTCGTGGATGAGGATGGGGTGATCCGCGACATGGCCATCTCCAACGACGAGCTCGCCCGC
Source organism: uncultured Elioraea sp. (assembly GCA_964533585.1). Lineage (GTDB taxonomy): Bacteria > Pseudomonadota > Alphaproteobacteria > Acetobacterales > Acetobacteraceae > Elioraea. The sequence continues at coordinate 2,147 of CAZHMM010000047.1, forward strand.
GATCTCGACGGGCAGGCGCCATGGCTCGGTCGCGCCTGGGCCGACACCGTCGCCGAGGACAGCCGGCCGAAGATCGCCGAACTGATGCGCGATCTGGGCTCGGGGGCTGCCACACGCTGGCGACACGTCAATTACGTCGCGAGCTCAGGCGAACACGTGCCGATCCTGGTCTCGGCGATCCGCATCGCCGGCGGCCCGCGGGCGATCGTGTTCGGCCGGGACCTGCGGCCGATCGCCTCGCTGCAGCAGCGGCTGGTCGAGGCCCAGGCCTCCATGGAGCGCGACTACTCCCGGTTGCGCCAGGCCGAGACACGCTATCGTCTGCTGTTCCAGACCGCCACCGAGCCGGTGCTGATCGTCGAGGCCGCAACGGGCCGGGTGGTCGAAGCCAACCCCGCCGCCGTCGGCATGCTGGGCCAGACCAGCCGCCGTCCGGTCGGCGCAGCGCTGCTCGACATGTTCGAGCCGGCCAGCCGCGACGCGCTCGAGATGATGCTCGCCGCGGTGCGTGCGACCGGGCGCGGCGATGACGTCGCCGCACGGACTGCGGCCGACCAGCGCGACGTGATCGTCTCTGCCACGCTGTTCCGCCAGGACGGCACGACGCTGCTGCTGGTGCGCCTTGTGCACACCCTCGCCGAGGGCACGGCGGTCGTTCTGCCGAAGCAGAAGAGCAAGCTGCTCAAGCTGATCGACTCGGTGCCGGACGCGTTCGTTGTCACCGACAATGACGGCAGGGTGATCACCGCCAATGCCGCCTTCCTGGAGATGACTCAGCTCGCCGCCGAAGAGCAGGCGAAGGGCGAGTCGCTGGATCGCTGGCTTGGCCGTTCCGGGGTCGATCTGGATGTGCTGCTCGCCACGCTGCGCGGCGGCGGCCCGGTGCGGCTGTTCGCAACGTCGCTGCGCGGCGCCTTCGGCGCCACCACCGATGTCGAGATCTCGGCTGTGGCAATGATGAATGGCGGCAAGCCGTCCTTCGGCTTCGCGATCCGCGATGTCGGACGTCGCCGTGCGGCCCAGCCGCAGCCAGGGGTGGCCGCGACCCGCTCGGTCGAGCAGCTCACCGAACTGATCGGCCGCGTGCCGCTGAAGGACCTGGTGCGCGAGGCCACCGACGTGATCGAGCGGCTCTGCATCGAGGCAGCCCTCGAACTCACCAACGACAACCGCGCCTCGGCCGCGGAGATGCTCGGGCTGTCGCGCCAGAGCCTGTATGTGAAGCTCCGCCGCTACGGGCTCTCCGGCCCCGACGACGGCAGCGAGGGGGATTGATGCCGGGCGGGAGCGGTCGCGCATACGCCGCCGGGTCCCGCCCCGTCCGGGTGCCGTCGCCGCGCACGGTGCTCGAACTCCTCAAGCCGATCACCTGGTTCGCGCCGATGTGGGCGTTCGGCTGCGGCGTCGTCTCAGCGGGCGGGCCGTCGTGGCAGGCGCTGCCGGTGGTGCTGCTCGGCGTAGTGCTGGCCGGCCCGCTCGTCTGCGGCATGAGCCAGGCGGTGAACGACTGGTTCGACCGCCACGTGGACGCGATCAACGAGCCCGATCGGCCGATCCCCTCCGGGCGCATCCCCGGGCGATGGGGGCTCTGGATCGCGCTTGCCTGGACCGCGCTGTCGCTCGCGGTGGCGGCCGCCCTCGGCGCCTTCGTGTTCTGGGCCGCCGTGTTCGGCGTCGCGATCGCCTGGGCCTACTCCGCCCCGCCGCTCCGATTGAAGCGTGACGGCTGGCTGTCGGCGACCGCCTGCGCGGCCTGCTACGAGGGCCTGCCCTGGGTGACCGGCGCGGCGATCATCGCCGCCGGCGCGCCGGACTGGCGCATCTTCACCCTCGCCGCCCTCTACAGCCTTGGCGCGGTCGGGATCATGACGCTGAACGACTTCAAGGCGGTCGAGGGCGATCGCCGGATGGGGATCCGCTCGCTGCCGGTGCAGCTCGGAACCGACGCCGCCGCGCGGCTCGCCTGCGTGGTCATGGCGGCACCGCAGCTCGTCGTGATCGCGCTGCTGCTGATGTGGGGCCGGCCGGTGCATGCTGCGATCGTCGGCCTGCTGCTCGCTGTGCAGGCCGCCCTGATGCTGCGCCTGCTCGCCGACCCGCGCGGCCGCGCCCCCTGGTATAACGCAACCGGAACGAGCCTCTACGTGCTCGGCATGCTGGCCTCGGCCTTCGCGGTCGCGCCGCTGGTCGCTGGAGTCTCGCCATGACCGCGCGCACGCTCTCCTGGGCCGGGATTGTCCGGCTCGGCCTCGTGCAGACCGCGCTCGGCGCGATCGTCGTGCTCACCACCTCGGCGCTCAATCGCGTGATGATCGTCGAGCTCGCCCTGCCCGCCACGCTGCCGGGGCTGCTCGTGGCGATGCACTACGCGGTGCAGATGATGCGCCCGCGCATGGGCTACGGCTCGGACATGGGCGGGCGGCGCACGCCCTGGATCATCGGTGGCATGGCCGTGCTCGCAGTGGGCGGCACACTGGCCGCGATCGCGACCGCCTGGATGGCGACCGATGTCACCGCCGGCATCGCGCTCGCGGTGGTCGCCTTCCTGCTGGTCGGGCTGGGCGTCGGCGCGGCGGGCACGGTGCTGCTGGTGCTGCTCGCGAGCCGCACCGCCCCGGAGCGGCGGCCGGCGGCGGCCTCGATCGTGTGGATCATGATGATCGCGGGCTTCGTCGTCACCACCGCGGTCGCGTCCCGGCTGCTCGATCCCTACTCGCCGGAGCGGCTGATCGCGGTCTGCGCCGGCGTCTCGACGGCCGCCTTCGTGCTCGCGGTGATCGCGGTCTGGGGCGTGGAGCGCTCGGTCGCGCCGCAGGCGATCGAGCGGAAGGCCGCGCAGGTGCCGTTCCGCGAGGCGCTCGCGCAGGTCTGGGGCGAGGCCGAGGCGAGGCGCTTCACGGTGTTCGTGTTCGTCTCGATGCTCGCCTATTCCGCGCAGGACCTGATTCTCGAGCCGTTCGCGGGCGCTGTCTTCGGCCGCAGTCTGGGCGAGTCCACGCGCCTTGCCTCGCTGCAGCACGGCGGTGTCCTGCTGGGGATGATCGTCGTCGCGATCGCGGGCACGGCGCTGGGCGGACATCGCGTGGCCGCGCTGAAGCTCTTCACGATCGGCGGCTGCCTCTCGGCTGCGGCTGCGATGCTCGGCCTCGCGGCGGCGGGCTTCATCGGCGAGGCCTGGCCGCTCGCGACGTCCTACTTCGCGCTCGGGCTCGCCAACGGCGTGTTCGCCGCCGGCGCGATCGCGACGATGATGCAGCTCGTCAGCCGTGGTCGCGAGTCGCGCGAGGGCGTGCGCATGGGGCTCTGGGGAGCGGCGCAGGCGATCGCCTTCGGGCTCGGCGGCCTGCTCGGCGCCTCAGCGCTGGATGTCGCGCGGCTTGCGCTCGACTCGACGGTGGGCGGCTACGCGGCGGTGTTCATCGGCGATGCGGTCCTGTTCCTGATCTCGGCGTGGCTCGCGCTCGGGGTCGCGCGCCAGCGAACGGCCGCCCCGGCCCCGATCCCAGCGATGAGCGGAGGTATCGAGCGATGACATCCGAGACCTTCGATGTGGTCGTGGTCGGCGGCGGCCCTGCGGGCGCGACGGCGGCCGCCGATCTCGCACGGACCGGACGGCGCGTGCTGCTGCTCGACAAGGCCGGCCGGATCAAGCCCTGCGGCGGCGCGATCCCGCCCAAGCTCATCGCCGATTTCGCGGTCCCCGAGAGCCTGCTGGTCGCCCGCGTCACTTCGGCGCGGATCGTCTCGCCGTCGGCGCGCGAGGCGGCGATGCCGGTCACCGACGGCGGCTTCGTCGGCATGGTCGATCGCGAGCATTTCGACGAGTGGCTGCGCAACCGCGCCTCGCTGCTCGGCGCCGAGCGCCGCGCTGGCACCTTCGAGCGGATCGAGCGCGAGGGCGAGGCCACGACCGTGCGCTACCGGCCGAAGGGCGCGGCCGCCGACGCGCCGCTCGCCGCGGTGCGCGCGCGCGCGGTGATTGGCGCGGACGGCGCGCTCTCGGCGGTGGGGCGGCAATGCGTCCCCGGCGCGGAGGCCACACCGTTCGTGTTCGCCTATCATGAGATCGTCCGCGCACCGCAGGGTGCCGCGCCGATGCAGTACGATGGCGAACGCTGCGACGTCTATTACCGGGGCACGCTCTCACCCGACTTCTACGCCTGGATCTTCCCGCACGGGGACACCGCGAGCGTGGGCACCGGCTCGGCACATAAGGGGTTCAGTCTGAAGGGCGCGGTCAAGGAACTGCGTACGGTGGCCGGGCTCGACGGCGTCGAGACCATCCGGCGCGAAGGTGCGCCGATCCCGCTCAAGCCCCTGAAGCGCTGGGACGATGGGCGGAACGTGCTCCTCGCCGGCGATGCGGCCGGGATCGTCGCTCCGGCCTCGGGCGAGGGCATCTACTACGCGATGCTCGGCGGGCGGTTCGCCGCGGATGCGGTGGACGAGTTCCTCGCCACCGGCAAGGCCCGGGCGCTTGCCAGCGCACGCAGGCGCTTCATGCGTCTGCATGGGCCCGTGTTCTGGATGCTCGGCATCATGCAATCCTACTGGTACGGGAACGATGCCCGGCGGGAACGGTTCGTCTCGATCTGCCGCGACCCCGACGTGCAGTACCTCACCTGGGACGCGTACATGAACAAGGAGCTGGTGAAGGCCCGCCCGCTCGCCCATGTGCGCATCTTCTTCAAGAACCTCGCCCACCTCACCGGTCTCGTGCCCGCCTGGGCGCGTGGTCCGGCGTCGTGACCGCCGCTCCGGGAGCGCATTGATGCCGCCACTCGACCTCGACACGCTGACCATCCGGCCCGCGCCAGCGGGACAGATCGGCGCGCGGCATCGGCCGGGCATGCCCGACGGGGCGATGGTCCGCCCGCACGGACCGGCACTGCCGCTGCGCGTCGGTACCCGCGGCAGTCCCCTCGCCCTCTGGCAGACGCGCGACTTTCTCGGCCTCGTCACCCGGTTCTGTCCGCTGCTGCGCCAGGTCGATGCGTTCCAGGAGCACGTCATCGCCACCACCGGCGACCGCATCCAGGACAAGCGGCTCGCCGAGGTCGGCGGCAAGGGGCTGTTCGCCAAGGAGATCCACGAGGCGCTGCTGGACGGCCGGGTCGATTTCGCCGTGCACAGCCTGAAGGACCTCGAGACCGAGCTGCCGCCCGGCATCGTGCTCGCCTGCACACTCAAGCGCGAGGACCCGCGCGATGCGGTGATCCTCGGCCCGGCCTGTGGCGCGGCCGATCCGTCCGACCCGTGGGGTGCACTGCCGCGCGGCGCGGTAGTCGGCTCGTCCTCGGTCCGCCGGCAGTCGCAGCTCCTGCATGCGCGCCCCGATCTCGCAGTCGCGATGATCCGCGGCAACGTGCAGACGCGCCTCGCCAAGGTGCACGGCGGCGAGTTCAGCGCCTCGATGCTCGCCGTGGCCGGGCTCAAGCGTCTTGCGCTCGAACACGAGGCAGGCATCGTGCTCGACCCGGAGGTGATGGTCCCTGCGGCCGGACAGGGGATCGTCGGCGTCACGGTGCGCGAGAGCGACGAGGAGTTGCGCGAGCTGCTCGCCGCGATCGAGGACTGGGAGGCACGCGCTGTTTCGACTGCCGAACGCGCGCTGCTGGGGACACTCGATGGCTCCTGCCGCACGCCAATCGGCGGCTATGCGCGCATGACCGCGGACCGCACCCTGCGGTTGACCGGCCTGGTCGCGCGCGCTGACGGCTCGTTCCTGCTCAAGCGTAGCATCGAGGGCTCGCCCAAGGACGCGCAGCGCCTTGGCCGCACGCTTGGGGCGGACCTCAGGCGCGACGCCCCGGCGGACATCTTCGTGTGAGCGCGCTGTCGATCCCGCTGGACGTCGTCGCGGCACGGCGGCATCCGCGAGTCGAACAGGTCGTGCTCGTGGACGAGCAGGACCGCCCGCTCGGCGTGATGGAGAAGCTTGCCGCGCATCGCGAAGGGCGGCTGCACCGCGCGCTGTCGGTGGTGCTGCGTTCGCCGGACGGCCATCTCCTGATGCAGCGCCGTGCCGCGGGCAAGTACCACTCGGGCGGCGTGTGGACGAACACCTGCTGCAGTCATCCACGCCCTGGCGAGGCGGTGGCGGAGGCGGCGGTGCGGCGCCTGCGTGAAGAGATGGGGATCAGTGCGCCGGGGCTCAGCAAGCTGTTCGAGACGATCTATCGCGCTCCGGTGGGACACGGCCTGGTCGAACATGAATACGTGCACGTGTTCGGCGGCGTCTGGGACGGATCATGCGCACCTGATCCCGAGGAAGTCGACGACGCCGCCTGGATGGATGCGGCGGGGCTGCGCAGCGACATGGCAGCGCGGCCGGAGCGCTACTCGGTGTGGTTCCGGCAGTATGCCGAGGCTTTCTGGGACCGCATGATCGCCTGAGGCGGTCGGCAGGCGTCACTGGAACAGCGCACTCAGCCCTGGGGCGAGTCCTGTGGAGACGCCGCCCGCGCACCGCGGCACCGTTGGCGCGAACCGCACCAGCGCCTCGGCAAGCGCCACGGCGGCCGTCACTCCGTCTATCAGCGGCACGGCCGTGTGCGGCGCGAGGCTGCGCGCAAGCCCCGCGAGCGGGCCGCCGGCGACGATCACCACGTCGGCGCCGTCCAGCCGCACGGCCTCTTCGATCAACTCAAGCACCATCGCCGCGCGGTCCTCCGCGACCGTGCCCGGATCGCCCGAGAACGCGGGGCCCGAGCGGAACCCAGAGCATCGCGCGGCAAGCCCACGCCGGGCCAGGCAATCCTCGTACATCGGCACGAGCGCGCGGGTGAAACAGACCACGCCGAAGCGCCGCCCCAGCATCGCCGCCGCATGGAACGCCGCCTCGCTGATGCCGAGCACGGGCACGCCCACCCGCTCCTTGGCGGCTTCGAGCCCCGGATCGCCGAAACAGGCGATGATCGCCGCATCGTAGCTCCCGCGCGCCGCGCCCAGTGCGGCGAGCGTCGCCGTGCCGGCGACCAGCGCGTCGGAGGCCGTGACGATCAGCGGCAAACCGAACGGCGCGGACACGGCGGTCACCTCCGTCCCGGCGGCCGCTGCGCGCCTTGCCTCGCCGGCGATGCGCTCGGTCACGGCGGGTGTGGTGTTGCTGTTCACGACGAGCAGGCGCATCGGAGCTCTCGCGTTGTTTGCGGGCCCAGGAGGATGGCGCGATCCGGGCGCCCCGCCTATCCTCCGCCGCCCTCTTCATCGCAGCCGAGCAGCATGGCCCAGCCGTCCGCCGTCCTTCCCCTCGAACCGGCGCGCCGCGATCCGGTGATCGCTGGCTTGCGCGCCCGCTTCGCCGACCGGTGCTCGACCGCGGCTGCGGTGCGCGAGCAGCATGGACGCGACGAGTCCTGGCACGCCCCGGCGCCGCCCGATGCCGTGGTGTTTGCCGAGACAGTCGAGGAGGTACAGGAGGTTGTCCGACTCTGTGCCGAGCATCGCGTGCCGGTGATCCCGTTCGGTACCGGCACGAGCCTGGAGGGCCATGTTGCGGCATTGCAGGGCGGGGTGTCGCTCGACGTCTCGCGCATGAACCGCGTGCTGCGCGTGAATGCGGAGGACCTCGACTGCGCGGTCGAGCCAGGCGTGACGCGCAAGCAGCTGAACGCACATCTGCGCGACACTGGTCTCTTCTTCCCGATCGATCCTGGCGCAGATGCCTCGATCGGCGGCATGACGGCCACCCGCGCCTCGGGCACAAATGCAGTGCGTTACGGCACGATGCGCGAGACCGTGCTCGGGCTGGCGGTCGTGCTTGCCGACGGGCGGCTGGTGCGAACCGGCGGCCGGGCGCGCAAATCCGCCGCCGGCTACGACCTGACGCGGCTCTTCGTCGGCAGCGAGGGCACGCTTGGGGTGATCGTGGGGATCACGCTCAGGCTGTTCGGCGTGCCCGAGCGGATTGCTGCCGCGGTGTGTTCCTTCGCCGAGATGGGCGCGGCAGTGCGCACCGTAATCGAGACGATGCAGATGCAGGTGCCGCTTGCGCGCATCGAGCTGCTCGATGAGGTGCAGATGACGGCCTGCAACCGCTACTCGAGGCTGGCCTACCCTGAGGTACCGACGCTGTTCCTCGAGTTCCATGGCACCGAGGCCGGCGTCGCCGAGCAGATCGAGGCCGTGCAGGCGATCGCCGCGCAGCACGGCGGTGGCGAATTCGCCTTCGCGCACGAGGCGGAGGCGCGCAACCGGCTCTGGCAGGCGCGCCACGAGGCTTATTACGCGGCACTCGCGCTGCGTCCGGGCTCGAAGGGCTGGCCCACGGATGTCTGCGTGCCGATCTCGAGGCTGGCCGACTGCATTCTTGAAACGAAGCGCGATCTTGCCGAGAACCGCCTGCTCGCGCCGCTGGTTGGGCATGTCGGCGACGGCAATTTCCACCTCGTGTTCGTGCTCGACCCGGACGATCCGGGCGAGCTCGCGCGTGCGTCCGCCGCCAATGACCGGCTCGTCATGCGGGCGCTGGCAATGGACGGCACCTGCACCGGCGAGCACGGCGTCGGCTACGGCAAGATGCCGTTCCTGCTCGCCGAGCACGGTGAGGCGCTGTCGGTGATGCGCGCGGTCAAGCAGGCACTCGATCCGCTTGGGATCATGAATCCGGGCAAGATCGTCGCCGCGTGATCAGCGCGCGGCGAGGCGACGCTGCTCGGCCTCGGCGGCAGCGATCACGTCCGCACTCCCCGCGGCGCGCGCGAGGCGTATCGCCAGGTCGAGCCACTGGCGGGCCGCGCGCGTGTCGCCGTCGGCGGCAGCGCTCCGTCCTGCCCGCAGCGTGAGATCAGCCGCCTCCGTGCCGCGTCCCTCGCGGGACGCGGCCTCGCCGGCGAGCGCCAGCGCGCGCGCCATGCCGGGATAGTCGCGCGCCTCCTGGCGCAGCTCCGCCGCGCGCAACAGCGCGATCCGGGCACCGGAGGCATCGCCGGCCATCAGCGCGGCGCGACCGTCGAGCTCCCTGACATCGGCGAGGAGGTCCGGCTGATCGGTCGAGGGGAGGGCCGCGCGCGCTGTCGCGAGGGCCGTCGCGTCGTTCGCATCCACTGCGATCAACCCCTCGATGAAGCGAGCGCGCGCACCGGCCTCGCCCCCGATGATCGCCTCCGTCAGCGCACGCGCGCCCGCCGCATCGCCCAGCCGCCAGCGCGCCGCGGCCTCGGCGAGCGGCAGCTCCGCCGGCATGGTACCGCCCCGTCGGTTCACCTCGGCGCGCGCGGCGGCGGCCGTGTCGCGCGCTGCCTCGGCATTGCCGAGCCGCAACTCCGCCGCGGCGAGGCTGGCGGCGAGATCGCCGATCGCGCCGAGGTCATCGCGCGCATAGGCGCGGCGCAGCGCATCGCGGAACAGTTCGGCCGCCTGGGCCGGGCGGTCCTGCTGCCAGGCGAGCATGGCGGTGCGAGTCTGGCGTGCCAGTGTCGGGTCGGGTGGCTCGGGGGGCGACGGGCCGCCGCACGCGACGCACAGCACGGCGATCGGAACGATCCGTCTCACGGACGGACCTCGCGCGCCGGCACCCGCGGCTGCTCCTCCGGGGCGCGTCCGCCGCCGATCAGCGGATGCGTGCGCAGCGCGATGAGCAGCCGGTCGAGCTCCGTGGTCGCCTGCTGCACCTGGGTCAGCAAACCGGGCAGCGTCGCGACCGCCGCGGCGGCATCGCGCGCGATGCGCGGCGCCTCCGGGCTGGCACGCGCGAGATCACGCGTCGCGGTCTCGACATTGGCGAGCGCTCGCTCGGTGGTGGCGAGCAGCCGCGGCAACCCCTCGGCGGCGAGTCCGGCCGAGCGGAACGCATCGCGCACATCGGTGACGACGAGCGTGGCCTCGGCGAGCGTGCGGTCGAGCTGCGCGGCGGCGGTTTCGAGCTCGCGCGCCAGCGTGTCGTCGGCGAGCAGCCGCCCGACCGAGCCCTGGCCGCGCGCGATCAGCTCCGTGATCTCGGCCGCTGCGCGTGTGATCCGGCCGACATCGTCGAACACGGGCACCAACCGGTCACGCAGATCCTCGATCAGCTCGCCGAGCGTCTCGGTCGGCGCCTGTTCGCGCGTCACCTCGAGCACGGCGAAATCCCAGTCGAGCGGATCGCCGATGCCGCGGCTGATCTCAAGAAATGCGGCGCCGGCGACGCCGAACTGGCGGCGGATCAAGACGCGGCTGTCGCGGCGGACAAACACCTCCATGCCCTGGTCGAGCCGTACATCCGCATAGAGCTGCTGGCGCGGGTCGATCACGATGCGTCGCACCTGTCCCGCGCGCGTGCCCAGCACCTCCACCGACGCCCCGGCGGAGAGGCCCGCCGTGCCCTCCGGCGGCAGGATCACCCGCAGCGTGAGCGCTGGGCGGAGCAGCGGGCCGAGCACGCCCGCCTGCAGCACCGCGACGACGAAGACCACGAGTGCCGCCAGCACAAGCGCCCCGACCGCCTCGTTGACGTGGGGGAACCGGGCGGGGCCTCTCATGCCGCGCGCGCCGTCAGCGGCACCAGGCGCTGGCCGAGAAGGCTCCAGCGCTGCGTGGCCGGCAGGCTGCGGTCGAGCGCGACCTCCGGCTGGTGCGTGAGCCAGACCACCGCGCCGCCGGCGTCCCGCACCGCGCGGATTTCGGCGAGCAGTGGGGGCAGGATCTCGGTCCCGACCGCGCCGGTCGGGTCCTCCAGGACGACGAGCCGCGGCTGGCCGAGGAACGCGCGCACCAGGGCGGCGCGGGCGAGATCGCCCCGAGCCAGCGTCTCGGGAAATCCGAGCGGCAGGCCCGGCAGGCCGAAGACCCGCGCGAGCCGTGCGGCGTGGGCGCGCAGCGCCGCGCCAGGCAGGCGCGTGTGATAGAGCGGCGCGAGCAGGACACTATCCGCGACCGTCATCCAGGGAAGCCAGGGCTCGCCACCGAACAGGCGTCCGATCCGGCCGCGCAGCGCATCGGCCTTCTCGATCGGCTCGTTGCTCCAGTCGCGCCCGAGGAAGGCGACGCGACCCTCGCGCGGCGCGAGGCAGCCGCAGACGACGTCGGCCAAAGCCGCGATGCGGGCGGCGGTGGAGATCTCGATCAGCACGAGCTCATCCTGCATCACGGTCAGCGTGATCGGCGTGGTCACGGCCCCGTCGGGATCGATCGGCAGGCGGGCCCCGGCCAGGCCGAGGATCGGCGGCGGATCGGCCATGGCGCGTCAGAGTACCGCCGAAACGAGGCCGGACACGAGAAACGTGCCGAGAATCGCATAGGCAAAGCCGCGCGGGATCAGCCGGGTCGGGGTCGTGGCAAGCCAGGGCGCCCCGAGTGCGGCGGCGCAGCAGATCGCCGCCACCACGCCGCCGATCAGCACGCCCTTCAGCGGCAGCAGCGCGAAGTCGCTCGGCCCCATGGCGCGCAGCACGTCGTCGAGAAAGCCGAGCAGGCCGACATTGCGCGAGCCCCAGGCGTAGCTCGCCGTCCAGCCGCTCACCAGCGCGCCAGCGACGAACAGGATCGTCAGCGCGAAGCCGGCGAGCGCGAAGGCGAGCACGCGCGGCACGACGAGCAACAGGAACGGATCGATCCCCGAGGCTCGCAGCACGTCGTAACGCTTGCTGCCGCGCACCGTGCCGAGCTCGACCAGCGTCAGCGTGCCGGCGCGGCCGGCGAGCATCAGCCCGACCACGACCGGGGCGACCTCCCGCACCAGCACGCCGGTCAGCACCGTGCCGACCAGCTGGTCCTGGCCGGCTGCGCCGAGCCAGTAGAGCGCCTGGAACACCATCGCGATGCCGACCAGGACCGCCGCGGCGAGCGCGCCCGGCACGGCGCGGGTGCCGGCGATCCGCACCATGCGGACGAACTCCTGCCGCACCGGCCGGCGCCAGGTGGCGGGCAGACATGCGGCCCGCCCGACCGCGAAGCTGAGGGCCGCGACGAAACACGGCCAGCGCAGCGCGCCGAGCACGGCATCGCCGAGCGCCGCGAGGAGGCGCCTGAGAGGCATGAGCCCGTCGGGCCTGGCCGTGCGGGCTGTCACGCCCGTCCCGTCAGCAGGAACGTCGCCATCTCGCCGGTGCCGTCGAGCCAGAAGCGCCCGCGCGGCCGCAACAGGAACGTCTCGCCGACGAGCGCACGTGTTGTCTCGGTCACGTGGATTCCCGCCTCGGGTGCCGAGTCGGCCATCGCCGTCGCGCCGCGCACCGCCTCCCCCCAGACATTATAGGTGCGCGCCTGATCGCCCACCGCGCTGCCGATCGCGGTTCCGGTGTCGAGGCCGATCCGGAATGCCGACCGCTGCTCGGCTGCGTGGAACAGCGCGGCGAGGCGATCCTGAAGATCGAGCGCGGCGGCGGCGACCGCGACGGCGCGTTGGCCGCCGCCCTCGAAGCCGTCCGCGGCGAGCGCGGCCTCTCCCAGCACGCGCAGATAGGCAATGCCGTGCGCCGCCGCGACCTGCTCGAGCAGCCGCATCGCCCGATCGGCGAGCGGTGAACTGGCGTCGTCCGGCGCCGGCTCGGCGAGCGACACGGGATCGGCGAAGCGCACCACGAGCACGGTGATATCCCGGAACAGTTCGGCAGCAAGCCCGCGCTCAGCAAGGCGACCGTCCGCCAGACGGTTCAGGAACACGCGGGTTCGCTCCGCCCCGAGCAGGCCATCACCCGGCAGTCGGCGCGGTGCCATGGCCGCGGGCTCGGCGCCAACCGCCAGGCGAGCCGGCTCGGCGGCCTGGCGCGGGGGGGCGGCCCGTGGCGCGAGGCGCGGTGCGAGCAAACCGGCGGCGGCGCGGGCAAAGCCCTCGGCGCCCTCGGCTTCGGCGGCACGGTCCTCGACCCAGAGCAGGCCAACCGTCTCCTCGCCACGGCGGACGGGCACGGAGAGCAGCGCACGGGTGCCGGCGGCCTCAAGGTAGCCCTTGGCGAGCGCGACGAGACGCGGCTCCGCTGCGGCATCGGCGAGGTCGAGCGGACCTGCGAGCAGGGCCGCGAAGGCCTCGGGCATCTCGGCCCGGGCGAGCCGTGTGCCGCTGACCGCCGCCCGCGCCAGCGGATCGAAGGCGTCCTCGCAGCGCAGGGACCGGCCCTCCGTGCCGAGCCGCCAGAGGCTGACGCGGCGCGCCCCGAGCGTCCGCGCGATGGTCTCGAGCGGCGGCCGCGATCCCGCCTCCTCGGGCCGACTGGAGGGGCCGGCGAGCGCGGCGAAGGCGGCCGACTGAGCGGCAAGCGCGCGCCCCTGCGCCTGCAACCGGCGCGCGGTGCGGTCGGCGCGCAGGCCCTGGCGCGCCAGCAAGCCGGCAAGCAGCAGCGCGAGCAGCGCAATCACTCCGGCGGCGGCGAGCGCGATCCGAGTGTTGCGACCGACGAAGCCGACAAAGGCAGCCTCTGGCACAACGATCAGCACCGACCAGTCGCGCCCGCTCACGCCCGGCAGCGGGGCGGCGATCGTGAGCCACCACCGGCCTTCGACCTGGATCCGGCCGCGGCCCGGTCCCTCGATGCGGAACACGTCGAAGGCGCGGGTCAGCACAGGATCGCCGAGCGCGTCGAGCCGAACCGGCGTGAGCGTGCCGTCGCCCTCGCGTACGGTGCGCTCCACCTCCGGGAAGGCGACGAGCTGCCCGGCGCCGTCGATGATCATCGCCCGGCCGCCTTCGCCGATGTCGAGCCGCGACAACAGCGCGCTCAGCGTATCGAGGCGCACATCAACACCGAACACGCCGCGCAGCGTGCCGCGCCGGTCGCGGAAGGCGAGCGAGGCGGTGAGCCCCGGCACGCGGTCGGAGAAGAACACATAGATGTTGGTCCAATGCACGCCGTCGGCCTCCAGGGCGTCCTGGAACCAGGGGCGCGTACGCGGATCGAAACTGTCCGTCGGGTCGGCGGCCGTGCTCAGCACCCGTCCCTCCGCATCGCGTGTGGTGGTCACCACGCTGCGTTCAGGGCGGGTCATGATCACGCGGGAGTCGATGCCACCCTGCTCGTTCCGGCGCAGCATGGTGAAGTCCCCGCGCATCCCGCCGACATACACGCTCGCGACCTGGGGCACGCTGCGCAGCAGGGCGGCACCGATCGGCTCGACCAGCAGCACGTCTTCGCGGAAAATTCCGCTCTGCTGGATCTCGCGCAGCAGCATCGCCACCCGGCCGGCCGGGCCGAGCCAGCCCTGGGCCTCGGTCGCAATGCGCTTCTCGAGCGCGTCAAGCACGCCGTCGGCGAGACGCAGCGCGTCGCTGCGGCTGATCACATGAACCACCGCGATCGCGCCAAGCGTCGCGCCGATCAGCAGGGCGGCCGCCAGGAACGGTGCGATCACGCGCCGAAATCGGCGCCGGCCCGCGAGCTGTGCCTGGCGCGGATCGACCGCAAGGTCGATCACCTCGGAGGCGTCGCTGTCGCGTCCCATCCCGTCCATTGCCGCGAGGCTAGACGCGCGGAGCGAAACGCGGCAAGCGCCACGGGGTTCAACGTCCGAAGAGCGTGCGCGGCAGCCAGGTGGCGAGCGGGGGGTAGGATGCGGTCAGGCCAAGGCCGAGCAGCTGCAACGCCACGAACGGCGCAACGCCGCGGTAGATGTGGGCCGTGCGCACCTCGCGCGGGGCGACGCCACGCAGATAGAACAGAGAGAAGCCGAAGGGTGGGGTGAGGAACGAGGTCTGAAGGTTCACCGCGATCAGCACGCCGAACCAGATCGGATCGACGTCCATCTGCAGGATGATCGGCCCGACGATCGGGATGACAATGATCGCGATCTCGACAAAGTCGAGGAAGAACCCGAGCGCGAAGATCACCGCCATCACCGCCGCGATCGCGCCGGCCGTGCCACCGGGCAGGCCGGTGAGTGCCGCGTGCACCATGTCATCGCCGCCGAGCCCCCGGAACACCAGCGCGAACAGCGTCGCGCCGATCAGCATCGCGAAGATCATCGCGGTGATGGTCATGGTCGAGCGTGCGACGCCGGCGAGCACGCCCGCGCGCAGCGTCAGCCAGAGCGCGTGGGCCAGCGCGACCGCGAGCCCCGCCGTGCAGAGCGCGGCGCCACCGATCGCGAGGCGCTCGGCGAGCGTGGCGGCCGCACGACCGAGGCGGAGATCGAACAACGAGGCGAGGGTGACGAGCCCAATCACCGAGACGCAGGCAAGTAGCGCGGGCCACCAGGCCGGCGAAAGCCGGCGCGCGGCGAGCAGGGTCGCGCCGGCCGCACCGACCGAGGCCGCCTCGGTCGGTGTCGCGATCCCGCCCAGGATCGAGCCGAGCACCGAGACGATCAGCACGATCGGTGGAATCAGCGCGCCGAGGATCTCGCCGCGTGTCACCGTGCCCCGCGCATCGGGCGGCAGCGCCGGCGCGATCTCCGGCCGCACCCAGGCCACCACCAGCTGGTAGAGGATGTAGAGCGAGACCAGCATCAGCCCGGGCAGCAGGCTGCCGGCGAAGAGCTGGCCGACGCTGACCGTCATGATCGAGAACTTGCCTTGCGCGAGCTGCGCTTGCTGGTAGGCGGCCGAGATGATCTCGCCGAGGATCACCATCACGGTCGAGGGCGGGATGATCTGGCCGAGCGTGCCGGCCGCGCAGATCGTGCCGCAGGCGAAGCCCGGAGCGTAACGGTTGCGCAGCATGGCCGGCAGCGCCATCAGCCCCATCGTCACCACGGTCGCGCCGACGATGCCGGTAGAGGCGGCGAGCAGCGCGCCCACCACCGAAACGCTCACCGCGAGCCCACCGCGCACCGCGCCGAACAGCCGCCCCATGGTCTCGAGCAGCTCCTCGGCGATCTTCGAGCGCTCGAGCATGATGCCCATGAAGACAAAAAGCGGGATGGCGACCAGCACCTCCGAGGTCATGGTGCCGAAGATGCGCGGCGGCAATGCGCCGAGCAGCGCGGGCGAAAAGACGCCGAAGGCCCAGCCGAGCGTGCCGTAGAGCAGCGCGGTGCCGGTCAGGATGAACACCACCGGGAAGCCGGTGAGGATCGCCGCGCACAGCGTGGCGAACATCAGGATGTCGAGGACGCCGCCGAGCGCGCTGCCCATGTTCAGGCTGCGTCCGCGACGCGTGCGCCCTCGCGGTGATCGGCGCGGCGGCCGGCGATCGTCAGCAGGCAGCGGCAGAGATGCGCGGACGCCGCGATCAACAGCAGCACGGCCATCGCCGGGATCAGCGACTTCAGCAGATACTGGAACGGCAGGCCGCCATAGGCGATCGCACCCTCACGGATGCGCCAGGAGGCCGCGACGAAGGGCCAGCAGGTCCAGAGCACGAGCGAGGCGAACGGAATCACGGCGAGGACGACGCCGGTGAGGTCGATCCAGGCGCGCCGTCGCGGCGTCATGTCGGCGTAGAGGATGTCCACGCGCACATGGCCCTCGTGCAGCATGGTGAAGGCGATGCCCAGCATGAACAGGGTCGCGTGGGTGTAGATCACGCTCTCCTGCAACTGGATGAAGCTGGTCGAGAAGCCATAGCGCAGCAGCACGACGGCGAGCTGCGTCAGGACGAGCAGCACGGCAAGCCACATCACCGCGCGCCCGACCGTGTCGGTGACACGGTCGAGCGCGCGGGCGAGTGCGGCGATCACGCCCACGGCAGCAGGGCGCGGCCGGCGTTGGTCGGGGTGTAGGCGAGGCCGGCGAACTCCACCGCGCGGTTGCGGTACTCGATGTAGGACTGGATGATCGCGCGGTTCAGCGGGTCCTGATCCTCGCGCAGCTCGCGCATCACGGCCCAGGCTGCCTCGGCCATTGCCTTGACGATCGGCTCCGGCACGGCGCGCACCTGCACCCCCTGGCGCTCCACCATCTCGCGCAGCGCCAGCGGGTTGCGGTGGTCCCACTCCGCGATCGCCTCCTCGTTCATGCTCTCGCAAGCGAAACGGACGGCGAGCTTGAGGTCATCCGGCAGCGCGTCGAAGCGGGGCTTGTGGATCACCGTCTCCAGGCTGGCGGACGGCTCCTGGCCGCAGGGCTGGTAGTAGAACCGCGCCACCTGGCCGAAGCCGAGCGGCCCGTCCGACCAGGGGCCGGCGAACTCGGCGGCGTCGATCGTTCCGGCCTGGAGCGCCTGGAACACCTCGCCCACCGGCATCTGCTGCACCGCCGCGCCGAGCCGCTGATAGACCGCGCCGATCAGCCCGCCGGCGCGGAAGCGCAGGCCCCGGAGGTCGTCGGGCGTCGCGAGCTCGCGGCGGAAGAAGCCGGTCCATTGCGGCCCCGAATTGCCGCAGATGAAGGGCTTCATGTTGAACCGCGCATAGAGCTCGTCGTAGCGCTCCTGCGCGCCGGCGTAGCGCAGCCAGGCGATCAGCTCGTTGTTGGCGAGCCCGAACGGGAAGCTGCCGATGATCGCCGCCGCGCGCGAGCGGCTGAACCAGAAATGCGGCGTGGCGTGGTAGAGATCGACCGTGCCCTGGCTCACCGCATCGAACACGCCGAACGGCGGCACGATCTCGCCGGCGGCGAACAGGCGCACGGAGATGCGCCCGCCGGTGAGCTGGGTGATGCGATCGGCGACGCGCTGGGCCTGGGTGCCCGGCCCAGGCAGGTTGCGCGGCCACGCCGTGACCATCCGCCACTCGATGCGCGCCTGCGCGATCGCAGGGGTTGCGAGCGCGGCGGCCGCAGCCGCAGCGCCCGCGTGGAAAGCAGTGCGTCGGTTCATCGCGTTCCCCGTGTCCGGCAGACGGGCCGGGGCGTATCCCGGCCCGGCCTGCATCAGCTCCAGCGGATCGGCAGGGCGCGGCTGTTGAACTGCCCCGCGTAGCTGTAGGTCATGTACTCGGCCGAGAGGTTGCGGAAGGCGATGTAGGCCTCGGCGATCTTCTTCGTCAGCGGGTCCTGATCCTCGCGCAGATCCTTCACCACCTCGCCGGCGGCATTGCCGAGCGCGATCAGCAGGTCGCGCGGCGCCTCGCGCACCACCACGCCGTGCTGGGCGACGAGCTGGCGCAGGGTGACGGCATGGCGATGGTCGTACTCGGTCACCACTTCGTCGTGCAGGCTCTGGCAGGCGACGCGGATCGCCAGCTTGAGGTCGTCGGGCAGCCGGTCATAGGCCGCCTTGTTCACCCCGCACTCCTCGGCCGAGGAGGGTTCCTGCACGCCCGGCCAGTAGTAGTTCTTCGCCACCTGGTGGAAGCCCAGCGGGGAGTCCGACCAGGGGCCGATGAATTCGGCGGCGTCGATCGTGCCCGATTGCAGCGCCTGGAAGATCTCGCCGCCGGGCAGCGTCACCACGGTCGCGCCGGCGCGGCGGTACATCTCGCCGCCGAGCCCGGCGGTGCGGAAACGCAGGCCGCGGAAGTCGTCGACGCTGCGGATCTCGCGCCGGAACCAGCCCATCCATTGCGGCCCGGAATTACCGCACAGGAACGGCTTCAGCCCAAACCGCGCATAGGCCTCGTCATAGAGCGCCTGGCCGCCGCCATGGTTGATCCAGGCCGACTGCTCCTGCGCGGTCAGGCCGAACGGGAAGCTGCCGAAGAAGCCGATGCCGCGCAGCTTGGAGAGCCAGTAGGCCGGCACCGAGTGGTAGAGCTCGGCGGTGCCCTGGCTCACGGCGTCGAACACGCCGAGTGCGGGCACGATCTGGCCGGCCGCGAACAGCCGGATCGAGAGCCGCCCGCCCGAGAGCGCGCTGATCCGTTCGGCGAGCTTGGTCGCCGCCGTGCCCGGCCCAGGCAGGTTCATCGGCCAGGAAGTGACCATGCGCCATTCCATACGCCCCTGGGCCAGGGCCGGCGTGGCGAGTGCGGCCGCGCCGAGCGCAGCCCCCGTCATCACGTTGCGTCGCTTCATCCTCGTCCCCCATGTCATGCCGCCGTCCCGGCGCCTCCGCCCGATCGGCGGCGGATGATAGACCGGCCCGGCCCGGCGGCCATCCCCTCCCGGTGCCCGGCTAGCCGAGCCCGGAGCGCAGCGCGGCCGGGCAAAGGGACGCGAGCGTGCCGTCTTCGACGAGCGCGCGGGCGGCGGCGATGTCGGGCGCCAAGGCGCGGTCCTCGCCCCAGCGCGGCACCCGCGCGCGCAGCAGCGCGATCGCCTGCTCGAGCGTGTCGGAGGAGCGCAGCGGGCGGTGGAACTCCACGGCCTGGGCGGCGAGCAGCGCCTCGATGCCGATGATCGCGGCAAGGTTGCCGGCCATCTCGCCAAGCCGCCGCGCCGCGCTGGTGGCCATGCTAACGTGGTCTTCTTGGTTGGCGCTGGTCGGTACAGAGTCGACGCTGCGCGGGATGGCGAGCGCCTTGTTCTCCGCCGCCAGCGCCGCAGCCGTCACCTGTGCGAGCATGAAGCCGGAGTGCAGCCCAGGATCGGGGGCGAGGAAGGCGGGCAGGCCGGTCATGACCGGATCGGTCAGCAGCGCCACGCGGCGTTCGGCGAGATTGCCGATCTCGGCGACCGCGAGCGCCAGGATGTCGGCGGCGAAGGCAACCGGCTCGGCGTGGAAGTTGCCGCCTGAGAGGATCTCGCCTGTCTCGGCGAACACCAGCGGGTTGTCCGACACCGCGTTCGCCTCCGTTCCAAGCGTGGCGGCAGCACTGCGGATCAGGTCGAGCGCAGCGCCCATCACCTGCGGCTGGCAGCGCAGCGAGTAGGGGTCCTGCACGCGCGGGTCGCCCACACGGTGGCTCTCGCGGATTGGGCTGCCGGCGAGCAGCGCGCGCAACGCAGCGGCAACGTCCGCCTGGCTCGCATGGCCGCGCACCGCCTGGATGCGTGGATCGAACGGTGTGTCGGAACCGCGCGCGCCATCCAGGCTCAGCGCGCCCGTCACCAGCGCTGCGGCGAAGGCGTGCTCGATCGCGAACAACCCGTCGAGCGCGAGCGCGGTCGAGACCTGGGTGCCGTTCAAGAGCGCCAGTCCCTCCTTGGCTCCGAGCACGACCGGGGCGAGCCCGGCGGCCCGCAGGGCCTCCGCACCCGAAACGATCTGGCCGTCCGGCAGGCGCGCCTCACCCTCGCCGATCAGCACCAGCGCCAGATGCGCCAGCGGCGCGAGATCGCCCGAGGCGCCGACCGAGCCCTGCGCCGGGATCACCGGCAGCACGTTCGCCGCAAGCAGCGCCAGCAGCGCCTCGACCACCTCGGCACGCACGCCCGAATGGCCGCGCGCGAGGCTCGCGGCCTTCAGCGCCAGCGTCAGGCGTACCACGCGGTCAGGCAGCGCCGGGCCGGTCCCGGCAGCGTGGCTGCGCACGATGTTGAGCTGGAGCTGCGCCAGCGCCTCGGGGGCGATCCGCGTCGAGGCCAGCTTCCCGAAGCCGGTGTTGATCCCGTAGACCACCTCGCCACGCGCGATCACGTCGGCGACGGCACGCGCGGCCGCGCGCACCGGCGCCTGCCAGCCTTCGACCAGCACGGCGGGCATCCCGGCGGCGATGGTGCGGAGATCGGCGAGCCGGATCGCTCCGGGCGTCAGCGTCGCACTCATCCCAGCATCGGCAGGTCGAGCCGGTGCTCGCGCGCGCAGGCAACGGCGATGTCGTAGCCGGCATCGGCGTGGCGCATCACGCCCGTGGCCGGATCGTTCCACAGCACCCGGTGCAGCCGTTTCGCCGCCGCCGCCGTGCCGTCGGCGACGATCACCATCCCGGCGTGCTGGGAATAGCCCATGCCGACACCACCGCCATGGTGCAGCGACACCCAGGTGGCTCCGGAGGCGCAGTTCAGCAGCGCATTGAGCAGCGGCCAGTCCGACACCGCGTCCGATCCATCCAGCATTGCCTCAGTCTCGCGATTGGGGCTCGCCACCGACCCGCTGTCGAGATGATCCCGCCCGATCACGATCGGCGCGGCGAGCTCGCCGGCGGCGACCATCTCATTGAAGGCGAGGCCGAGGCGGTGACGCTGCCCCAAGCCTACCCAGCAGATCCGCGCCGGCAGGCCCTGGAAGCGGATGCGCGCGTCCGCCATGTCCAGCCAGCGATGCAGGTGCGGATCGTCGGGGATCAGCTCCTTCACCTTCGCATCCGTCCGGCGGATGTCCTCCGGATCGCCCGACAGCGCCGCCCAGCGGAAGGGCCCGATGCCGCGGCAGAACAGCGGACGGATATAGGCCGGCACGAAGCCAGGGAAGGCGAAGGCGTCGGCAAGCCCCTCGTCCTTCGCCATCTGGCGGATGTTGTTGCCGTAGTCGAGCACCGGCACGCCCAT
>CAZHMM010000048.1:0-22730 GCA_964533585.1 uncultured Elioraea sp.
GCAACGTCGCCGCGATGCTCGCGAGCCTGCCGCCCGGCGGCCTCGCCGACCGCGCTCTCCGCCTCGACCGCGCCTTCGAGGAGGAGGGGATCACCACCTTGCTGCCGGCCGATCCGGGCGGCGCCGCGGTCGAACGGCCCTGGCGCTGCGACCCCGTGCCCATGGTGCTGCCGGCGCAGGAGTTCGCCGCCCTCGAAGCGGGCCTTGCCCAGCGCGCCCGCCTGCTCGACGCCCTGCTGGCCGACCTCTACGGTCCACAGCGCCTGCTCGCCGATGGCACCCTGCCGCCGGCGCTGGTCTATGCCAACCCCGCCTTCCTGCGCGCCTGCCGCGCCCCCGCGCCACCCACGGCGAGCCTGCACCTCATCGCCGCCGATCTCATCCGCGGCCCCGACGGACACTGGCGCGTGCTCGCCGACCGCACCGGCGCGCCGAACGGCATCGGCTTCGCGCGCGAGAACCGCCGCATGGTCGCGCGCACCATGCCGGAAGGGTTCCGCATCTCGCAGGTCCGCGAACTGCGCCCCTTCTTCGAACTCTGGACCGACGCGCTGCAACGCCTCGCACCGCCGGGCGTGGACAATCCGCGCATCGGCCTGCTCACCGCCGGCACCGCGCACGAGACCTGGTTCGAGCATCTCTTCCTCTCGCGTGAGCTCGGCTGCCTGCTGGTCGAAGGCGCCGACCTCACCGCCCGCGACGGCCAGGTGTTCCTGAAGACGCTGAAGGGCCTGCAACGGATCGACGTGCTGGTGCGGCGGGTCGAGGGCAGGCTGGTCGATCCGCTCGAATTGACGCCCGACAGCACGCTCGGCGTCGCCGGGCTGCTCGATGCGATGCGCGCCGAGGGCGTGCGCGTGGTCAACGACCCCGGCAGCCACCTCGCCGAGGCGCCGGCGCTCGCCGCCTTCCTGCCCGCGCTCGCCGAGCGCCTGCTCGGCGAGCGGCTGCTGCTCGACAGCGTGCCGACGCTCTGGCTCGGCGAGCCGGCGTCGCTCAGCGCGGTTCTTGCCGATCCGGCGCGCTGGCTGATCCGTCCCGCGCTCGACGGCGCCATGCCGGCGACCGCCATGGCCGAACTGCCGCAGGGCGCGCTCATGTCCCTGCTCGATCGCGTGCGCGCGGCCCCGTGGTCGTACGCCGCCACCCGCGCGATCCAGCCCTCGGCCGCGCCGTCCCTCGGCGAGGGCGGACTCGCGCCGAAGCCCATCGTGCTGCGCCTGTTCGTGCTCGCCGACGGGGCCGGCGGATGGCGCATCATGCCGGGTGGGCTCGCGCGCGTGATCGAGGAGGCCGATCGGCTGGCCGGACGGCTGCCGCGCCGCGGCGTTGCGAAGGATGTGTGGGTGCTGAGCGGCGAGCAGGGCGAGATCGGCGGCGTGCCGCTTGTGCCGCTCGGACCGCTGGCGATCCGCCGCACGGCCGCCGAACTGCCGAGCCGGGCGGCTGACGATCTCTACTGGCTCGGCCGGCAGGTCGAGCGGCTGGAGAACGCAGCCCGGCTGGTACGGGCGATGCTGGCGCGGCTGACGCGCGGTTGGCTGCTGCCGCACGACATCGTCGAGCTGCGCACGCTCGCGCGCTGTCTCGCGGAGGCCGGCGTGATCAGCGAGGACGCGGCCGCGCTGCCGCCCGACGGCCAGGCCATGCCGCGCGCGCTGATGGAGACCTGCCGGCCGCAGCGCCCGGTCATGCTGATGTTCGATCAGGTGTTCCGGCTGGCGCGGGCGGTGCGCGACCGGCTGACCGGCGACATGTGGGCGACGATTGCGCATCTCTCGGCCGAGGCGCGCGAGGCGACGGCCGCCGGCGCGCATGGATTCGACGCGCTCGCACCGGCGACCGCGGCAATCATCCGCTTCTCGGCCGGCGTGTCCGGCATCGCGGCGGAGAACATGGTGCGCGGCGGCGGCTGGATCTTCCTCGATCTCGGCCGACGCATCGAACGCGCGGCGCACACCGCGCGCGACCTTTCGCATGCACTCGACCAGCCGCCGCAGCGGGTCGAGGCCGGGCTCCGGCTCGCGCTCGAGCTCTGCGACAGCGTCATCACCTATCGCAGCCGCTACCTGACGGTGCTCCAGCCCGGCCCCGTGCTCGACCTCGTGCTCGCTGACGCCTCCAACCCGCGCGCGATCGCCTACCAGCTCCGCCACGTCGAGGCGCGGCTCGCCGAAGTGGGCGGCGCGCCGGAAGGCGATCTGGCGATGGCGGCGGGACGGCTCCGCGCCGAGGCGGAGGCGATGGTGGAGCGCGTCGCCACGGCCGAGGCGCCGGCGCTCGAGGCGTCGAGCCTGCCGCGCAGCCTGCGGGAACTCGCCGTCGCCGTGGCCGCGCTCTCGGATGCGATCGCGCGACGCTACTTCAGTCACGTTCCCGCGGCGCAGTCGCTCGGCTTCGGTGACGAGGAACCGGTCGAGGGATGAGATACCGCGTCACGCATGTCACGACCTATCTCTACGGCGAGACGGTGGATCTGGCGGCGCATCTGCTGCACCTCACGCCCCGGCCCCTGCCGGGCCAGCATGTGATCGCGACGGCGTTGGCGGTCGCACCGCTGCCGTCGCGCTCCGCCGGCGCGATCGACCATTTCGGCAATCACGCGACCTGGCTGTTCCTTGCCGAGCCGCATGCATCCTTCACGGTCAGCCTGACCGCGGAGGTGGACGCCGCGTTCCCGCCGCCGCGCGACGCGGCCACACCCGCCTGGGAGGTGGTGCGCGATGCCGCCGCGCGGGGCGGGATGGACGCATGGCAGGCCGCGGAGTTCGCCTTCGGCACGGCGATGGCGCCGGCTGACCCGGCGGTCGGCGCCTATGTCGCCCGGTCGTTCCCGCCGGGCAGGCCGATCCTGGACGCGCTGCTCGAGCTGAACGGCCGCATCCGCAACGACTTCACCTTCCGCGCGGGCGTGACCACGCTCTCGACGCCGGTGACCCAGGTGCTGGCGAGCCGCACCGGCGTCTGCCAGGACTTCGCGCATCTGATGATCGCCGGGCTGCGCTGGCTCGGCCTGCCGGCGCGCTACGTCTCGGGCTATATCCGCACGCGCCCTCGCCCGGGCGAGGCGCGGCGGCGCGGCGCCGATCAGTCGCATGCCTGGGTGGGGTGCTGGCTGGGCCCCGGGCATGGCTGGATCGATCTCGATCCGACCAACGATCTTGTCGTGCACGACGAGCACGTGGTGCTCGGCTGGGGGCGCGACTACGCGGATGTCTCGCCCGTGCGTGGCGTGATCCTGGGCGGTGGACGGCACGGGCTCACGGTCAGTGTCGATCTCGATCCGGTGGAGGGCGCGGCGTAGCCGACGCGCGCCCCGCGCGGCGTCACGCCACCTTGCGGTCGAGCCAGTCGCGGAACCGGTAGTACGATCCGACCATCGGCAGGAACCACGGATGGCCGGTGTAGAGCGGCCGCGTCGGGAAACCGCGGCCGTCGAAGGCGGTCACGCGATTGCCGCCGCCGAGAATCTTCCGCCCGACCTGTGCGCCGAGATAGGACAGCATCGCCACGCCCGAGCCGTTGCAGCCCATCGCGTAGTGCAGGCCCGACGGCGTGACACCCATATGCGGCAGGTAGTCGAAGGTGAACGCCGTGTTGCCCGTCCAGGCATGGGTGACGCGCACGCCCTTCAGCTGCGGCCACCGCTCCAGCATCATCGCATGCAGCGCCGGCGCCGAGACCTCCGGGCCGACCTGGGTGAAACGGGCCCGCCCGCCATAGAGCACGCGCGTGCCGTCCGGCGACATGCGGTAGTAGCAGAGCACGCGCCGCGTGTCGGAGAGGGTGCGGCCGCGCGGGATCAGGCTGCGCGCGAGCTCCGGGTCGAGCGGCTCGGTGGCGATGATGTGCGAGGCGAGCGGGATCACGCGCCGCTTCAGGTCGGGCGTGAGGTCGCCGGTGTAGCCGTTGGTGGCGATCATCACCTCCCGCGCCGTGACGGTTCCGCGCGCGGTCTCGACCGACCACGCGGTGCCGTTGCGTGCGATGCGGCCGGCCCGGCAGCGACCCAGCAACACGGCGCCATGGCGCTGCGCGGCGGCCATCAGGCCGCGGTGATACCGGCCCGGATGCAGCTTGCCGCTGCGGCCGATGCGCATGCCGCCGAAATAGTAGTCCGAGGCGATCTCCTCGCGCTGGCGTTCGCGCGGCACCATCTCGGCCTCGGCGGCGGCTTCCGTGTTCAGCAGGTCGAGCTTGGCGGCGAGCCCGGCGTAGTGCTTCGGCGTGTAGGCGCCGACGAACCGGCCGGACCGCTCCCAGGCGCAGTCGATCCCCTCGCGCGCGATCAGGGTCTCGATATGCGCGAAGCTCTCGGCCGCATCGCCGATCATCTCGCGCACGACGGTGTCGATCTCGCCGTCGCGCGCCTTGGCACCCGACATGCCCTTGCCGAGATTGACACCGCCCGAGACGGCGCCGCCATTGCGGGTCGAGGCGCCGAAGCCGAAATCCTCGGCCTCCAGCACGACAGAGCTCGCGCCACCACGGCCGAGCTCGATCGCGCAGTTGAGCCCCGTCAGACCGCCACCGACGATCACCACGTCGGCCTTGGCAGGCAGCTCGGCCTCGGGGTTCTGGCCGATCGGGATGTCTTCCCACCAATAGGGCCGCGGCTTGAAGTCGGGATGGAACAGCGAGCGGTCCATGGCGTCGTTCCTCAACGGGTGGCCGAGCTCGGCAGCGCGCCGCGGCCGAACAGCGTCGCGAGGCCGAGGCAGAGACAGGCGAGCAGGATCTGCAGCACCGAGACCGCGGCGATGGTCGGGTCGATCTCCAGCAGGATGTTGTCGAACATCTTCTTCGGCAACGTCATCGAGGCGCCGGAGAGGAACATCGCGACCACCAGCTCGTCGAACGAGGTGACGAAGGCGAGGAACGCTGCCGAGACCAGGCTCGGGCGGAGTTGCGGCAGGGTGATGCGCCACACCGCGACCGGCCACGAGGCGCCGAGCCCCATCGCCGCGTGCTCCTGTGCCTCGTCGAAGGTGCGCAATCCCGCCGAGACCAAAATCACCACGAAGGGGAGGGCGAGGATCGTGTGCGCGATCGCGATGCCGTACCATTCGCCGATCAGGCGGAGCTGGGCGAACAGGCTGTAGACCGCGATCGAGATGATGATGGTGGGTACGATGATCGGTGCGGCGACCAGCCGGTCGGCGATGCGCATGCCCCTGAGCCGCGAGCGCACCAGCGCGAAGGAGAGCGGCACGCCGAGCCCCATCGACAAGGCCGTGCACAGGAACGCCACCTTGAAGCTGCGGATGGTCGCCTCGATCCAGGTCGGGTCGTCGAGATAGCGCTGATACCACTGCCAGGAGAAGCCGGGCGGGGGGAACTGGAGATAGGGCGCGGACGAGACCGAGATCGGGAACACCACCAGCAGCGGCAGCATCAGGAACGTGAAGACAATGGCGGTGAAGACCGTGAGCGCGATCCTGCCGCCAGCCCGTCGTCGTCGGCGTTTCCCCGCGCGCAGCTTCACCCGGTCAGGCGATCCCGCCTGGTCGGGATCTGCGCTAGCGCGCGGCATGGACCTGTCCTCCCGTCAGCCGGCCGAGGGCCGCGTAGATCGCGAGCGTCACAACGAGCAGCACGGTCGCGAGCGCGGCGGCGAAGGGCCAGTCGAGGAATTCGCGCACCTGCTGCTCGATCAGCATCGCGATCATGATCACACGGCCGCCGCCGAGCAGCGCCGGCGTGATGAAGAAGCCGAGCGAGATCACGAAGACGAGCGCGCAGCCGGCGAACACCCCCGGCAGCGACAGCGGCAGGGTGACGCGCAGGAACACCCGCCAGGACGGCGCGCCGAGCCCCTCGGCCGCCCGCTTCAGGTCCGGATCGATACGCAGCAGTGCGGCGTAGATCGGGAACACCATATAGGGCAGCAGCACATGCACCATGCCGATCAGCACGCCGGTCAGGTTGTGCAGCAGCGGCAGCGGCGCCTCGATCAGGCCCCACTCGCGCAGCATCCGGTTGATCACGCCGCTGCGGCCGAGCAGCACCATCCAGGCATAGGTGCGCACCAGCACGCTGGTCCAGAACGGCAGCAGCAGGAAGAACATGCCGAGGATGAAGCCTGTGCGCCCGGCCTGCACCAGCCAGAGCGACACCGGATAGGCGAGGGCCAGGCAGATCACCGTCACGAGGAGGGCGATCTCCATGCTGTCCCACAGCACCGCGATATAGAGGCCGTCGAGCGCTGCCTTCTCGAACTGTACGAGCGTGCCGTCGGCGACGGACATCGACAGCAGGCGCAGCAGCGGCCAGACGAACAGCACGCCGAGCACCGCGAGCGCGGGGGCGGCGAGCAGCAGCAGCGTTCGCTCCCGCGCGCGCTCGGGGTCCGGACGGGCGCGCGCCGGCGCGGCCAGCGACTCAGTGGCCGACGACATGCACATCCTCCGGCGCGAAGCCGAGCGGCACGGTGTCGCCCTCTGATGCCGGCAGCGGCTCGGAGGGGCGGAGCGGCAGCCGCGCGAGCAGTTCGAGCCCGCCTTCGAGCCTGAGCCGAAGCTTGACCGAGAGGCCGAGGAACACGGTCTCGACGATCCGCCCGCTCGCCCGGTTGGGCAATGCCGTCGCCTCGGCGCCGACGCGCAGCGCCTCGGGGCGCAGCAGCAGCGTCGTGCGTTGGCCGGCCGCCCCGGCGGCACGCGCGAGGGCGATGCGGCCGAGCCCCGGCACCTCGGCCGCGCTGTCGCCGGCGGCATGGCCGTCCAGCAGGTTCGACTCGCCGACGAAATCCGCGACGAAGCGCGTCGCCGGGCGGGCATAGACCTCGCCCGGCGTGCCCACCTGTTCGAGCAGCCCGGCATTCATCACGGCGACGCGGTCGGAGAGGATCAGCGCCTCCTCCTGGTCATGGGTGATGAACAGCGTGGTGAGCTTCAGGCGCCGTTGCAGCCGCCGCACTTCGAGCTGCATCGATTCACGCAGCTTGCGGTCGAGCGCGCCGAACGGTTCGTCGAGCAGCAACAGGCGCGGGTTGAACACGATCGCCCGGGCGAGGGCGACGCGCTGCTGCTGCCCGCCGGAGAGCTGGCGCGGCAGCCGCGCCTCGTAGCCGGAGAGCTCGACGAGCGCGAGCGCCTCGGCGACGCGGCGGTCGCGCTCGGGCTTCGCCAGCCGCCGCATCTCCAGCGGAAACGCGACGTTCTGCGCCACCGTCAGATGGGGGAAGAGCGCGTAGTTCTGGAACACCATGCCGACATCGCGCTGGCGCGGCGGTGCCAGCGTGACGTCCTCGGCGCCGAGATGCACGGTGCCCTCATCGGGGATCTCGAACCCGGCGACGACCTTCAGCAGCGTGGTCTTGCCCGAGCCCGAGGGGCCGAGGATGGTCAGCAGCTCACCCTCGGCCACCGTCAGGTCCACACCGGCGAGCGCGGTCACGGGACCGAACCGCCGCACCACCCCGCGCACCGTCAGGTCCACGGCGTGGGGTCCTTGTGTCGGATCGCTGCCGGCATCATCCGCGCCGGAGCATCCAGCGGTTCCACGCCTCCTGCGCGCGCTGGCCGTTCTCGGTCCACCACTCGACGCCGAGCCAGATCTGCTTTTCGAGATTGCTCCCAGTGGTCGGCAGATGCGGACGCACGCTCTCCTCCACGAGCGTCGGCGTGTCAGGGTGCAGGCCCGGATAGGCGAGTTCGGCCGCGTAGATCGCCTGCAGCTTCGGGTCGGTCATCACCTGGAGATAGTGGTTGCCCCAGACAGCGTTGCGTGCGCCGCGCGGAATGCCGAACGCATTCTGCTTGACGCAGCCGCCCTCCCATTCCACCGCAACCGGCGCGCCGCGCCGCGCGACGTCGTAGAAGCGACCGTTCCAGCCCGAGGCGAGCACCACCTCGCGATCGACGAGAAGCTGCGCCGGCTGTGCGCCCGTGGTCCACCAGACGGCGACATGCGGACGGATCTCGTCGAGCTTGGCGAGGGCGCGGTCGATGTCGATCGGGTAGACCTTGTCGCGCGGTACACCGTCGGCGAGCAGGGCGAATTCCAGGTTGTCCACCGGGTGGTTGCGCAGCGAGCGCGGGCCAGGAAACCTGCGCACATCCCAGAACTCCGCCCAGCCCTTCGGGTGCGTGTCGTTCGGGAACACGTCAGTGCGGTACGCCATCACCGTGGAATAGACGGAGGACGGGAAGGTGTGCGTCGCGTTGCGCACCGAGGCGGGATAGCGCGACAGGTCGATGATGGAGAAGTCGAGCGGCTCGAGCAGGTTCATCTGCTGGGCGCGCACATAGTCCTGGCCGCCGAGCTCGGTGACGGTCCACTCGACATTGCCGCTCTCGACCATGGCACGCAGCTTGCCGAAATCGACCGGCGAGGTGTCGACCACGCGGATGCCGTGCCGCTTCTCGAACTCGGCGTGATAGGTGCGGCGGAACAGATTGGTCATCGCCCCGCCCGAGGTGTTGACGACGATCCGGTCGGGCTTCGCCTGCGCGAGCGCGGGCATCGGCAGGGCGGCGGCCAGGCTCGCGCCGAGGATGCCGCGTCGGGTCATACGGATGGACATGGTGGTCTCCCTCTCCCGTGGTTGTGGATCGTTGCAGTGACGCCGGAGGTCAAGGGGCCTCCCGACGATACAGGAATCCGCCTTCGAGCGCGTCGCCGCCGCCGGCGAGGCCGAGGCGCTGCAGGCGATAGAGGTGCTTGGTGAAGGCGATCGCCTCGGCGCGGCCGAGATCCTGCGCGCGATACGTCGCCTCCATCTCGACCCGCACGGCCGCAGGCGGATGCCGGCAGATCTTCGCCGCGACCGCACGCGCCTCGTCCATCAGCCGCTCCGGCGACACGACCCGGTTCACCAGGAAGCTGCGCTCGGCCTCCGCGGCGGAGACGGGATCGCCGGTCAGCAGCATCCACATCGCCGCGGTGTGCGGCATCATGCGCAGCAGCCGCGTCGATCCGCCCGCCCCGCCCATGCCATAGGCGATCTCGGGGAAGCCGAACCGCGCCGTGCTCGCGGCGATCCGGAGATCGGTGAGGGTGAGCAGGTAGATCAGGCCCATGCCGACGCACCAGCCGTTCACCGCGCCGATGATCGGCTTGAAGCGCTCGATCGCCAGCACGTCGCGCGACCAGGAGAAGTCGTGCGGCGTCTCGCCCTCGCTGCCATGCGGCCAGAGATGATCGGCCAGCACCTGTTCGGTCGTGGCCTCGCGCCTCGGCGTCTTGATGTCGTCGCCGGCGCAGAAGGCGCGGTCGCCGGCGCCGGTGAGAATGCCGCAGCGGATGCGCGTGTCACGCAGGAACTCGGTCAGTGCCGCGTGCAGTTCCTTGTGCATCGCCGGCGTGGTCGGGTTCACAGCGCCGTTTTCGAACGTGAAGACAGCGACCTCGCCTTCGGTCTCGTAGCGGATCGGCATCGTTGCTATCCTTCGACGAGAGCGAGCCGGTCGATTGCACCCTCGCGCAGGTCTGCGCGCTCGGCGATCAGCACGTGCTTGGCGATCTTCTGCGAGGGGGTCTTCGGCAGCGCGTCGCGGTACTCCAGGAAGCGCGGCACCTTGAAGCGCGCGAGCCCGCGCGCGCAGTGCGCGAACACCCGCTCGGCCGGAAGGTCCACCGGCGTCAAGCCCGGCTGCAGCACAAGACAGGCCTTCACCTCCTGGCCGCGATCGGGATCGGGCACCGGGATGACGGCCGCTTCGGCGACCGCGTCGAGCTGTAGCAGCACCGCCTCGACCTCGCGCGCGGCGATGTTCTCGCCCGAGCGGCGGATCATGTCCTTCACCCGACCGACGATGGTGTGGAAGCCGTGCAGGTCGCGGCGAAACAGGTCGCCGGTGCGGAACCAGCCGCCCTCGCGGAAGGCCTCCGCGGTCGCGTCGGGCTTGTTCCAGTAGCCCTTCAGAATGCCCGGTCCGCGGATCCAGAGCTCGCCGACCTGATCCGGGCCGAGTTCGCACCCCTGCTCGTCGCGGATCGAGGCCTCGCGGAACGGCGCGGGCAGGCCGCAACTGCCGCTGCCGACCATGTCCGTCGCCTCCAGCGGCATCGTCAGCCCCGAGCCGATCTCGGTCATGCCGAAGCTCTCGCGCGCGATGCAGCCGAAGCGGCGCTCCAGCACCGCGTGCATGTCAGGGCGCAACCCATAGATCGACACCCGCTTCAGCGGATTCGCCGCGTCATCGGGCCGCTCGGGCTCTTTCAGCATCGGTTGTGGGAAGATGCAGTACTCGACGCCCTCGCGGCGCACGCGTTCCAGGAATCGGCTGGTCGAGGCGCGCGGCGCCACGACAAGGCGGCCGCCGAGATGCATCGCCATCAGCAGCAGCCATTGCGGGTCCATGTAGTAGAAGGGCTGCGCGGCGAGCAGCACGCGCACATCGCCCCCGCGCGCGGCGGCGACCCGGCCGAGCGTCAGCCAGTAGCGATGCGTCAGCATGCAGCCCTTGGGGAAGCCGGTGGTGCCCGAGGTGTATTGCAGGTTCACCAGGTCCTCGAGCCCGGGCCCATCCTCCTGTTCCGCGATCGGATCGGCCTCCAGCAGCCGGTCCCAGGCCCGCATGCCGGCAGGCGGCCGACCGACCACGTGGATCGAGCCGCGATCAAGCAGAGGGCGGTGCGCGAGCAGATCGAGCAGCACGGGCAGCGCGTCCTCGTGCACGAGGAGGTGCGCCGCACCGCCGTCGCTCAGCACATAGTCGAGCTCGCGCGCAGTGTAGCCGGTGTTGATCGGGATCATGACCGCACCGAGCCGGGCGAGCGCGAGCCAGGTGAGCGGGAAGGCCGGAATGTTTGGCAGCATCACGCCGACGCGCTCGCCACGCTGCACGCCGCGCGCGGCGAGGCCGGCAGCGATGCGGCGCGTCGCCTCGGCGAGCCCCGCGTAGCTCAGCTCGCGCAGCCGCGTGTCGTCGGGTTGCTCGGTGAAGCGCCAGACCAGAGCCGATCCGTGCTGAGCCGCCTGCTGATCGACGAAGGCGCCCAGCGAGGGCGCGAAGGGTGCGGCCTCGACCCGCGCCCGCATCGCCGCATGCGCGGCCAGGATGTACTCCATCCGCATCAGCCTGGCGGTCGTTCTGCCTGGTTGGCCTCCGACACCGCGTCTCCCTCCTTCCCTTGCGGGCAGGCTCGCGATAACTGACACTGATGTCAATGTCAGAATTTCAGCCGAAGCCGACCCTGGAGACATGCGCCGCCGATGCCGCCCGGCATGGACCGTTTGTCTATCGCGATGAGCTCGCCGCACGTCTGGCACTCGCCGCGGATGAACCGAAGACCGCGCGCACGCGGCTCCGGCTGATGGGGGCGATCGCCGCGCTGCTCGAGGAGGGCGGCCTGCACGATCTGCGCGTGGCCGACTGCGCGTTCCGCGCCGGCCTCGCGCACGGCACGTTCTACCGCTACTGGCCGGACCGCAGCGCGGCCGCGCGCGATGTGCTCGGCGACTTCATGGCGACCGTGCGGGCACGTCGGCCCGTCAGCGCGGCCGGAGCGGCGCTCTACCCGCGCGTCATCGCCGCGAACCGCTACTACGTGCGCGTCTATCGCGCGAATGCCGGGCTGATGCGCTGCCTGATGCAGCTCGGCAATGTCGAGCCCGAGTTCGCGCGCATCGGCCAGGAGGCGAACCTTGCCCTTGCCGCGCGCGTGGTGCGCGCGTGGGAACGCGCCGATCCGGCGCTCAATCTGCCGCGGCGCGAGCGGACGGCGCGGGCCCTCGCCTGCATCGCGATGGTCGAGGGCGTGCTGCGCGATCTCTACGTCCGTCCGGCGCTGGAGCCGCTCGCCGCGATGGCCGAGGACGAGGTCGCCGACATGCTGTCGGCCGCCTGGTACCGCATTCTGTTCGGGCGCGATCCGCCTCAGGCCGGCGGGCGCACCACCCCCCGGCGCAGCCGGCCGGCCTGACGAGCGGCCCAGCAATCATGCCGGGCGGACGACCGGCTCGGTCCGCTGGTCATGCGTGCGGCCGAGGCCGAAGCCGAGCGCGGCCCAGGCGCCGGCCAGTCCCATGCCGACGATCGCGGCCGCCGCCGGCGTGGTGGAGATCGCGTCGACGGCGGTCTTGATCCAGGCGCTGACCGCGTCGCCGCCGCGATACACCACCGTGTCGATCGCGTTCTTGGCCTTGTATTTCGTCTCGGTATCGACCGCGGTGAACAGCATCTCGCGTCCGGGCCGTACCAGCGCGTACTCGCCGACGCGGCGCAGCACCATCACGACCGCGAGCACCGGGAACGTGCCGGCCTGCGCGAGCAGCCCGAACCCGCCCATCATCGCGAGCGGCACCGCGGTCAGCAGCACCGTCACGCCGAGCCGCCGGGTCAGCCGACCTGTGACGAAGACCTGGATGAAGATCGTCATGCTCTGCACGATCATGTCGATCGTGCTGAACACCTGGGTCTGGCGGACCCGGTCGGGGAAGGTCAGCGCGACGAGGCGCGCCTGCTCGAAGTAGAGGAAGGTCGAGACCGAGGCGAGCAGCACCACGAACAGGCTGATGGCGAGCAGGTAGGGCGAGCGCAGGATCAGCGTCAGGCCGGCGACGATGCTGCCGCCCAACGCGCGGTCAGGATCGTCGGCGCGGTCGCGGGCATCGCCATGCACGCCCCGCCAGCGGAACAGATACCTGGCGCAGGCGAGCGTGCTCAGCAGCAGGCCGGCGGAGAGGAACAGCAGGCCGGAATGGCCAATCGTGCCGACCAGCAACCCGCCCAGCAGCGGGCCGGTCAGCCCGCCCAGGCTTGCGCCCGCGGCCATCTGGGCGAACAGGCGTTTCGCCTGGTCGGGATGGAACACGTCCGCCATCACGCTCCAGGCGAGCGAGATCATGAACAGGTTGAACACCGAGTACCAGACATAGAAGACGCGGCCGGCCCAGACATCCTTCGGGTTGACCATCATCGCGATGCCGAAGCCGACGAGGATCGCCGCACCGAGGAGATAGCTCGCGGCGAGCAGTCGTCGTCGTGGCACGCTGACACTGAGCGCGCCGTAGATCGGCACGACGATCAGCGTGCCGATGAATGTTGCGAGGAACAACCATTGCAGGTTGCGCACGCCGCCCGCGATCCCCATGGTCTCACGCACCGGACGCAGCATGAAGAACCCGGTGAAGACGACGAAGAACAGCAGGAACCCGGCCAGCACGGCCGGCACCTCGTGCGGTTCGGCGACGATCAGATGCGACAGGTGTGCAGGGATCCGGCTTCGTCTCGGCGTGAGCCGGTCGCCCTGCTCAGAGGCCGTCAATGAAGGCCTCCATCCGCCGGCGGAGCGCGGCGTCCGGCAGCCTTCCACGGGCAGCGTTCATGTTGTCATCGACATAGCGCGCCTGGGCCATGCCGGGGATCGCGACGGTGACCGCGGGGTGCGAAACGATATACTTGAGGAACACCTGCGCCCAGGTGGTGCAGTCGATCTCCGCCGCCCAGTCGGGCAGCGGCCGGCCGCGCGTCGCCTCGAACAGCCGACCACGGCCGAACGGCAGGTTGACCATCACCCCCATGCCGAGCTCCTGCGCCAGCGGCAGAATGCGTTCGCCGGAGCCGCGATTGTCGAGCGCGTAGTCCACCTGGATCACGTCCGGCCGCTCGCGGCTCATCATCGCCGCGAAGTCGGCGTATTGCCGCTCGAACGACGTCGTCGCGCCGACGGCGCGGATGCGCCCTGCCGCCTTGAGGTCGCGCAGCGTGGCGAGCTGGTTGGTGATGTCGCGCAGGTTGTGCACCGAGATCAGGTCGATCCGGTCGGTGCGCAGCTTGCGGAAGGCTGCCTCGATCTGCGCGATCCCTTCCTCCTTCGTGTTCACGCCGACTTTGGTCGCGAGGAACACGCGGTCGCGGATGCCGAGCTCGGCTATCAGCCGGCCGAGCACCGCCTCTGCCTCGCCGTAGGAGGGGGCGGTGTCGATCATCCTGCCGCCGAGAGCGACGAAACGCTGCAACGTCTCGCGCTGGGCGGGCAGCTGGGCCTCGTCCATCCGTTCGTAGCGCCGCGCCGTGCCGACGCCGATGATCGGGATCATCGCATCCGCGCCGGGCAGACGCCGCTCGATCAGCGGCGATGCTGCGGGCTGGGCCCGTGCGGCCGAGGTGGCGAGCGGCAGCGCGGCAAGCGTTCCCAGCACGGTCCGGCGGTGGAACATGGAGCGCCTCCCTTCATGTCTTGATGGGACCGAGGTCTTCGATCCGGGCGAGCGCGGCAGGGTGCGGCAGGTGACCGGGCGCGGCAATGACCGCGCCGAACGGATCGGCACCGAATTGCGGAATTGTGAACGCCCGATCGTCGCCGTGCGGCGCCGCGCAGCCTGCCCGTGCGCGGGGTGGACGGCGGCGAGAGGGGCCTGCATGGCCGGCGAGCCGCGCTGGGGTGTCGCAGGCGCCCGAGACCGGCATCCCGGCGGGTGTCCTCGATGATGTTGGCGGGCGCCGCGTCAGGCCAGGGTGCGTGTCAGGCATGGCGGTCGCGCTTGCACCATGGTGCGCGGCGCGCTCGCAGGCGGTGCGGCTTGATGCAGATCATCGCAACAAGCCGATCGATGCCTCTCAGTATGAATGCGCGTGCCGGCCGATGCGGCGGGTGCGCGCAGGAGCGGAGGATGTCGCATGAAGAAGGTCGAGTTCGAACGGCTGCTCCTGGACAAGGACGCACAGCGCCTGCTGGCCGAGCGGGCCGATCAGCTGAAGGCCAAGTACGGCGTCGGTCCGAGCACCGCCGCAGCACCCGCGGAACGGGTCGCCGCCCTGCCCGGTGATGGCGAAACCGCGGCGATGTCCAAGGCCGACGCAGAGCGCAACAACCTGGATTTCGAGACCAGGACCGGGCCGATGCTCGAACTCTCGCGCTTGGTGCCGGAGCTGGCCGAGGCGGAGACGAAGGTCGCCGTGCGCGCGATGACCACGAAGCTGAAGGCCGAGCCGTCGCCCTCGCAGGCGCTCATCCTCGAGAACCTGATCAACACCCTGGTGTCGCAGGGCGAACTGGATGTTGACGGGCAGAAGCTCTTCACCGAGGCACTGGCCGCGCTCGAGGCGGCCGACAAGGCGCGGCAGGGAGGGCGGTCATGACGATCTGGACGCGCCTTTACGAGCACACCGACTATCGCGGACGGTCGACGTTCGGCAGCGTCTCCTCGTCGCCGGCGTCGAACACTTATCTCCAGATCACCAAGTCGTGGCTCGACGGGCAGAATTTGAACGACCGCATCTCGTCGCTGGAGCTCGGCGCGAGCAGCTACGAGAAAGGCGGTCATCTGATCCTGTTCGAGCACCCCGGATACAAGGGACGTTACGCGCGTTTCGCGGCCACCCCCGGTGCTACGGTTTCGCGCCCGAACCTCACAGCTCCCTCGTTCAACGACATCACCTCCTCGGCGCTCATCGTGCGCAAGCACACGCGCGAGATGCCGCCGATGGCGCTGGGCGGCATGGGAACGCCGACGCTGCGTGAGCAGATCGCCGCGGAGGTCGCCGCTACGCCGAACATCTCGATGCGCGGCACGCCAGTGATCTCCTGGGATATGTGGCCCAGCTTCGCGCCGACGCAGAAGTTCGTCTACGTCGCGATCCCGGTTGTCGTTGATGTCCCGCACTGGTTCGACTACGACGCCGAGATCCGCCTCTGGATCTATCTCTACGTCGACGCAGCCGGAAAGGTGCGCGGCAACGTCAACTACTACGGCGCGTGGGTGGAGGGCGGGATCCTGACCAGCAAGATCCTCGATCGTCTGATGAGCGAGATCCCCGGCGCGATCGGGTCGATCAATGCCCGGATCTCCAGCGCCCTCTCGCTCGTGTCGGCCTTCACCTTTGTCGGCCTGTATTACCTGCCGGGCACCGCGGCTGCGACGGGCAATACCAACGACGACGTCTCGTTGGTGCTGGTGAAGGAATGGTAGGACGGCCGGCGTCACACTGCCGATGAGCGGGCGTGAGGCGGCGGCCGCGTGGGGCGTGGCGAGGGGGGCCGCCGTTGGCGGAAGCTCCCGCGCCGATCGTGAGCGGGGCAGGCGCGGGCGGACCGCGCCTGCCGGACCGCGTGCGTGGCCGTCAGAGCGCCGCCAGGATCGCCTCGCCCTTGCTGACCTCGAACCCTCCCGGCGCCTCGACGGCGAGATGCGTCACCACCCCGTCCTTGGCGACGAGCGCGAAGCGCTGCGAGCGGATGCCGAGCCCGCGCACGGAGAGGTCGAGTTCCAGCCCGAGCGCCTTGGTCAGCACGCCCGAGCCGTCCGCCAGCATGACGATCCTGTCGCCCACGTCCTGGCTCTTGGCCCAGGCATCCATGACGAACACGTCGTTCACCGCCACACAGGCGATCGTGTCGACGCCCTTGGCCTTCAGCGCGTCGACGTTCGTCAGGAAGCTCGGCAGGTGCTTGGCCGAGCAGGTCGGCGTGAAGGCGCCGGGGACGGCGAACAGCACCACCGTCCTGCCCTTGAAGATGTCGTCGGTGCTGACCTCGCGCGGCCCCTCGGCGGTGGCCTGCATCAGCTTCACGGACGGAATGGTGTCGCCGACCTTGATCGTCATTGCGCGGGCTCTCCCCTGAGTGTTGGTGCCCGCCCTATAGCCTGTCCGAAGCGATCCGTCAGCGGGCGGCCTGCGCGGCGCCACCGCCGGCGCGCGCGATGGCGTCCAGCACCGCGGATTCGGTCAGCAGTTCCGGCAGCGTGATGCCCTGTGGCGCGGCCGGGCCGTAGACCGCATTGAACGGAATGCCGACGCGGCCATGCCGGGCCAGATAGGCCGCGATCGCCGGATCGGGCCGGGTCCAGTCGCCGCGCATCAGGCCCACGGCACCGGAGGTCAGCCGCTCGGCGACCGCGCCGCGCTCGAGCACGACCGCCTTGTTCACCTGGCAGGTGACGCACCAGTCGGCGGTGATGTCGACCAGCAGGGTCTCGCCGCTGCGCGCGCGCCGTTCGGCCTCCTCGGACGAGAAGGCGAGCACGGCGGTGGTCTCGCTGGCGAGGGCGACGGGCGGGGGCGACGTGAAGCCCGGCAGGGCCACCGCGCCGAGCGCCAGGGCGGCCGCGGCCGGCACCGCGACGCGCCGCCCGCGCGCGAGCCAGAGCACCACGCCGGCGGCGGCGAGCGCGCCTGCCACGGCGAGCGTCGCCTCCTGCCCGATCTGCTTCGCCAGCACGGTCAGCAGCCAGACGCAGGTGCCCGCCAGCAGCACGCCCATCGCCGCGCGCAGCCGGATCATCCAGGCGCCCGGCCGTGGCAGCAGCGCGGCAAGGCCCGGCGCCACCGCGAGTGTCAGCCACGGCAGCGCGAGCCCCGTGCCGAGCGCGGCGAACACGGCGAGGATCTCGCCGGTGCCGCGGGTGAGCGCCCAGGCCGCTGCGGTGCCGACGAAGGGCGCCGAGCATGGCGTGGCGAGCAGCGTGGCGAGCGCACCGGTCGCGAGGTCGCCGCCGAGGCCGCGCCGCGGTGCGGCCTCGGCGAGCCCGCCCGCCCAGCGCGGCGCGCCGATCGTGAAGAGGCCCCAGAGGTTGAACGCGAACAGGCCCGTCAGCGCCGCCATGAAGGCGAGGAACAGCGGCTGCTGGAACTGCACCCCCCAGCCGATCGCGCCGCCGGCGGCCCGGACTGCGGCGAGCGCGGCGCCGAGCGCCAGCATCGACAGCACCACGCCGGCGGCGGTGGCAAGCAGCGACAGCCGCGCCGCCGCCGGCCGCGCGCCGGCAAGCCCGGCGAGGCCGGTCACCTTCAGCGCCAGCACCGGCAGCACACAGGGCATCAGGTTGAGGATCAGGCCGCCGAGCAGCGCGATCAGCAGCACCGGCCCGAGCGTGCGTGCCGCCGGCGCCGCGACCAGCGCGCTCTCGAGCGCGAGCGGACCGTCCACCAGCGTGGCGGTCAGCGTCGTGCCGGACCGCAGGGCGACATCCTGGAACACGAACCTCGCCTCGCGTCCGGCATCGGCGAGCGCGATCCGCGGCGCCGGCAGATCCGACAGCGCCGTCGTCTCGATGAACAGATCGGGGGCGGCGAAGGCCCGCTCCGCCTGCGCGGTCACCACCAGCGCGCCGTTGCCGGTCTCGGCCGCGAGCGCCACGCGCGCAGACGCCGCCGGAACGGGAACGCGTCCGGAGAACCGCTCGATCAGGTGGGCGGCCGGCGACGGCTCGGGCGGGCCGGCGCCGAGGTCGAGCGCGACCCGAGCCGTGCCGGGAATGCAGATGTCGCGGCAGACCAGATACTCGACATCGGCGCGCAGCGCGGCCGCCGCACCAGGCTCGGCCAGCCGCGCCTCGATCGGCAGCACGACCTCATCGGCGTAACCGAAGCTCTGCAGTCCGAACAGCTCGAACCGTTTCGGCGCGGGCCAGCGCAGCACGGTCTCGGCGAGGTTGGCCGAGTCCGACCAGCTGAGTGCCGGCGGCAGCCCGGCCGTCCCTGGGCTGCGCCAGTAGATCTTCCACTCGGGGTCCAGCCGCACATGCAGGCCGAGCCGCAGCTCCGCCTGCCCCGGCCCGATCGCCTGTGTCGCTGCGACAAGCCGGAAATCGGCCTTCTCGGCGCGCGCCCAGTCGCCGACGCCCGAGGCATCGGCCGTATCGACAGCACAGGTGAACAGCCCCGCGACCAGAGCGGCCGCGGCGATGCGGGTGCGCGCGCGCATGGCGATCTCCGCCACGACCGTGGCGTGCCGGCCGGGCGGGTGCAAGGCCGGCGGGCGGGTCTCGCGCCGGATTGACTGCGCGACGCGGCGGCCGACGAGACGCTTGTCGTCCGTGTGTGGGGCGCCAACATGCTAGGATGTGCCATGGGCAAGCTTGACGACATCACGGACGCAGCGGAGGAGGGCGGCTGGTTGACGGGCCAGCTCCTGATCGCCATGCCGAGCATGCGCGACCCCCGCTTCGCGCAGACGGTCGTGTACATCTGCGCACACTCGTCGGAGGGCGCGATGGGGATCGTCATCAACAAGCCGCTCGAGGGGCTGAGCTTCGAGTCCCTGCTGCGTCAGCTCGGCATCGAGCCCGCGCCGCCGATCCGGGTGGTCCGCATGCACGCGGGCGGGCCGGTCGAGACCGGGCGGGGCTTCGTGCTGCACACGACCGACTGGGTGCAGGACGGCTCGCTGCAGGTCGATCAGGGCTTCGCGCTCACCGCCAGCATCGACGTGCTGAAGGAGATTGCGCGCGGCGGCGGCCCGCGCGAGGGCATCCTGGCGCTCGGCTATGCCGGTTGGGGGCCTGGGCAGCTCGACGAGGAGATCCAGCAGAACGCCTGGCTCTCCGTGCCGGCGGATGAGCGGCTGGTGTTCGGCGCCGATCTCAGTGCGAAATGGCGCGAGGCGCTGGCGTCGCTGAAGATCGACCCGCTGCTGCTGTCGGGCTCGGCCGGGCGCGCCTAGCGCAGATCCCGATCAGGTGGAGGCACCTGATCGGGTGAAGATGCGCGCAACAGAGCCTGGCGCCGTTTCCGACAGGTCGGAAACGGCTCTAGTCACTCAGATCAGCGCCGCGCGCCGCCCCACGAGCAGAAGCGCCTGGCAAACAAGCGCCGAGGCCAGCATGAAGGCGGCCGTCGCGACGCCGGTACCGGTCTCGGTCGCGCCGACCAGCACTGTCATCACCGCGCCGAACGCCATCTGGATCGCGCCCGACAGCCCCGAGGCCGTGCCGGCGAGCTTCGGCCGCACGCTCACAGCTCCCGCCATCGCGTTGGCCTGCGCCACGCCATTGCCGAGCGCCATCAGCACCGGCGGGCCGAACACGACGCCAAGCGAGAGCGGCAGCACCAGCACCGAGGCGAGCGACAGCGCCGCACCGAGAAACGTCACGGCGGTGCCCGCGATCAGCAGCCGTGCGACGCCGAAGCGCTGCGCGAGCCGGGCGGTGACGAAGTTCCCGCCGGCATAGGCGAGCGAGATCACGATGAAGGCGATGCCGTAGGCGGTGGGGGGCAGGCCGAGCCCGTTCACCACCACGAATGGGGCACCGGCGAGGAAGGAGAAGAACACGCCGGAGGAGGTGGCGAAGCTGCCGGCGAACACGGCGAAGGCGGGTCGGCGCAGCAGGGCCAGATTGGCGCGGAGAAACCCCTCGATCCCCGGCAGGCGCTGCGGTGCTGCGAGCGTCTCGGGCAGCCGGGCGGCGACCGCGGCCAGCAGCACGGCGCCGACCGCTGCCGTCAGCGCGAAGATCGCACGCCA
Source organism: uncultured Elioraea sp. (assembly GCA_964533585.1). Classification (GTDB taxonomy): domain Bacteria; phylum Pseudomonadota; class Alphaproteobacteria; order Acetobacterales; family Acetobacteraceae; genus Elioraea. The sequence goes on from CAZHMM010000048.1 coordinate 20,137, forward strand.
GCCGAGCGCCTGGTCGATCAGTCCGCCGATCGCCGGCGCCACCATCGGCGCGACTGTCATGCCCATGAACACATAGGCCATCACCGAGGGGCCCGGTCGCGCGGGTAGCAGTCGCGGATCATCGCGCGCGCCAGCACCATGCCGCTGCACGCGCCGACCGCCTGGAGCATCCGCCCGGCGATCAGCCACCCGATCGAGCCGGCCGCGGCCGCTCCGGCCGAGGCGAGCAGGAACAGCGCGAGCCCGGCAAGCGCGAAGGGACGGCGGCCGTAACGGTCCGAGAGCGGTCCGTACAGCAGCTGCCCGAGCGCGACACCGACGAGATAGAAGGTGAGCGCCAGCTGCGCGGTGCCGGGCGCGACGGCGAAGCGCACCGCGAGGCCCGGCAGCGAGGGCAGCAGGATCTGCAGGCTGAACGGGCCGATGCTGGTGAGTGCGACCAGAATCCAGGCCGGCGGCACCGCGCGCGGCGGTGGCGGAGCGGCGGGCTCGACGGCCGTGTCGCGCGCGATCATGGCGGGGCCGAGACTAGCCGGCCGGCCCATCCCAGCCCACGCGCCTCACCACACGAAGGCTGGAAGGGCGGCGACCGGTTTCAGCCGCTGTGCGGCGGCCGCGCGTTCCAGCACCTTGGCCGGCGGCAGGGTTCCGTTCACGGCGCCGAGCTCCTCGGCATGGATGCCGCCGATCACCCACGCGCCGTCGATGCCGGCGGCGGTCGCCCCGGCGATGTCGGTGCGCAGCGCGTCGCCGACCGCGAGGATGCGGCGCCGGTCGGTGATGCCCAGCATGGCGAAGACGGCGGGATAGATCGCCGGATCGGGCTTGCCGAGGCTGCGCACGTCGCCGCCCATTGCGGCATATTCCTGTGCGAGCGCGCCGGCGCAGATCACCCGCACGCCGCCGCGGATCACTTCGAGATCCGGATTGGCGCAGATCATCGGCAGGTTCGCGGCACGGCAGCGCCGCAGCAGCGGGACGAAATCCGCGACCGTCTGGCCGGGCCTGTGATCGTCGGGGCCGGTATTCAGCACGAACTCGGCCTGCTCCGGCCCGTCCACCTCGTCGAGATCGAGGGTGTCGAACACGTTGCGGTCACGCTCCGGCCCGAGATGGACGAAACGCCGGCCGAGCGCGGCGAACCATGGATCGCGCCGCTCGCGCAGGGCGAGATGCACCGCCTCGCCCGAGGTCAGGATGCCGTCATAGAGCTCGTCGGCAATCCCCATCGCGCGCATCGCCGCCTGCGCGGCACCCGACCGGCGCGGCGCGTTCGAGAGCAGCACCGACCGCTTGCCCGCCCGCTTCAGCGCCTCGAGCGTGGCGACCGCGCCGGGATAGGGCTTCACCCCGTCATGGATCACGCCCCAGAGGTCGAGCACGAACCCGTCATAGCGTTCGGCGAGGGCGGCGAAACGGTCGAGGCGCGCAATCATGGCTGGTCCTTGAGGTCGGCGCCGACCGCGTCGGCAACTTGGGCGAAGCCGTCGGCGGCGAGGGCAGCGGCGAGCTCGTCGAGAATGCGGCCGATCAGCGCCGGGCCCTGATAGGCGAAGGCGGTGTAGAGCTGCACCAGCGAGGCGCCGGCGCGGAGCTTGGCATAGGCGTCGCGGCCCGAGGCGACCCCGCCGACACCCACCAGCACGAGCCGCCCCTGCGCCAGCCGAGCTGCCTTGGCGAGCAGCGCTGTCGAGGGGGCGAAGAGCGGCCGTCCCGAGAGCCCGCCGGCCTCGGCCGCGTGCCGGGAGCGCAGCGACGGCGGCCGCGCGATCGTGGTGTTGCCGATCACGAGCCCGTCCACGCCGCGCGCAACGGCGGTCTCGACGATCGCGGCGAGCGCGGCGTCGTCGAGATCGGGCGCGATCTTCACCAGCAGCCGCGCCGTTGAGGCGGTGGCGGCGAGCGCCGCCTGGGCGGTGTCGAGCAGGGCGCCCAGCCGTGCACCGGCCTGGAGGTCGCGCAAGCCAGGGGTATTGGGCGAGGAGACATTCACCACCAGCACGTCGAGCAGCGGCGCGGCATCGGCCAGCAGCGCGGCGTAGTCGGCGTTCGGGTCCGCGCTCTCCTTGTTCAGACCGACATTCAGCCAGAGCGGGCCCGGCAGCCGCCCCGCCGCGCGCACCGCCGCGATCCGCGCGCGCACGGCCGGCCAGCCCTCGCTGTTGAGGCCATAGCGGTTGATCACCGCCGCATCCTCGCCGAGGCGGAACACGCGCGGCCGCGGATTGCCAGGCTGCGGCCGGAGCGTCACGCCGCCCGCCTCGACGAAGCCGAAGCCGAGGCCGAACAGGGCGGGAATCGCCTCGGCCTGCTTGTCGAAGCCGGCGGCGAGGCCGAGCGGATTGGCGAAGTCGAGCCCCATCACCCGGCAGGCGAGGCGTGGATCGGCCGCACGCCGTGCCGGCCCGATCAGGCCGCGCGCCAGCGCGGCAACGGCGAGCCGATGTGCCGACTCGGCATCGACGAGGCGGGCGAGCGGCATCAGCCGCGAGGCAAGCTCGGGGGACATCGCCGGTGGTCATGCCGCAAGCCGGCGCGGGGGGGAAGGCTGGACGCGCAGCGTTGCGGCAGGCATGACGCGGGCGCGGGGCTAG
>CAZHMM010000049.1:0-22614 GCA_964533585.1 uncultured Elioraea sp.
GTCGGTCGCGCGAAGCGCGATCCGTGACACGCTGCTCCGGGCCTGGCCGTTCTCATCTGTGGGGTTCGTAAGCATCGTTTCACCGGGCCTGGTTCTCCGGCAAGCTGGGTTTGGCGGCCTGACGCCGGCCGAGCGCCTCACGATGCTGCAGGCTGTCGTCGCAACCGAAGAAGCGGTGCGCCGCGCCTACGAGCCCGCCAAGGAATGGATCCGAACCCAGCACAGCCGGTGGGACGCCGGCCCCGGCCGCTGAAACGATCTATGCAGACCCCACATCTCATCCATACGCTCGACGTCGTCGAGCGCACTGTCCGTGCGCCCGTCCCCCGCATGACGAGCGTGCGGCGCCGCCGTCGGCGCGCTAGGATCACCGCATGAACGCGCCGCCACGACGGTTCTGGACGCTCTCCCAACCGGTCGCCGCCGAGGTCGAGCGGCTGATCGCGTCCGGCCAAGTGCGCGATCTCGACGATCTCGTGCAGATCGCGCTCGACGTGCTCGGGGACGAGCCGGGCTACGATGCCGAGGCGCTGCGCCGCGAGGTTCAGCCTGCGAACGAGGCGATCGAGCGCGATCCATCGCGCGCCATACCGCTGGATCAGGCCTGGACCGAGCTTCAAAGTCGCATCGCCCGTCGCCGTGGCCAGGGTTGAGCTCGGCCCGGAAGCCCTCGCCGACCTCGACTCCCTCGCGGCGCTGATCGAAGGCGACGGCGGGCCCGCTCGCGCAGACGCCTATCTGGCGCGCCTGCGTCGCCGCATCGCCGCGCTCGCGACCTTCCCCGACGGCGGCCGGCCATTGCCCGCCCTCGGCCCCGGCATCCGCCTGCTCGGCTTCGAGCGCCGGGTCGCCCTCGTCTATCGGCGGACGCAGGATCGCGTGGTCGTTCTGCGCGTGCTCTACGCAGGTCGGCAGCCCGGTTCGGCCACGGCCGGATGAGGGCGGCCGCGGCGCGTGACAAGCGGCCAGCCCCCGCCCCGGCGGTCCCTCTTGAACCCTGCCACAATCCGGTCAACATGCTGCCCGCGCCACCGGATGCGGCCACAAGGGGGGATGCCGCCGGGCGCTCGAGGTGCGATGCAGGTTCACGCCAGCTGCTGCGCATGGAGCGGTCTCGCCGTCCTGCTGCGCGGCACACCGGGAAGCGGCAAGTCCGACCTGGCCCTCCGCCTCGTCGATGCGGGGTTCCAGCTGGTCGCCGACGACCGCGTCGATCTGGCGGTCGAACACGGCAGCGTGACCGCCGCCGCCCCGCCGGCGCTCGCCGGGCTGATCGAGGTGCGGGGCCTCGGCATCCTTGAGCTCGGCCGCCACGGCGCCGCCCGGCTCGGCCTGCTTGCCGACCTCGCCCCCGCCGCCACGATCGAGCGCCTGCCCGAACCCGCGACCGAGGCGGTGCTCGGCGTCCCCTTGCCGGTGATCCGCATCGACCCAGCCGCGGCCTCGGCGGTGGCGCGGGTCCGCGCCGCCCTCGCCGTGCTGCAGGGTGAGGCCGCCAGCCGCTGCGGCGCGCTCGGCGACCGCGCGGCGGAACCCGCGCCATGACCGTCGAGCCGCGCCCACGCCGCCCGGTGGTCGTCGTCACCGGCCTGTCCGGCGCCGGCAAGTCCTCGGTGCTGCGCGCGCTCGAGGATCTCGGCTTCGACACGGTGGACAATCCGCCGCTGCGCGTGGTGGCGGAGCTGGCCTCGGGCGATGCCACGCCGCCGCTCGCGATCGGCATCGATGCGCGGCGGGCCGATTTCGACGGCGCGGCGGCCGAGCGGGTGATCGCCGGGCTGCGCGCGCGGCCCGAGCTTGACGTCACCCTGTTCTTCCTGATCGCCGAGGACGAGGTGCTGCTCCGCCGCTACACCGAGACGCGCAGGCGCCACCCGCTGGCGCCGCAAGGGCGGGTGAGCGACGGCATCGCGCATGAGCGCACCCTGCTCGAACCGCTCGGCGCGGCGGCCGATATCGTGCTCGACACGTCTGCGCTCGCGCCGGCGGATCTGCGCGGCATGATCGAGGCGCAATTCGGAAACGACAACCAGAACGCGATCACGATCGGCATCGTCAGCTTCTCATACGCGCGTGGGTTGCCGCGTGAGGCCGATCTCGTGTTCGACGTGCGCTTTCTGCGCAATCCACACTACGTGGACACGCTGCGACCGCTCACCGGCCAGGACGCCACGGTCGATGCCTACGTTGCCGCCGACCCGGATTTCGGGGCATTCTGGCACCGCATGACCGGGCTTCTGGATGCCCTCTTGCCCCGCTACGTGCGGGAGGGGAAGAAGTACCTCACCATCGCTTTCGGCTGTACCGGCGGGCGCCATCGCTCCGTCGCCGTCGCCGAGAGGATGGCCGCGCATCTGCGTGCGCAAGGTTGGCGGGCGACGGTCGTCCATCGCGAGATCTGGAAGGCAGCGGCGGCGCCGGTCACGGGCGCGCCCAGGCACGAGCCGCCCCCGGATGCCGCGGCGGCCACGGCTCAGCTCAGGTGAAGGCCATTCGATGATCGGTCTGGTGCTGGTGACGCACGGACGGCTGGCCGAGGAGCTGCGGCTGGCGATGGAGCACGTCGTCGGGCCGCAGAAGGGTGTCGCCACGGTCTGCATCGGGCCAGAGGACGACATGGAGCGGCGCCGGCAGGACATCCTGCGCGGCATCGACACCGTCGATACCGGCGACGGCGTGGTGCTGCTCACCGACATGTTCGGCGGCACGCCGTCGAACCTCGCGATCTCGACCATGGACCGCAAGAACGTCGAGGTGATCGCCGGGGTGAACCTGCCGATGCTGGTGAAGCTCGCCTCGATCCGCTCCACCCATCCGCTTGGCCAGGCGGTCGGCTGCGCGCAGGATGCCGGGCGCAAGTACATCGCCGCCGCGAGTCGCCTGCTTGCCGACGCGCCGCGGTGAGGCGCGCGGCGATCGAGGGGAGCGTGCCGTGAACGAATGGCCCGACGGGGCGGGCGAGGAGCGCGTGCCGCGCGACCCGGACGACCCGTTCCCGATCATCGACCAGCCCGCCGGGGCGGGGCCGGTGCTGACGCGTACGGTCTGCATTCGCAACAAGCGCGGCCTGCATGCGCGCGCCGCCGCCAAGTTCGTCAAGCTCGCCGAGCAGTTCTCCGCCTGCGTGACCGTGCGCAAGAACGGCAGCGCCGTCTCGGCGCGCTCGATCATGGGGCTGATGATGCTCGGCGCCGGCACGGGCTGCGACGTCGTGCTCGAGGCGGAAGGCTGGGACGCACGCGAGGCGCTCGATGCATTGGCCGGCCTGATCGAGGCCGGCTTCGATGAGGACTGAGGCGCGCCCCCATCCGGTGCGGCGCAGCCGCGGCCCGTCGAGGCCAGAACGGCCCGAGCAGGTGCTGGCCGGACTCGCGGTCTCGCCCGGCATCGGCATCGGCAAGGTCGCGCTTGCCGCCCAGGCGCCGGTCGAGGTCGAGCGACGGGAGCTGTTCGACGATCAGGTACAGCATGAGATCGAGCGGTTCGACGAGGCGGTCGGGCTGTCGCGCAAGCAGCTCGCCAAGCTGAAGGCCCGGCTGTCGATCCTGCCCGAGGAGGCGACGCAGGAGCTCGCGCCGCTGCTCGACGCCTATGCGCAGATGCTCGGCAATTCGCGGCTGACGCGCGGCGTGCGCAGGCGCATCGCCGAGGCGAAGATCAACGCCGAGGCGGCGGTCGGCGAGGAGGCCGAGGCGATCGCCGGCCTGTTCCTCGGCGGCGACGATGACCGCGCCGGCCGCCAGCGCCGCGCCGACGAGGTGCGCGAGATCGGCCGGCGGCTGGTGCGCAACCTGACGCGCACGCCCTGGCGCAACTACTCCGGCCTGCCGCAGGGCAGCGTGCTGGTCACCGAGGCGCTGACACCCTCGGACGCGGCGCTGATCGAGCCGGCCAAGCTCGCCGGCGTGGCCGCCGAGGAGGGTGGGCTCGAAGGCCACACCGCGATCATGCTGCGCGCCCTCGGCCTGCCCGCCGTGCTCGGCGCGGCCGGGCTGACGGATGCGGTCGAGCCTGGCGATCTCGCGATCGTCGACGGCACGGCGGGTCTCGTGACGCTCAACCCTTCCGCCGAGACGCTGGCCGCCGCGCGCAAGGCGGTCGCCGCGTTCGCGCGCGAGAACCAGCGGCTTGCCAAGCTGCGCCGCCTGCCGGCGGTGACGAAGGACGACGAGCCGGTCGAGCTGCAGGCGAATCTGGAACTGCCGATCGAGCTGCCGATGATCGCGCAGTCCGGCGCGGTCGGCATCGGCCTGTTGCGCACCGAGTTCCTGTTCATGAACCGGGATGATGTTCCCGACGAGGACGCGCAGGCCGAGGCGTACGGGCAGATCGTCGATGCGATGCAGGGCGATCCGGTCACCATCCGCGTGCTCGACTGGGGCGGGGAGAAGCAGATCGACAGCCTGATCGCGCAGGGTTGGGTGCCGGGCTCGGGCGGCGAGAACCCAGCACTCGGCGTGCGCGGCCTGCGCCTGCTGCTGAAGGAGCACGAGCTGTTCGAGACCCAGCTCGCCGCGATCCTGCGGGCCGCGACACGCGGGCCGGTGAAGCTGCTGCTGCCGATGGTCACCACGCCCGGCGAGGTGCGGGCGGCGCGCGAGATCTACGAGCGGGTGGCACGCCGGCTGAAGCGGCGCGGGCTCGATCTGCCGGACCCGCTGCCGCCGCTCGGCATCATGATCGAGACGCCAGGCGCCGCGCTCGCCGCGGACAGCCTCGCGCTGGAAGCCGACTTCTTCGCGATCGGCACCAACGATCTGGCGATGTACACGCTTGCGGTCGATCGGGCCGAGAGCGAGGCGGCGCATCTCTACGACCCGCTGCATCCGGCGGTGCTGCGGCTGATGCAGTTCGCCACCGAAGCGGCGCTCCGGATGCGCATGCCCGTCTCGGTCTGCGGCGAGATCGCCGGCGATCCGCGGCTGACGCCCCTGCTGCTGGGCCTCGGCATCCGCTCGCTGTCGATGTCGTCCGGCGCGGTGCCGCGGGTGAAGCAGGCGGTGCGCGCGATCGCGATCGACGACTGCGCCCGCTTCGCGCGGACGGTGATGGAGCAGTCCGACCCCGCGCGGATCGCCGAGCTCGTCGCCGGGTTCTGGCACAAACCCGACGCCTGAGGAGACCGATGCCCAGCACACCGCTCGACAGCGCGCTGTTCCGTGACATGTTCGGCACCGAGGCGATGCGCGCGGTGTTCGCCGATGAGGCGCTGGTCGGGCGGTACCTTGAGGTCGAGGCGGCGCTCGCGCGGGCGGAGGCGAAGCTCGGCGTCATTCCGGCCGAGGCGGCGCGCGCGATCGAGGCGGCCGCGCGGACCATCGCCATCGACTGGGACCGGTTCCGCCACGAGACCGAGACGGTCGGCTATCCGATCATCGCGCTGGTGCACCAGTTGGCCGACGCCGCCGGCGATGCCGGCCGCTACGTGCACTGGGGTGCCACCACACAGGACATCATGGACACCGCGACGGCGCTGCAACTGCGCGCGGCACTCGACCTGGTCGCGGCCGACATCGAGGCGCTGCGTGGCATCCTCGCCGGGCTGGCGCGCACGCATCGCGACACGCCGATGGCGGGGCGGACGCATCTGCAACAGGCGCTCCCCGTCACCTTCGGCTACAAGGCGGCGGTGTGGCTGTCGATGGTCGATCGCCACGCGGAACGTCTGGCGCAGCTCCGTCCGCGCGTCGAGCTGGGCCAGTTCGCCGGCGCCGCCGGCACGCTTGCCTCGCTGGGCGAGCAGGGCTTTGCCGTGCAGGCGGCGTTCTGTGCCGAGCTCGGCCTCGCGGTGCCGCCGATCACCTGGCACGTCGCGCGCGACGGCATCGCCGAGGCAGTCGCGCTGCTCGGGCTGATCACCGGCTCGCTCGCCAAGATCGCCACCGACGTGATGCTGATGATGGCGACCGAGTTCGGGGGCGAGGTGATGGAGCCCTTCGTGAAGGGGCGCGGCGCCTCCTCGACCATGCCGCAGAAGCGCAACCCGATCTCCTGCGAGCTGATCCTCGCGACCTCGAAGGCGGTGCGCCAGCAGGTCGGGCTCGCGCTGGATGCGATGCTCGCCGATTTCGAGCGCGCAACGGGGCCGTGGCATCTGGAATGGCTCGCCGTGCCCGAGGCGTTCATCCTCAGCGCGGGATGCCTCGCCCAGGCGCGCTTCATGCTCGCGGGGCTGGAGGTGCATCCCGACCGGATGCGCACCAATCTCGATCTCTCGCGCGGGCTGATCGTCGCCGAGGCGGTGATGATGGCGGCCGCCCCCGCGCTCGGCCGGCAGCGCGCGCACGACGTGGTGTACGATGCCTGCCGCGCCGCGCTCGCGCGCGACATCCCGCTCGCCGAGGCGTTGGCGGCGGTTCCGGAGGTCGTCGAGGCGCTCGGCGGGGCGGATGCCGTGGCGGCGCGTTGCGATCCGGCGAACTATCTCGGCCTCGCCCCGGCGATGGTGGACCGGGTGCTGGCGGGGCGCGCCTGATTCAGCGCGCGAGGAAGGCGAGGTCGCGCACACCGGCAACCGCGCCGCACCGGGATACCCCAGCTCCGGTCGACCTGCCGCTGACCGTCCTGCCCCTGGGCATCCGTCCGCGCTCGATCGCGCTGGCGTTGCGAGCACGGGTCGCAGTGGAGCAAATGCTCCCGTATCCTTGCGTGGCACCTCCTCGCAATAAATTATCGTTGCGCAATGTTCAGCTCTATGGTTTCGTTTCGGTTGCCGGGCATACGCAGGAGTTTACGCATGACAGAGTACGATCCCATTCGTGCCACCGCCCGGGTCGTGATTGGCGCGGCTGCGCTTGTCCTCAGCATGTCTGCGGCTGACGCGCAGACCGGTTCGACACGGCAGCCGCTCGTGACCGCGAACGAGCCGCTTGACGCCGCCACGCAGGAGCGGCTCGGACTCGTCGCGCTTCGGCGCACCGGCTCCAACCCCCATTGCAGCGGCGTGATGCTGACGAACACCTGGATCGCAACGGCCGCGCACTGCCTCACCCAATTCCGTGACCGCGCCGAGCCGGGCAGGCTCCGGGTCGTCGCGAACTGGCGCGCGCCGGCGGGAACGCCGCGCGACGGCATCCAGGAGGCCGCGGGCGCCGCCGTCCATACGTTCTGGAGCCACCGCACCGAAGACGACTCGCCTGCGACGACCTTTGACATCGCGCTCGTGCGTCTGGCCGCCCCGATTGCGGTCAACGGCAACCTGACCGGGTACGCGGCGGTGCTCGACGACATGACGATCACCGGCCTCAACGGCACCGTGCTGGACATTTTCGGCCGCGGGATCAACCAGTGGGCGTCAGGCCCGGCCGACGCGCCCGTGGCGTCGATGGGCGACAACCGCTACCGCCGCGCCCAGGTGACGGTCTCCGGCCTTCGGTTGAACACCCAGACCGCGCCCGCCGGCGGGTTCGCGAACATCGTCCAGTACACTATGACCGGGACGGAAGGTGTCGCGGGCGGCGACAGCGGCGGGCCGAGTTTCCGGACCGGTCCCGACGGTGTGCCTCGGCTCGTGGGCGTGCATTCCCTCTGCGTTACATCCTGCCTCCTCCAAGGGCGCTGTCCCGACAGCGACGGGAGTGTCTGGCGTAGGGTATCCGGCGTCGAGTGGTGCGGGGACGCTCCGATCGCTCCCGTCCGCTCCGCCATCCTCGACCTGATGGCGCAGACCTGGGATCCGACGCGGCCGCTCCAGGTCGTGAACATTCGCCACAGCGAACGCCCGATCGAACCACATCTGGCCCTCGGCGACCTCGACAGCATGCACTGGGCGGAGGTCAACCGCGCCGTGCAGACGATGTGCGTCAATCGCGGTTTCCTCGCCGGGATCGCCACGGGCCACCACGTGATCGGCGAACGGTACCGCGTCGTTTGCTTCGCCGCCGGTGCCGCCCGGCGCTTTGACACGGCGGCGGCCCTCGCAGGGGTTTGGGCGGTGCATGATCGCGATCAGGCCGATTGGGCACGCGCCGGACGCTCGGCCGCCGACATTTGCCACCAGACCACGCCGGGCAGTGCGGGTGGGTTCCACACCGGATACGGCGTTGCGGCGAGCGGCATCATCGGGCTGGAGATCGGCACGGTCTGCCTCGACGATTCCGCGGGCCGGTGGGTCGACCTCCCGGCCAGCGAGCTGGGTGCTGTTGCCAATCTCGGCGCCGTGACCTGGGCGGCGGCGTTCCGGTTGGCCTCGCGAAGCTGCGAGGCCCGCGGCCATGGCCTGGGTGGTTTCCTGAACGGCCACGAGGGGCCCGGTGTCCGCGGCGCGGTGTGTCTTGGTCGATCCGGGGTGATCGATCGCGCCGCCGAGCAGACACGGCCAACCGACACCTACACGCGACCCTCCACGCCACTGCAGGACATGATCCGGCGCACCTCCCCGCAGGATGGCATGCGCCGCGCGCCCTAGCACATTCGCGCGGCATCTTCGATCGGATCCCGGGCTCCGGCAGACACGGCGCCTCGATCGGTGCCTCGTGGTGTCGGCCGGGGTCGGTCCCCCGGCACCCTGCCATTTTGCGGCCACGGGACCATGTGCTAGGTCCCGCCCCGTTCAGCCGAGGACCCCCCGATGCCCGAGAGCCCGATGCCGCACGCCGATTACGTTGTCCGCGACCTTGCGCTCGCCGACTGGGGCCGCAAGGAGATCGCGATCGCCGAGACCGAGATGCCCGGACTGATGGCGATCCGCGCCGAGTACGGACCGCAGCAGCCGCTCAAGGGTGCCCGGATCGCCGGCTGCCTGCACATGACGATCCAGACCGCGGTGCTGATCGAGACCTTGAAGGCGCTCGGCGCCGATGTGCGCTGGTCGTCCTGCAACATCTTCTCGACCCAGGACCATGCCGCGGCGGCGATCGCGGCCGGCGGCACGCCGGTGTTCGCCGTGAAGGGCGAGACGCTCGCCGAGTACTGGGACTATGTGCGGCGCACGATCACCTGGGGCGATGGCGGCACGCCGAACCTTCTCCTGGACGACGGCGGCGACATGACGCTGCTCGTGCATTACGGGCTGCGCGCCGAGCAGGGCGACACCGCCTTCCTCGACAAGCCCGGCAACGAGGAGGAGGAGGTCTTCTTCGCCCTGATCAAGGACACGCTGAAGACCCGGCCCGGCTGGTTCGCGCGTCTCGCCGCCGCGATCAAGGGGGTGAGCGAGGAGACCACCACCGGTGTGCACCGGCTCTATCAGATGGAGAAGGAAGGGCGGCTGCTGTTCCCCGCCATCAATGTCAACGACAGCGTGACCAAGTCGAAGTTCGACAACCTCTATGGCTGCCGCGAGAGCCTGGTGGACGGCATCCGCCGCGGCACCGACGTGATGATGGCCGGCAAGGTGGCGATGGTCGCGGGGTTCGGCGACGTGGGCAAAGGCTCGGCCGCGTCGCTCCGCAATGCCGGCTGCCGCGTGATGGTGAGCGAGGTCGATCCGATCTGCGCGCTGCAGGCGGCGATGGAGGGCTACGAGGTCGTGACGATGGAGGACGCGGCCCCGCGCGCCGACATCTTCGTCACCGCCACCGGCAACGTCGACGTGATCACGGTCGAGCACATGCGCGCGATGAAGGACCGGGCGATCGTCTGCAATATCGGCCACTTCGATTCCGAGATCCAGGTCGCGGCGCTGAAGAACTTCCGCTGGCACAACGTCAAGCCGCAGGTGGACGAGGTCGAGTTCCCCGATGGCAAGCGGATCATTCTGCTCTCGGAAGGCCGGCTGGTGAACCTCGGCAATGCCACCGGCCATCCGTCCTTCGTGATGTCGTCGTCGTTCTCGAACCAGACGCTGGCGCAGATCGAGCTCTGGACCAATCCGGGCAAGTACCAGAAGAAGGTCTATGTGCTGCCCAAGGCGCTCGACGAGAAGGTCGCGGCCCTGCATCTCGCCAAGCTGGGGGCGAAGCTGACGACGCTGAACGCCAGGCAGTCCGCCTATATCGGCGTGCCGCAGGCGGGACCGTTCAAGCCCGAGACCTACCGCTACTGACGTGACGCGGGTCGCGATCGTCACCGCGGCCGGGCGCGGGATCGGCGCGGGGATCGCGCGCCGCCTCGCCGCCGACGGGTACGCGCTCGGGCTGTTGTCGCCCGGCGAAGGGGTGGCAGCGCTCGCGGCCGAGTTGGGCGGGGTCGCCGTGCGCGGCTCGGTGACGGAGCCCGCCGACCTCGCCCGGCTGGTTGACGAGACGGTCGCGCGGTTCGGCCGGCTCGACGCGGCGGTGGTGAATGTCGGCCATCCGCCGAAGGGCAAGCTGCTCGATCTCACCGATGCGGACTGGCAGGCCGGATTCGCGATGACCTTCCTGCCGCTGGTGCGGATCGCGCGGCTGGTCACGCCGCACTTGCGCGAAGCCGGCGGCGGCGCGGTGGTCGCGATCAGCTCCTACGCCGCCTTCGAGCCCGAGCCCGACTTCCCGATGAGCACCTTGCGGGCCGCCCTCTCGGCCTATCTCAAGCTCTATGCCGATCTGCACGCGGCCGAGGGCATCCGCATGAATGCGGTGCTGCCCGGATTCACCGACTCGCTGCCGGAGAAGGAGGCGCGCCGGACGCGCATCCCGATCGGCCGCTACGCGCGCGTCGAGGAGATCGCCGCTGCCGTCGCGTTCCTGCTTTCGGCGGAGGCCTCCTACATCACCGGCCAGAGCCTGCGCGTGGACGGCGGCGTGGCGCGCGCGGTCTGATCCCCGTGCAGGGGATCGCCGCCGGCGTCGGGCTGTTCGCGACCGCGCTGCTGCTCGGGGCCATGGTGTTCTTCGCCGTGGTGGTCGCGCCGAGCGTGTTCCGCGCGCTCGAGCCACGGCATGCAGGCGCGTTCCTGCGGCGACTGTTCCCGGTCTACTATGTGTTCGGCGCCGGCATGGCGGCTGCGGCGGCGATCGCGCTCCTGCCGGTGGCGTGGGAGGCGGCGCTGGTCATGGCGGTGGTGGCGTCAGGCTTCGTGTTCTCGCGCCAGGGGCTGATGCCGCGCATCAATGCCTATCGCGATGCGGAGCTTGCGGGGGATGCCTCGGCGCGGCTGCCCTTCGCCCGGCTGCACCGGCTGTCGGTGGTGATCAACCTGGCGCAGATGCTCCTGGTGGCGCTGGTGCTGGTCGGCTTCGCGGGCCGCGCCTGGTAGCCGCTTCCGCCCCGTCGGGGCTTCGGCTAAGTCTTGGCCGCAGGCGGGCAGCAAGCCCGCATCATTCCTCAGGGAGGCCAGGTCCCATGAAGCGTCGTATCCTTTTCGCTGCCGGCGCCGGCGCGGCCGCGACCACGCTCGCCACGCCGGCGATCGCTCAGGGCCGTGTGCAGTGGCGCATGGTCACGTCCTGGCCGCGCGGGTTCCCCGGCCTCGGCGTCGGCGCCGAGCGGATCGCGCGGCGCATCGGCGAGATGTCGGGCGGGCGGTTCACCGTCCAGGTCTTCGCCGCTGGCCAGCTCGTCCCCCCGCTCGGCGTGTTCGATGCGGTGACGCAAGGCGGGGCGGAGATGATGCACACCGCCGCCTATTACTGGCACAACCGCAACCGCGGCCTGAACTTCTTCACCGGCGTGCCGATGGGCATGACCTCGAAGGAGCTGCGCGCCTGGATCCGCAACATGGGCGGGCAGGAGATCTGGGACGAGATCTACGCCCAGTTCAACCTGAAGGGGTTCATGGCGGCCGATACCGGCGTGCAGGGTGCGGGCTGGTTCCGCCGCGAGATCAACACGGTCGACGACATCCGCGGCCTGAAGTTCCGCACCCCCGGCCTGGGCGGCGAGTGCTGGCGGCGGATCGGCGCAGCGGTGGTGAACCTGGGCGCGGGCGAAATCCTGCCCAACCTGCAATCCGGCGCGCTCGATGCGGCCGAGTTCGTCGGCCCCGTCACCGATCTGGCGCTCGGCCTCCATCAGGCGGCGAAGTTCTACTACTGGCCGTCGGTCGTCGAGCCCGGCCTCGCCGCCGAGTGCTCGGTGGACAAGCGCAAATACGATGCGCTGCCGAACGATCTGAAGCGCATCCTCGAGGTCGCGATCCAGGCCGACTACGATCAGGTCGGCGCCGACTTCGATGCGCTGAATATTCCGGCGATGCAGCGTCTGGTGACCGAGTTCGGCGTGCAGGTGAAGCGGCTGCCCGAGCCGATCGTGATCGCGCTCGGCAACGCGGCCGGCGAGGTGCTGACCGAGCTGCGCGATGCCGGCGACCCGCTGACGAAGAAGACGGTGGAGAGCTTCGTCAAGGCGCGCGCGGCGCTGATGGAGCAGACGGCGCTGACCGACGAGGCGTTCGCGCAGATGCGCCAGCTCAACTACAAGTATCTCTGACGAACTGGTCCGGGGGCTATCGCTCCCCGGACCTGGTGGTGGAGGGGGGGTGTGTGGGGACGACCGTCGTCCCCCCGCCCGTTCCTTATCCGAGCGGCGGCGGCACAACCGGCGGCTCGGCGGTCAGCTCCAACGCCCGACTGAGCACGTCCGCACCGACCAGGTTCCAGGTGGTGATCCCTCCCACCATGATGACCTGCGTCAGCCCCTCGGCGAGTTCCTCGACCGTGAGCCCGAGGCGGACGGCGCGCTCGAGATGCGCGAGTGCGCCGTCGCGGTTGCCCGCCAGCGCATCGAGCAGCACGAACAGGAACTCCTTGGTCTTGAGCTCGAGCGCGCCGCCCTCGCTCGTGTCGCGCATCACCGCCGCGCGCATCAGCGCATAGCCGGCGAAGGTCGCGGGGGCGGCGTCGCGCAGCAGCTTGAACCGGTCCGGCACCCGGCCAGACGTGGCCGTGAAGTTCGCGGCGCCGAGCGACGCCGCCTGCTCGATCAGGTCTTTCACGTGCGTGGGTCCTGTGCGGCTCCCGCAGCCGCTGTCCGTCTTCCGGAGACGTCCCCGAATACAATAATATGCGCCAGATCGAGACGTCCGACCAGCAACCGCAGGTTGATCCAGCCGGCGGCGCGCGGCGCAGAGATCAGGCCGGACCGGCGAAACGGGCGAAGGAGCGGACCAGTTCGGCGTAGATCGCCCGCTTGAAGGCGACCGCCAGCGCCGGCAGTTCGGCGAGCTCCGCCCAGCGCCAGGCGTCGAACTCGGGGTGCGGGTCGGCATCCAGGCGGATATCGGCATCGGTGCCGAGGAAACGCAGCGCGAACCATTTCTGCCGCTGGCCGCGGTAGCGCCCGCCCAGCGCAACCCCGAGCAGCTCGGGCGGCAGGTCATAGGTCAGCCAGCCGGGGTGCTCGCCGATGATCTCGGCGCGGTCGGTGCCGATCTCCTCGGCGAGTTCGCGCAGCACGGCGAGTCGGGGGTCTTCGTCCTCGTCCATCCCGCCCTGGGGGAGCTGCCAGCCGCCGGGCGCGCCCTCGGCGTTCGGCAGGTCGGCGCGACGGCAGACCAGCACGCGGCCATCGGGGCCGAACAGCACGGCACCGACATTCGGACGGTAGGGGAGCGCGGTGAGGTCGCGGCTCAAGGCCGGGCGGCGGTGGCGGGACGGACCACCACGGCGCTGACCGGCGCGAGGGCGAGGCCGCGCGTGCCGACCTGCGGGGCCCAGACGGCCAGCCGGTCGAGCGAGAGCGGCGAGGGCCCCGAGACCCCGAGCGCGACGCCGCGCTCCTTGGCGATCCGCTCCAGTTCGGCGAGCCGCGCCTCGATCTCGGCGCGCGCCGGACGTTCGTCGATGACGACGTCGGCCGTGCGGGCCGGCACCGCGCTCGGTGCGCGCTCGCCCGGCCGTGCATCGATGTAGAGCAGGCCGCGCTCGCGCAGCGTCTCGATCACCGGGCGCATGGCCTCGGCCGAGGCGGTGAAACGCTCGCCGCGAAGCACCGCCGAGGCGGCATTGGTGACCCCGACATACCCCTGCGCGCGTGAGAGCGCCCAGGCGAGCCGGGCGGCGTTCTCGGGTGGCGGCAGGCCGGTCAGCAGCGCCTGCGGCCCGGGATCGTTCAGCGGGAAGTTGGCCGGCTCCATCGGCAGGCCGATCAGCACCTCGTGGCCGGCCGCACGGGCGGCGGCGAACTGGCGCTCGAGCCGCAGCCCGTAGGGCGAGAAGGCAAGGCTGATCTCGCCCGGCAGGCGCTCGATCGCGGTGGTGGTCGCGCCTTCGCTCACGCCGAGGCCAACCACCAGCACGGCGATGCGCGGCCGGCGATCGGCGTCATCGAAGCGGCGCGCGTAGACGCGCCAGGGCTGGCGCCCGTCGGGCGCGATCCGCGGCAGCGCGCCGTCCGGACGGGTCTCGATCAGCGCCGGGTCGGGCTCGGCGACGCCGCCGGGGCCGATCGCCGCGGCTGTGCCAGCGGGGCGATCGGCGGGGGACGCGGGGGCCTCGGGCGTCGGCGCCGTGCTGGCGGGCGGTGGCGTCGCGGCGATCGGTGCGGCCGGCGGTTCCGGCCCGGGCTGCGGTCCGGCGGCGACGGTCGCATCGGTCGGCGCAGCGAACTCCAGCCACGCCACCAGCGCGCCGCCGCCCACCAGCAGCACCAGCCAGAACGCGATCAGCGCCCGCCACGCGGGCGACAGCCCGCCGCGATGCTCAGCCACGATCGGTCGTCTCGCGCGATCCGCTCAGTTCGACGCCCGCCGCATCACCGCCAGTCCGCGCACCAGCTCGATCGCGCGCTGCAACTGGTAGTCGCGCGTCAGGTCGCCGAACTGGATCGGCGGCTGGCCCTCGCCCGGCGGCTTGGGCGGGCTGGCCGAGCCCTCGACGAAGCCGGGCGGCAGCGCCGGCGGCGTGACCGGCGCGGCCCGCGCGGCCCCGTTGCCGCCGTCGTTGCGCAGTGCCCGCGAGAGGTTGGCCTCGCGGTCGCGCGCCTCGGCCCGCGCCTCGCCCTCGTAGAGCTCGACGATCACGTCGGGCTCGATCCCGGTCGCCTGGATCGAGCGGCCCGAGGGCGTGTAGTAGCGCGCGGTGGTCAGCCGGATCGCGCCGTTGCCGGGCAGCGGCATCACCGTCTGCACCGAGCCCTTGCCGAAGCTGCGGGTGCCGATCACCACGGCGCGGCGATGGTCCTGCAGGGCGCCGGCGACGATCTCGCTGGCGGAGGCCGAGCCGCCATTGATCAGCACGACGATGGGCAGTCCGGCGGCGATGTCGCCTGGCTTGGCGTTGTAGCGCTGCGCATCCTCGGCCCGGCGGGCGCGGGTCGAGACGATCTCGCCCTGTTCGAGGAAGTCGTCTGAGACGGCCACGGCCTGGTCGAGCAGCCCGCCCGGGTTGTTGCGCATGTCGAGCACGATGCCCTTGAGCCGCGCGCCGCCCTGCGCGCGCAACTGCTGCACCGCGCGGCGCAGCCCCTGGTCGGTCTGCTCGTTGAAGCTCGTGATGCGGATGTAGGCGACATCGTCCTCCAGCCGCGCGCGCACGGACTGGATGCGGATGATGTCGCGCACGATCGCCATCTGCACCGGCTGGGTCTGGCCCTCGCGGCGGATCGTCAGCTTGATCTCGGTGCGCGGCGGCCCGCGCATCCGCTCGACCGCCTCGTTCAGCGACAGCCCCTGCACGGACCGGCCGTCGATGTGCGTGATCAGGTCGCCCGCCTTGACGCCGGCGCGGAACGCCGGCGTGTCGTCGATCGGGCTGATCACCTTGATGTAGCCGCTCTCCTGGGTGACCTCGATGCCGAGGCCGCCGAACTCGCCCCGCGTCTGCACCTGCATGTCGCGGAAGGTGCGCGGGTTCATGTAGCCCGAGTGCGGGTCGAGGCTGGTCAGCATGCCGTTGATCGCGGCCTCCACCACCTCGCGGTCGTTCACCGGCTCGACGTATTCGGCGCGGATTCGCTCGAACACGTCGCCGAACAGGCTGAGCAGCCGGTAGGTGTCGGCCCGCCCGCCGTCTTGCGCCTGGGCGCCGAGCCCGAGCCGTGCGCCCATCCAGTCGCCGACCGGGTGGTTCAGCACTGCCCCGGCGCCGAAGGCGATCGCGGCAGCGAGGAGAGCCGAGCGGAATGAAACCTTCATCTGAGACCATCCGTTCCAGCGCGGAGAGCCGCGCGCGGGGCCACTGCCCCGTGATCCGCCGATGCTGCAAGGTATCGCTCCGGCTCGGCCGGGATCAAGGCGAGTGGCACTGCGACGGTGCACACAAATGCGGCAGGGGACCGGCTCCGGCTGTGCGGTCTCAGCCGTGAGGCCCGCTGGCGGGGACGGCCTGGCCGCGCTGGAGCCGTTTTCCAACCTGTCGGCTACGGCTCCAGGGTTCTCTTGCGCGCATCCTCACCCGATCGGGTGAACCCATCTGATCGGACCCTGCGCTAAGGCTCCCGCCCGAGCCGCCGCAACACCGCGAGGCCGCTCAGGGTGATGACGGCAAGGTGGCCGAAGGCGAGGCCCCAGCCGGCGGGGCGATCGCCGCCGGCAAGGTCGAGGATCCAACCCACGCCAAGTGGGCCGATGAAGCCGCCCGCATACCCAGCCATGCTGTGCAGTCCCATCGTCGCGCCACGCCGGGGCCGCTCGGCGGATTGCACCGTGCCCGCGGTCAGCGCGGCGCTGTCGAGATAGATCGCCATGTTCCAGAGCATGACCACCGCCACGGCGAGCAGATAGGAGAGCCCGCTCGTCCAGCCCGCGAGCAGCGAGAACGCGGCCGCCACGCTCATGGCCCACAGCACGACCCGCGTCCGTCCGTGGCGCTGCGCTGCCTCGTTGCCGCTGACCGAGACGCCGATGCCGACGAGCCCGGCGAGGGCAAACAGCAGCGACGGCGCCGGTATCCACGCCGGCGCACCCAGCCGCGCCCCGGTCGCGGCGAGGAAGGTGACCGCCCAGGCGCGCAGCGCGGCCATTTCCAGCGTGTGCATGGCATAGCCGGCGATCCACGCCATCGCCTGGCGGTTGCGGAACACCGGGCGGAAGTCGAGCAGCCGCTGCGCGCCGGCGGCCGCGCCGGAGGGCGACGCCATCGGCATGACGACGGCCGCGATGGCGAAGGACAGGCAGGCGGCGATGGCGCCGAACAGGAATGCGGCTGCCGGCCCGCCCAGGCCGTCGAGCAGGCCGGCGAGCGCGAAGGACATCGCGCCCGCCACGCCGACGCCGGCGGCGTGCCACGAGACGGCGCGCGACTGCGCGGCGCCCTCCAGCGCGTCGGTGAGGACCCTGAGCCCCGGCATGTAGGCGCCGGCCCAGCCGAAGCCGGCCAGCGCCCGCAGCAGCAGCGCCGACCAGAATCCATCGGCGACCGTGGCGAAGCCGAGATGCGAGAGCGCGGTCAGCGCGGCACCGGCCAGATAGATCCGCCGCGCTGGGATGCGGTCGGTCAGCGCGACCAGCACCGGCACGGCCGGCACGTAGGCGGCGAAGAAAATGCCGACGATCCATCCCGCTTCGGTGTTGGAGAGCTGCCAGCGTGCGATCAAGCCGGGCAGCAGGGCCGGCAGCGTGAAGGCGCCGATCTGCACGCCGATCTGCGCGGCAACCACGGCGCCGACGAAGCCGCCGCTGCCTGGCGCGGGCGCGCCGGAGCTGCGCAGGCGCCTCACGGCGCGGGCATCGGTGGCGCGGAACGGCCGAACGCTTCCGTCATGCCGGCAACACTACGCCAGCGGGTGGCGCTCGCCAGAGGCGAGCCGTACCGGCGCATCCGCGGCGCAGCCCCTCTTCCGCCGCGCACCCGTAGCGCGCTTCACTTGCCCGTCCGCGCGCCCTGACCCGTCGCGCGCGGCGTTCCAGGGAGACGACACCATGCCGATCCGGGCGCGCGATCTCGGCCTTCCCTTCGCCGGCGAGCCGGGGCCGCTGAATGCCATCACCGACCTCGCCGGCGTGCATGTCGGCATGACCACGCTGATCGAGGACCGTCCCCGGCCCGGCCGCCCCCGGCCGGTGCGCACCGGCGTCACCGCCATCCTCCCCCACGCCGGCAGCCCCGACCCCGTGCCCCTGTATGCGGGATTCCACCGCTTCAACGGCAACGGCGAGATGACCGGCACGCACTGGATCGCCGATGGCGGCTGGTTCTTCGGCCCCGTGCTGATCACCAACACCCATGCGGTCGGCCGCGCCCATCACGCCGCGATCGCCTGGATGACGCGCCGCTACGCCCGGCACTTCGCAGCGGGCCGCCGCGTCTGGGCGATGCCCGTGGTCGCCGAGACCTATGACGGAAGGCTGAGCGACATCACGGCCCTGCCGCTGACGGAGGAGCACATGCTCGCGGCCCTCGACGGCGCTGCCCCTGGGCCGGTGGCGGAGGGCAATGTCGGCGGCGGCACCGGCATGATCGCCTATGGCTACAAGGGTGGCACCGGCACCGCCTCGCGCCGGGTGGCGATCGACGGGCGCGACTACACGCTCGGCGCGCTGGTGCAGGCCAATCACGGCCGCCGGGAGTGGCTGACCGTGTGCGGCGTGCCGGTCGGGCGCGGGCAGGCGGCGGATGCCGCGGAGACCGGCTCGATCATCGCCATCCTCGCGACCGACGCCCCGCTGCTGCCGCACCAGCTCTCGCGTGTCGCGCGGCGCGGCGCGCTCGGCATCGGCCGCGGCGGCACGATCGGCGGCAACGGCTCGGGCGACCTGTTCCTCGCCTTCTCGACCGCGAATGCCGGGCCGATGCCGATGGATGCGCCGGCGCATCTGCGGCTGGAGATGCTGAACGACGAGCGGATCGATCCGCTCTACGAGGCAGCGGTGCAGTGCGTCGAGGAATCGGTGCTGAATGCGATGGTGGCGGCGCGCGACATGGGCGGCGGAGAGGGCGACGATGCGCTGGTGCCCGCGATTGACCACGCGCTGCTGCGCGGGCTGTTCGCGCGCTGAGCGTCGGTCGTCCACGTCCGCCTGGTTTTCCAACACGATCCCATCGGGACGAGCGCCGCCGGCAGATGCGGCGCATGACGGGCCTGCCCAGGCGCCGCGGGAGGGCCCTGCCCTCCCGCACCCACCCGCCAGGAAACTGAGTTTCTGGACCTTCCGCGACCGGCGCGCCTACACCAACAGGCTCCGCCCCGTCATCGCCGCCGGCTGCGCGAGCCCCATCAACGCCAGCAGCGTCGGCGCCACATCCGCCAACCGCCCATCGCGCAGCCGCGCGCCCGCCGGCCCGCCCATCAGCAGCACCGGCACCGGATTGGTCGTGTGCGCCGTATGCGGCCCGCCCGTCTCCGGATCGCGCATCAGCTCCGCGTTGCCGTGATCGGCCGTCACCAGCAACGCCCCGCCCATCTCGCGCACCGCCTCGGCGATCCGGCCCAACCCCGCATCCACCGTCTCCACCGCCCGGATCGCCGCATCGAGCTTGCCCGTGTGCCCCACCATGTCCGGATTGGCGAAGTTGAGCACGATCAGATCAAACCGCCCCGACCGGATCGCCTCCACCGCACGCGCCGTCACCTCCGGCGCACTCATCTCCGGCTGCAGATCATAGGTCGCGACCTTCGGCGAGGGCACGAGAATCCGCTCCTCACCCGGAAACACCGCCTCGCGCCCGCCGTTCAGGAAATAGGTGACGTGCGGATACTTCTCGGTCTCCGCCATGCGCAGTTGCGTCCGCCCTGCCGCCGCCACCACCTCGCCGAGAATTCCCTCCAGGCTCTGCGGCGGGAACAGCGCGCCCATCAGCGGCGCGAGCTCGGCCGAATACTGCGTCATCCCGGCTGCGGCCGCGACCGTCGGCACCCGCGCGCGCACGAAACGATCGAATCCCGGATCGAGCAGCGCGGCCAGGATCTGCCGCACCCGGTCGGCGCGGAAGTTGAAGCACAGTACGGCATCACCGTCCGCCATCCCGGCGTAGTCGCCCACCACCGCGGGCGGAACGAACTCGTCCGTCACGTCCGCTGCATGCGCCGCATGCACCGCCTGCATCGGCTCGGCGACGCGCGGCGCATCGGCCAGCGCGATCGCGCGCCACGCGCGCTCGACGCGGTCCCAGCGGTTGTCGCGGTCCATCGCGTAGTAGCGGCCCGAGACCGTCGCCACGCGCGCCCCCTCCGGCAGCGCGGCGAGGAAGGGCGGCAGGTCGCCGGCCGAGGCGCGCGGCGCGGTGTCGCGCCCGTCGAGCCAGACATGCACCGCCACCGGCCTGCCCGCCGCCGTCACCGCGCGCGCCAGCGCCAGCGCGTGGTCCTGGTGCGAATGCACGCCGCCCGGCGAGACGAGCCCCATCAGATGCACCGTTCCCGTGGTGCGCGCGAGCAGCGCGGCGAGCGCGGGCAGGCGGGTGATCGAGCCATCCGCCACCGCGGCATCGATGCGCGGCAGGTCCTGCATCACCACCCGCCCGGCGCCGAGGTTCAGATGCCCGACTTCCGAGTTGCCCATCTGCCCGTCCGGCAGCCCCACATCCTTGCCCGAGGTGCGCAGGAAGGCGTGCGGGCAGGTGTTCCAGAGCCGGTCGAAGTTCGGCGTGCGTGCCAGGCGGATGGCGTTGTCGTCCGTGTCCTCGCGCCAGCCCCAGCCGTCGAGGACCACCAGCATCACGGGTCGGGTCATGCGAGGCGGGTAGCCGCAAGCGTGGTGGGCCGCAAGGCCCCGCTGTCTGTCGTCAGCAATCCCCGATCGCGCGCACGAGGCCCCAGCCATAGATCGGGTCGCGTCCCGGTGGGCCGAGATCGCGCGCCGCCGCAGCGAGCCGCTCGGCCGCCTCCACGGGCCCGAGCCCCGCTGTCCGTGCAAGCGCCAGCGCCGCCGCGACGAACGGCACGGCATAGGACGTGCCCGACCGCGTGACCGGCGGACGATCCGCCGCCACCAGCACCGGCAGACCGACGCCCGGAGCGGCGAAGTCGATATGCGACCCGCGCACGGCCTGGGCGAAGACGCGCGCGTTGCGGTCTACCCCGGTGACCGCCGTCGCCCAAGGATGCGCGGCAGGGTAGCGCGGCGGCGCGCGCGGCCCGTCATTGCCCGACGCCGCGACCGCCGACATTCCCCGCGCGGCCGCCGCCGCGCCGGCCTCGTCCACCACCGCGTTGGCGGGGCCGGCGAAGGCCATCGCTGCCACCGCCACGCCGCGCTCGGCCAGCAGCCCGATCGCCTCGGCGATGTCGAACGCGTCCGCCGCGTCGCCCTCGGGCCGGCGGTGGAAGGCATCGACCGCGATCACGCGTGCCCGCGGCAGCAGGCCGCGTCCCGCGCCGGTGCCGGCCCCGGCCAGCAGCGTCGCAACCGCGGTGCCGTGCGCGGCCGAGGCCGGGGCGCGGTCGGGCGCGCGCGCCGTAACGACCTCGACACGGCCGGCGAGCGCTGGCAACGATGGATCGACCGGCGTGTCGATCAGCCCGACGGTCAGCCCGGCGCCGCAGGAGGGCGTCTCGGGCCAGGCGATCAAGGCGAGGAAGGGGGCTGCGCAGTCCGCGCCGCGACATCCCGGTGCGGCCGAGCCTGGGCGGTAGAGATGGTTCAGATCGACCGTCGCGGCCGGCGCGATCGCGCGCAGCCGGTCGCGCGCGGCCGTGGTGTCGACCCCGGGCGGCGCGCGCAGACGGGCCAGCGCGCCGCGCTCGGCGACCACGGTGAAGCCCTCGGCGAGGGCCTCAGCACGTGCGGTCGGGCTGAGGCCGCGCGCGACGATCTCGCTCGCCTCCTCCTCCGGCGCATCGGGTGCGGCCGGCGGCAGGGGCAGGGGCCGGCGCGAGGGGGCCGGGCGGCCGAACAGCATGCCCATCAGGCTGCGGACGTCGCGGCGGAAATCGGTGCCCGGATTGGGGCCGAGATCCATCCGCCCGCCGCGCCCCTCGCCGCCGCCGGGCGCGCCGGCGGCGGCGGCCGGACCGCCGTCGTCGGAATCGTCGTCGGCCACGGCAGGCTGGGCCAGAGCGAATCCGAGCACGATCGCCGGCAGCAGCCAGCCCAGGGGAACCATCCCGGACCTGCCCGTGCGTCCCTGCATGGGGGCCGAGCCTACCCGATCGCGGGCGGCTCGGCCTAATCTCGCCGCTCCCGCCCCTCGATCCGCCAGCAGGACCCCCGCCGCGTGGCTTCCGACTTCGCCCATGATCTCGTCGCCCTGCTGCCGAGGCTTCGGCGCTTCGCCCGCGCGCTCGCCGGCTCGCCGGATCGGGCCGACGACCTCGTGCAGAGCGCCTGCGAGCGGGCCTTGCGTGCGCGTGGCACATTTCAGCCAGGAACGCGCCTCGACGCATGGATGTTCCGCATCCTCCGCAACGTTTGGATCGATGCGGCCCGGCGGTCCGGTGCCCGCGGCGGCGAGCACGCCGCCCTCGACGAGGTTGCGGAGCAGGCGGGATGGGACGGAGGGGCGGTGACGGAGACCCGGCTGATGCTGGCCAAGGCGCGCGAGGCGATCGCGGCGCTGCCGCCGGAGAGCCGCGAGGTGGTGGTGCTGGTCTGTGTCGAGGAGCTCTCCTACCGCGAGGCCGCGGAGGTGCTGGAGGTGCCGGTGGGCACGGTGATGAGCCGACTGTCGCGCGCGCGGGTGAAGCTCGCGCGTGCGCTGGGCCAGGTGCAGGACGAGGACGTGCCATGAGCGGCGCATCGGTCTCTGACGACGTTCTCACCGCCTATGCCGATGGCGAGCTGGGCGCCGACGAGGCGGCGCGGGTGCGCGAGGCGGTCGCGGCCGATCCCGCGCTCGCCCGGCGGCTCGCGGCGTTGCGTGAGGCGCGCGAGGCGGCGCGCGCCGCCTATGCCGATGTCGCGCGCGAGCCAGTGCCGGCGGCGCTGATCGCCGCCGT
>CAZHMM010000050.1:0-8388 GCA_964533585.1 uncultured Elioraea sp.
CTGCGCGGGCTGGCGCTGTCCGGCCCGCTGCTGGGCGGCGGCGGGCAGGCCAGCGAGCGCGCCGGCGCTGCCGAGCAGCAGACGCCGTGTGGTCAGGATCGAGGCCATCGCGTCTCCTTGGCGCGCGGCGCTAGCCGACCAGGTCGGACAGCAGCCCCACCGCCAGCACGTAATAGATGCTGTTGTTGTAGCGGCGGATCGCCTGCGCGTTGCGGTGGATCGCGAAGGCCTGGCCGCCGGCGCCATCCGGCGCGGCGATCGCGGTCGGAATCTCCGACTGGCCGAGCGGCCCGCCGTCCGCGCGGCGCACGCCGAGCGGGCCCCAGGCCGAGAGCGGCCGCATCGCCCGTCCGTCGGCGAGCCCAATGTCGAAGCCCGCCGGCAGCCGCACCTCGAAGCCCCATGGCTCGCCGGCGCGCCAGTTCGCGCGCGCGAGGTAGTTGCCGATCGAGCCGAGCGCGTCCTCGCGGCTGTCCCAGATGTCGCGCCGCCCATCGCCGTTGAAGTCGACCGCATAGGCGAGGAACGAGCCGGGCATGAACTGCGGCTGGCCCATCGCCCCGGCCCAGGAGCCGGTCATGCGCTCGAGCGCGATATGGCCCTGGTCGAGGATGCGCAGTGCGCTGATCAGCTCGCCGCGGAAGAAGGCGGACCGCCGCCCGTCATGCGCCAGCGTGGCCAGCGCCTGGATCACCGGGAAGCCGCCGGTGGCGGTGCCGTAATTGCTCTCGATGCCCCAGATCGCGGTGACCGTGCGGCCGGCGACGCCAAACCGCTCCTCAACCGCATCGAGCAGCAGCCGGTTGTCGGCGAAGGCGCGCCTGCCGTTGCTGATCCGCGGCTCGGCGACGACGCGGTCGCGGTACTCGGCCCAGGTGAGCCGTCGCTCGGGCTGGCGCCGGTCGAGCTCGATCACGCGCGGGATCGGCCCGAGGCCGGTCAATGCCGTCCGCACCGTGCCCTGGCTGATGCCGGAGCGCAGTGCCTCGCTGCGCAACTCGGCAAGCCAGCGGTCGAACGGCAGCGATGCCTCGGCGCGGGTCGCGGCGAGGGTGGCAAGGCCGGCGAGCACGCCGCGGCGGGTGGGTCGAGTCGCGATCACCCCTTCTGTCTGCCACCGTCGGGCGAGCGGCTCAACGAAAGCGCGATCACATCCCCACGTGCGGGCGGTCAGATCGGCTGGATCGCGGCCCGGCGGACGACGTCGCGCCACTTGGCGATGTCGCGCGCGATCACGGCGGCGAACTCGTCCGGCGTGCTGGCCACCGGCTCGGCACCGAGATCCTTGATCCGCTGGGTGATCTCCGGCCGGCGCACCGCGGCGACCGTCTCGCGGTGCAGCCGGGCGACGATCTCCGCCGGCGTCCCACCGGTGGTCAGCAGGCCGAACACGGTGGTGACCTCGAAGTCGCGCACCCCCGCCTCCTGCATGGTCGGCACGTCGGGCAGCACCGGCGAGCGGTTCGCGCCCGTCACCGCGAGGGCGCGCAGCCGCCCGTCCTGGATCGCGCCGATGAAGGCCGGCAGGTTGTCGAGCGTCACCTGCACGCCGTGGCCGGCGACGAGATCGGCGAGCGCCGGCGCGCTGCCGCGATAGGGCACGTGCACCATCTGCACGCCGGCCAGGATGTTCAGCAGCTCGCCCGCGACATGCGAGGCCGAGCCGACGCTGGAGGAGGCGAAGAACACCTGCCCCGGCCGCTGCTTCGCGTAGGCGATGAACTCGGCGACGCTGCGCACCGGCAGTTCAGCATTCACCGCCATCACGTTCTGCACCGCCGCGATCAGCGAGACCGGCGCGAGATCCTTCTCTGGATCGAACGGCATCTGCGCGTAGATGGCCGGGTTGATGGTCAGCGTGCCGCCCGTGCCCATCACCAGGGCGTACCCGTCCGCCTCGGCGCGCGCGACCGCGGCCGTGCCGACATTGCCGCCCGCACCCGGCCGGTTCTCGACCACCACGGGCTGGCCCAGGGCGGTGGCGAGATGCGGCGCGACGAGGCGGGCGAGGATATCGGTCGTGCCGCCCGGGGCATAGCCGACGATCAAACGCAGGGGCTTGCTCGGCCAGGCTTGCGCGCGGGCGGATGCCCAAGGCGCGAGTGCCGACAGAAGGGCCGTTCCCAGCATGGCGCGGCGGCGCATGCGCTCCTCCCTCGTTCTTGTTGTCCGGGCGAGGCTAGGCGCGGCGCGCATGCAGGGTCAATCGCGGAAGCGGCCATGCACCCGCCCTCCCTGGCCCGAAGCGCTGACCGCTTCTAGAGTGGCGCGAACACGGGATCGGGCAGGAGGAACGGCCATGACGGCGGTGACGACGGAACTTTCGGCGTGGTGCGCGGGCGTCACCCCGGCCGCGCTGCCCGAGCCCGTGCTGCGGCGTGCGGCCGCGCTGACGCTCGACCTGGTCGGCAACATGGTGCGCGCACGGCACGACGCCGAGAGCACGCCGGCGCTGCTCGCCGCTGCCCGCGCACTTGGGCTCTGCGGCGGCGAGGCGACCGTGTTCGGCGACCCCGTGCGCTACACCCCGGCCGGCGCAGCGCTGCTGAACGGCGCGCTCGGCCACAGCCTGGATTTCGATGACACCCATGCCGCCGGCAGCCTGCATCCGGGCGCGCCGGTGATCCCGGCCGCGCTCGCCGCCGCCGAGCTGACCGGCGCCTCGGGCGCGGATACGCTGGCCGCGATCGTCGCCGGCTATGAGGTGACCTGTCGCCTCGCCCTCGCCCTGCCGGCGGGCGAGCACTATGACCGCGGCTATCACCCGACCGCCACCTGCGGCGCCTTTGGCGCCGCCGCTGCGGCGGGCCGGGTGTTCGGGCTCGACGCCGGCGCGATCGCCGATGCGTTCGGCATCGCGCTGAGCCAGGCCGCGGGCAGCCTGCAGTTCCTCGCCAACGGCGCCTGGACAAAGCGCTTCCAGGTCGGCTGGTCGGCGATGGCGGGGCTTGCGGCGGCGATGCTCGCGCGCGAGGGGTTCCGCGGTGCCGCCGAGGCGATCGAGGGACGGCACGGCTTCCTGCGCGCCTATGCCCCGGCGCCCACGCCCGAGCGGGTGCTCGACCAGCTCGGCCAGGTGTTCGAGACCATGCATACCGCCGTGAAGCCCTATCCCTCCTGCCGCTACGGCCATGCCGCGATCGACGCGGCGATCGCGCTGCGCGCCGAGCACGGGCTCACCCCCGAGGCGATCGAAGCGGTCACGGTCGGGCTGCCGGCCAAGGGCATGCTGCTGATCGGCGCGCCGCACGAGCAGAAGATCGAGCCGAGGAACGTCGTGGACGGCCAGTTCAGCGGCCCCTTCGTGGTCGCGGCCGCGCTCGCCACAGGGGCGATGGGCTGGGACAGCTACCGCCTGCTCGACGACCCCGCCGTGCGCGCCCTCGCCCGGAAGGTGCGCTGCGTCCAGGACCCCGAGATCGAGGCCGAGTTCCCGGCCAACATGTCCGGCAAGGTCACGGTGACCACCAAGGCCGGGACGGTCGCGCGCAAGGTTGTGGTGCCCAAGGGCGAGCCGGACAATTTTCTGACGGATCAGGAGCTTGCGGCGAAGTTCCACGGGCTTGTCGATCGCGTCATGGGCCAGGAGCGGGCGGCTGCGCTGGCCGAGGCGGTGCTGGGGCTCGGCTCGGCGCGCGACGTCGCGGCGCTGATGCGGCTCGCAAGCCCGGTGCCGGCGATGCGGCTCGCCGGCGAATAGGGGACGCCCCCTCCCCACGCGCGTTAGGCTCGGATCAGCCGCAACGCGCGAGGAGGACCATGACGGAGACGCCGAAGGACGACGCGCTGCCGCCGATCCGGCCGGCGACCCGTGTGCGCCAGGGTGAGCGCACCGGCCTCTGGCGCATCCTGACGATTTCCGTCGTCGCGGTGGTGGTCGCGCTCGCGATCGCGTGGGTGGCGGTGGCCTGACCCGCTCTCAGAACGGCGTGCGGCTCAGGCGCGGATCGGCGATGTCGACGTAGCCACGGCTGAGCGCGCGCTCCAGCGCCTCGAACGCCATCCGCGTCTCGTCATAGGCGCTGCGGAGCTTGGCGAGCCGCGCGATCTCGTCGGCGCTGACGGCGCCGCGCGTGTCCTTGCCGAGCGCCAATGCGGCGGCGAGGTACTCGGCGCGCAGCCGTGCCACCACGGTGGCAAGCCGCAGGAACGCATCGCGGGTCAGCTCGGGAACGCGCTGGCCGATGACCGCGCGGTTGGCCTCGCGCACGCCGTGCTCGACCTCGTCCAGAAGCCGCTTCTGGGCGCGGTACCAGCCGGGGTCGGTGTCGGCGATCGGTGGCATCGGTCTCCTCCGATCGCACCATGCGCCTCTGCCTATTGAGGAAGGGTTACTCGTCGCGTGGCGCCGGCGGCAGCGCATCGGCCTCGCGCTGGGCGCGGGTGCGCGGCACCGGCGCGACCCAGGGCCGCTCGCCGCGCCAGGCGCGGTCCGACAGCACGATCGGCGGGGAGCCGAGCCACACCGCGTGCGCGCCGTCGCGCCAGACCGAGAACCGGTCGATCACCGCCGAGCCGGCGCAGCGCGCCCGCACCGGCTCGGCGGAGATCACCACCGCGACGCGGCCGCACCAGCGCCCCGGCGCGTCACCGCGCAGCAGCACCGCCACCTCGCCGATCACGCAGGCGCCTGACGTGCAGTCGATCGAGGCCGCGGGCCGGCCGGTCTCGGGCAGCGGCACGACGGCGAGCCCGCCCGAGCGCTCCTCCCAGATGCCGCGCACGAATCGGCTCACGCCTTGAAGGCTCTGCGCATGCAGCGCGCCCTCGGCGCGGATCGCGATCAGCCGGGCGTCGGGCGAGACCAGGATGTCGGGCGGACGGATCAGCCAGAGCGAGGCAAGCCCGATGGCGAGCGGCAGCATGCCGAACAAACGGAGCCGCGTGCGCCAGAGACAGAGCCAGCAGAGCCCGAGCCCGCAGGCGGCCACACCCCAGCCGGGCATCGCCGGCAGCCGCGGCGCCGCTCCCGGCCAGGACGCGACCTCGCGCGCGACCGCCAGGATCCCGCTGATGCCGAGCGCCATCGGATGCAGCGCCAGCCCCTCCAGCCCGAGCGGCATCAGCGCCAGCGCCGCCATGCCCCAGGGCATCACCCAGATCGAGGTCAGCGGCACGGCGAGCGCGTTGGCGGCGATGCCGTAGATCTGGATGCGCTGGAAGTGGAACGCAGCGAACGGTGCGGTCGCGGCGGAGGCGACCAGCGAGGTGAAGGCGAGCGCTCCGACGCCATAGGACACGCGACGCAGCAGCGTGCGATGGCGCGTCGGCGCAAGCCAGGTCGCACGCACAGCCTCCCAGGCCGCGATCAGCGCCAGCACTGCGGCGAAGCTCATCTGGAACGAGGGGCCGAGCAACGCCTCGGGCTGGATCAGCAGGACCACGCAGCCGGCGAGCGCCAGTGCGCGCAACCCCACGCCGGTCCGGTCCAGCACGACGGCGAGCGCGAACAGCGCGGCCATGGCGATCGCGCGCTGCATCGGTACCTGGCTGCCGGTCAGCAGCATGTAGCCGAGTCCGCCAATGACTCCAGCGACTGCGGCGATCTTCTTCACGTGAAGGTTCAGGAGCGCCCAGGGCCAGAGCCCGAGCGCGAGCCGGACCAGCAGGAAGCAGAGGGCGGCGACGATGCCGACATGCAGCCCCGAGACCGCGAGAAGATGCGCAAGCCCCGAGGTACGGATGCGGTCCAACTCCTCGGCCGGGATCGCGCCGCGCTGGCCGGTCAGCAGCGCGGCCGCAACCGCGCCCTCGGTGCCCGGCACGGCGGCAAGCGTGCGCGCGACCACGTCCTGGCGCAGCGCCGCCAGTCTCTGCCCGGCCGAAGACGCAGCGGCGGGTGCCACCACCTCCACCGGTCCGAGCGCGAACCCGACCCCGCCGAGCCGGTCGAAGAAGGCGACGCGCTGGAAGTCGAAGGCGGCAGGCGCGGCCGGCGCGCCGGGCGGGCGGACCAAGCCGCGCAGCCGCACCCGGTCGCCAGGAACAAGCGGCGTCGCATCACCCGGCGCGAGGCGGAGCCGGAGGTCGCGCGGCAGCACCGGCGCGTCCGGCGCGAGCCGCACCGCCGAGAGCCGGACCCGTCGCCCCTCCGGCAGCGCGTCGACCGCGGCCACCGTGCCCTCGGCGACCACGGCGCGGAACGGCAGCCCATGCATCGCGGGCGGCATCATCGCCGTGCGGAGCTGCGCGGCCGCGAATCCCGCCGCGACGGCGAGCACGGCCACGGCAACCGACAGGCCGAGCGCCGTGCGGCGGGCCAACGCCACCGCACCGAGCCCGAACGCCAAGGCGATCGCGCTCGCCCAGAGCGGCGGCTCGGCGGCGAGGGCGAAGTACCAGGCCACGCCCACCGCCATCCCGACCGGCAGCCATAGGACCAGCCGCGCCCGCTCGGCGGCCGCGAGCGCGCCGAGCCCGGCGAGCCAAGCGCGCCATCCGGCGCGATCGAACGCGCCGAACCGGGCAAGCGCGACGGTGTTCATGCGCCCGCAACCATGACGCGCACTCTACAGCCGCCCCGGCCGCGTGCTAAGCGACCGCGCCCGGAGGAGTTCCGATGTCCGTCGTCACCCGCTTCGCCCCCTCGCCGACCGGCTTCCTGCACATCGGCGGCGCGCGCACCGCGCTCTACAACTGGCTGTTCGCGCGCCGCCATGGCGGGCGCTATCTGCTGCGCATCGAGGACACCGACACCGCGCGCGAAGTGCCGGGCGCGGTCGAGCAGATCATCGAAAGCCTGACCTGGCTGGGCATCCCGCCGGATGAGCCGCCCGTCTCGCAGCGGGCACGGCAGCAGCGCCACGCCGAGGTGGCGCGCGCGCTGGTCGCGATGGGGCGCGCCTACTACGCCTACGAGACGCCGGAGGAGCTTCAGGCGATGCGCGAACGCGCCGCCGCCGAGGGCCGCCCGCCGCGCTACGACGGCGCGTGGCGCGACCGCGACCCTGCCGAGGCTCCCGCCGGTGTCGCGGGCGCGATCCGACTGAAGGCGCCGCGCGAGGGCGAGACGGTGGTGGAGGATCTCGTCCAGGGCAGCGTGCGGGTCGCCAACGCCGAACTCGACGACATGATCATCCTGCGCTCGGACGGGCGGCCGACCTATCTGCATGCGGTTGTGGTGGACGATCACGACATGGGCATCACCCACGTGATCCGCGGCGACGACCACCTGACGAACACCTTCCGCCAGTGCCAGGTCTATGACGCGATGGGCTGGCCGCGGCCCGCCTTCGCCCACATCCCGCTGATCCACGGCCAGGACGGGGCGAAGCTCTCCAAGCGTCACGGCGCCGTCTCGGTGCTCGACTTCCGCGACCAGGGCTATCTGCCCGAGGCGGTGGCGAACTACCTGCTGCGGCTCGGCTGGGGGCATGGCGACATCGAGGTGATCGCCATGGCGGAGGCGGCCGGCATCTTCGATCTCGCCGATGTCGGCCGGGCGGCCGCGCGTTTCGACTACCAGAAGCTCGCGCATCTGAACGGCATCTGGCTGCGCCGGGCAGAGGACGACCGGCTGACGAAGCTGGTGCTGGAGCGGCTGGCGCGGCGGACCGAGGGCGCGGTCGGCGCGATCACCGCCGAGCGGATCGGCAAGCTGATGGCGGGGCTGAAGGAGCGTGCCCGGACGCTTGAGGACCTTACTGATTCCGCTGCATTCCTTGTCCGCACGGTGCCGCTGCCGATGGAGCCGAAGGCGGAGGGCCTGCTGACGCCCGAAGCGCGAATCGCGCTGCGTGAGCTCGCGGCGTCGTGGGCCGGCGTGAGCTGGGAGCCGGCTGCGCTCGAAGCCGCGACCCGCGCGCAGGCCGAAGCCAAGGCGATGAAATTGAAGGATCTTGCCATGCCGCTGCGGGCGGCGCTGACGGGCTCGACCACCTCGCCGCCGGTGTTCGACGTCGCCGCAGCGCTCGGCCGCGAGGAGACGCTCGCCCGCATCGCCGCGGTTTCGGGCTGATGGCGCGCGGGCTGCCCTTCCCCGCCTTCTGGCTCGGCCTTGGCGGCCTGATCCCCTTTGCCGTCTGCGCCGCCGGCGCCTTCATCGGCCCCGAGGGCTGGCGCGGCCTCGCGCTGACCGCCCTGATCGCCTATGGCGCGGTGATCCTCGCCTTCCTCGGTGCCGTCCACTGGGGGCTGGCCCTCGCCGCCACCGCCGAGGCCGAGACCCGGCACGCGCGCACGCGCCTCAGCCTGGGCGTGGTGCCGGCGCTGATCGCCTGGGGCGCGCTGCTGCTGCCGGCCTGGGCCGGATTGACCGTCCTGATCGCCGGCTTCCTCGCGGTCTGGGCGGCGGAGGAGAGCGGCGGCCGCGAGGGGCTGGTGCCGTCGCGCTATCTCTGGCTGCGCCGGCTGCTGACGCTCGCCGTGGTGGTGATCCTGTCCGCCGTG
>CAZHMM010000050.1:8488-22581 GCA_964533585.1 uncultured Elioraea sp.
CGCCGTGGTGGTGATCCTGTCCGCCGTGCTGATGGCACTGCTGTTCGGCTGAGACCCCTGCATACACACGCGGGGATTGATTTGCCGGCCCGCTTTAACGTCTCATTAACCACCGAGGCGTTGCAGGGGAATTAGGTCATGGACCAGGACGAGACGGCGCAGGTCATCCCATTTCCGATCGGGCGCACGCGCCAGCCCGCCGCCGACCCCGCCCGCGACCAGGATCGGCTGACCGCGGCACTCGCCGCGCTCGAAGCGGCGCTGGCCGAACAGCGCGAGGCGATGGCCGGGTTCCGCGCGAGTCTCGGCGAACTCGGTGCGGCGGTGCACGCGCTGGAGGGCGGCGCGGTCGGGCTCTCGACCCGACTCGGCACGCTGCACCGCCAGGTCGGCACGGTGAACCAGTCTGCCCGCGAACTTGAGACCTGGGCCGACAGGGTGCTGGCCCAGGCCCGCTGAGCGCGACTACAGCTCCTCGACCCGCATCACTCCGGGCAGTGCCGCGATCGCCGGCACCAGCGCCGGCGAGATCGCGAATCCGCCCGGCAGCGCCACCTCGATCTCCTGACCGGCCGGCAGGCGCGGCGCCAGGATCACCCGGCCCTTGCCCCGCCCGGCCTCGCTCAGCATCGCCTTGATCGGCGCGATCGCCGCGCCATCGGCGAGCCAAGCCTTGAGCCCGGTGCCGGCGCCAGCGACCGCTGGGTCCAGCTTCTCGACCTCGACCGCGGTCAGCCGCACGGTTTCGCCCTCGGCGCGCGCATCCGCCGTCACCAGCAGCCGCTCGCCGGCGACGAGCAGTGGCCGCACCCGGCTCAGCACCTCGCTGAACAGCGTCACCTCGTAGCTGCCCGAGGCGTCGGAGAGCCGCAGCCAGCACATCTTCGAGCCGGTGCGGGTTGGCCGCTCCTTCGCTGCCACCACCGAGCCGGCGAGCTTGAGCCGCCCGGCGCCGGCGGCCACACGCGCGGCGATCGCGGCCGCACGCACCACGCCGAGCCGGCGCAGCGCCGCCGCATAGGCATCGAGCGGGTGCCTGGTCAGGTGGAACCCGACCGCCTCGGCCTCGTGCGCCAGCCGCTCCATGATCGGCCAGTCCGGCACCTCGGGCAGCCGCAGCGGCTCCGGGCCGTTGCCGCCGAACAGGCCGATCTGATGGCTCGCACGGTCCTCGGCCGTGGCGGCCGCGCGGCGGATGATCGCCTCCGCCCCCTCGGCGACGCGGCGGCGGTTCGGCTCGATGCTGTCGAAGGCGCCGGCATGGGCGAGATACTCGATCTGCATCCGGTTCAGGTGGCGCGGATCGATGCGGGCGGCGAAGTCGGCGATCGAGCGGAACGGCCCGCCGCGCTGACGCTCGGCGACAACGCCCTGCATCGCCGCGCGCCCGACCTTCTTCACGGCCGCGAGCGCGTAGCGGATGCGCAGGGCGCCGTCCGCGCCGCGCTCGATCTGGAAGTCGGCATCCGAGGCGTTGAGGTCCGGCGGCAGCACCTCGATGTCCATGCGTTCGGCCTCGGCCTTCAGGCTGGCGAGCTTGTCGGTATTGGCGATCGCGAGCGACATCGAGGCGGCGAGGAACACCACCGGGTGGTTCGCCTTCACCCAGGCCGTCTGGTAGGCGACCAGCGCATACGCCGCGGCGTGGCTCTTGTTGAAGCCGTAATCGGCGAATTTCTCCATCATGTCGAAGATCTCGGCCGCCTTGGCCGGATCGATGCCGCGCCCGACGGCGCCTTCGGTGAACACCGCGCGCTGCTGCTCCATCTCGGCGCGGATCTTCTTGCCCATCGCGCGCCGCAGCAGGTCGGCGCCGCCGAGCGAGTAGCCCGCCAGCACCTGCGCGATCTGCATCACCTGCTCCTGGTAGACCATGATGCCGTAGGTTTCTTCCAGGATGTCGCGGATCGCCTCGTGCGGCGGCTCCCAGGGCTCGCCATGCTTGCGCGCGCAATAGGCCGGGATGTTCGCCATCGGGCCGGGGCGATAGAGTGCCACCGCGGCGATCAGGTCCTCGAACCGATCGGGGCGCATCTGGCGCAGCACGTCGCGCATGCCCTGGCTCTCGAACTGGAACACGCCGGCCGCGTCGCCGTGCTGGAGCATCGCGTAGGTGCGCGCGTCATCGAGCGGCAGCCGGTCGAGATCCACGTCGATGCCCAAGGAGCGCAGCATCTCGTGCGCGCGACGCAGGATCGTCAGCGTGGTGAGGCCGAGGAAGTCGAACTTCACCAGCCCCGCCTGCTCGACATGCTTCATCGAGTACTGCGTGACCAGCATCTCCGACCGCGGATCGCGGTAGAGCGGGATCAACTCGATCAGCGGCCGGTCGCCGATCACCACGCCGGCGGCGTGGGTGGAGGCGTGGCGGTAGAGCCCTTCGAGCTGGAGCGCGATCTCCATCAGCCGCGCCACCTGCTCATCCTCGTCGCGCATCGCGCGCAGCATCGGATCGCCCTCGATCGCCTGCGCGAGCGTCACGGGCTTGGCGGGGTTGTTCGGGATCAGCTCGGCGATCTTGTTGACGAGCCCGAACGGCAGGCCGAGCACGCGGCCGACATCGCGCACCACCGCGCGCGCCTGGAGCTTGCCGAAGGTGATGATCTGCGCGACGCGATCGGCGCCGTACTCGCGCCGCACATAGGCGATCACCTCGTCGCGCCGGTCCTGGCAGAAATCGATGTCGAAGTCCGGCATCGACACGCGCTCGGGGTTGAGGAAACGCTCGAACAGCAGGCCGAACCGGGTCGGATCGAGATCGGTGATCGCGAGCGCCCAGGCCGCGACCGACCCGGCGCCCGACCCGCGTCCGGGTCCGACAGGAATCCCCTGCGCCTTCGCCCACTGGATGAAGTCGGCGACGATCAGGAAGTAGCCGGCGAAGCCCATCGCCTCGATCACGCCGAGCTCGTAGTCGAGCCGCTGGCGGTATGGCGCCGCACCCGTCTCGTCGATGCCGAGGGAAGCGAGCCGGCGCGCGAGCCCGGCCTCGGCCATCGCGCGCACCGTTTCGGCCTCGCTCCGGCCGGGCTGCACCTTGGGGCTGACCGGCAAGAGCGGGGCGCGCGGCCGCGCCATCACCGCCGAGCGGCGCGCGAGGGCGACGGTGTTGTCGCAGGCTTCCGGCAGATCGGCGAAGGCCGCGCGCATCGCCGGTTCGTCCTTGAACCAGTGCTCGGGCGTGACCCGCCGGCGATCCTCCTCCGACACCAGGCGCCGGTCGGCGATGCAGAGCAGCGCATCATGCGCCTCGTGCATCTCGGGGGTGGCGAAGAAGCAGTCATTGGTGGCGACGATCGGCAGGCCGAGCGCATCGGCGAGTGCGAGCATGCCGGGTTCGACCGCGCGCTCCTCGGCCACGCCGTGGCGGTGCAGCTCGACGCAGAGCCGCTCGCCGAAGCGCTGCGCGAGGCGCTCCAACCAGTGCCGCGCCGCCGCCTCCTGGCCGTCGAGCAGCAGCCGCGCGAGCGGGCCGCGCGTGCCGCCCGTCAGCAGCAGCAGCCCGTCCGCGTGATCGAGCACGGCGGCAAGCGGCACATGCGGCGGCGCGCCGGGTGCGGGCTCGAGATGCGCGCGCGAGGCAAGCCGCATGAGATTGGCAAGCCCTGCCTCGTCCTTTGCCAGCAGCACGACGGGATCGGTGTGCAGCGAGGCCTCGGCGGTCTCGCGGGCCAGCGCCAGCTCGATCCCGACGATCGGCTGGATGCCGGCCTTGGCGCAGGCGGAGGAGAACTCCAGCGCGCCGAACAGGTTGTTGGTGTCGGTCAGCGCCACCGCCGGCATGTTCGCCTGCGCCGCGAGCGTCGGCAGGGTCTCCAGCTTGATCGCGCCTTCCGACAGCGAGTAGGCGGAGTGGACGCGGAGATGGACGAAGCCCATCAGCCTGCCGCGTCGGGTGCCGGCGTGCGGCAGCGCACCAGCCCCGCCGCCGTCCACGACAGCACCTGCTCCCCCTTCTGATTGAACGCCTCGACGCGTTGGCGGACGATGCCGCGATCGGGCTTCGAGCGCGACCGTCGCGCCTCCAGCACCGTCACCTGCCAGCGCAGCCGGTCACCGGGCCGCACCGGCGCCAGCCAGCGCAGCTCGTCGAGCCCGGGCGAGCCGAGGCCGTGGCGCGTCAGCACGTGCTCGACCAGCATGCGCATCGTTAGCGAGGCGGTGTGCCAGCCTGAGGCGATCAGCCCGCCATAGGGGGTGGCGCGCCCGCCCTCCTCGCTCAGATGGAACGATTGCGGATCGTACTCGCGCGCGAAGGCGATGATCTCCTCGGCGGTCACCGTGCGGTCGCCGAACGGAATCGTCTCGCCCTCGCGGTAGTCCTCGAACCAGCGGTCGCGCGGGTCCATCGCCGCCTCAGGACGGCTTGCGCTCGATGAGCTCGATCTTGTAGCCGTCCGGGTCCTCGACGAACGCGATCACGGTGGTGCCGAACTTTACCGGCCCCGGCTCGCGCGTCACCTTTCCGCCGGACGCGCGCACCCTCTCGACCGCCGACGTGATGTCGGGCACGCCGATCGCGAGATGTCCGAAGCCGGTGCCGAGTTCGTATTTCTCCACGCCGTAGTTGTAGGTGAGCTCGATCACGGCGTTGGCGGACTCATCGCCGTAGCCGACGAAGGCGAGCGTGTACTTGCCGTCGGGCACGTCGCGCCGGCGCAGCTCCTTCATGCCGAGCAGCTCGGTGTAGAACTTCACGCTGCGGTCGAGATCGCCGACCCGGATCATCGTGTGCAGGAAACGGCCGTCGCTCATGGAGTCCCTCCTCGGATGAGGGAGGCAGAGTAGGCGGGTGCGCTCAGGGCGTGAAGCGCCGCGCGACCAGAAACAGCCCGCGCGAATCGGCCGCTGCGATAGTCGCCGCACGCTCGGGCATCAGCGTGCGCTCCGCCTCCACCGCGATGCCGGCGAGTCCCGCGGCCGCCGCCCCCTCGACCGTGCGCACGCCGATCGTCGGCAGATCCGCGCGCAACTCCTGGCCGGGCTTGGCGCGCTTCACCAGGACGCCGCCGGGACCGCTGCGGCGCAGCTCGCCGCAGCGCACGAGCAGCGCATCCGTCCCTTCGATCGCCTCGACGCCGAGCACCAGCCCCTGCTGGACCACCACCGCCTGGCCGACATCCGCCTCACCGAGCAGGCGGCAGACGGCCGCACCGCGCAGGATATCAGCCTCGTCCTCGGCGGAGGGCGCGCGCGCGGTGAGCACGCCCGCAGGCGCGGTGAGCCCGGCCATCACGTCGTGCACGCCGTGCACGCGGAACCCCTCGTCCTCGAGCACGCGCACGATCGCCGACAGCAGCCCGTCATCGCCCGCGAAGGCGGCGCGACCGATCCGCGCGAGCAGCCGCGCGCCGTCCGCATCGGGCATCAGCGTGAGCAGCGAGGGCCGGCGCACCGTGCCGACCAGCACGAGGTCGGTCACGCCATGCGCGCGCAGCTGCGCAAGCCCCTCGCCCACCGCGCCGAGCCGAATGGTGGCGTTGGGAAACGCGGCGAGGCTGGCGCGATCCGCATGGCCATCGAGCGCGAGCACGAACAGAGGGCGACCGGTGGCGGCGACGGCGGCCGCCAACTGTGCGGGAACCTGCCCACCACCGGCGATGATGCCGAGCGTGCCCTCAGTCACGGATCAGGCGGCGGTCTCGACCGCCCCGTTGGCCTCGGCCTCCTCGCCGAGATCGAGCTCGGCCGGACCGGCAGCACGGCAGAGCGGCCGCCGCCCGCCCGCGCGCATGAAGCCGATCACCTCCTGCACCAGGGCATCGGTCGGATGCCGGCGAACGGCCTCGGCAACGCGCAGCGCGAAGGTGCCGTTCTCGTCTCTGAACAGCAGGCGGAAGGCGGCGCGCAGCGCGTTGATCTCGGCGCGCGCGAAACCGCGGCGTTTCAGCCCGACCAGATTGAGCCCGGTCAGCCGCGCACGGTTGCCCATCACCAGGCCGAACGGAATGACGTCGCCCTCGACGCCGCTCATACCACCGACGGCGGCGTTGCGGCCGATGCGTACGAACTGATGGATCGCGGCGCCGCCGCCGATATAGGCGTTGTCGCCCACCTTGGCGTGGCCGCCGAACATCACGTTGTTGGCGACGATCACCCCGTCACCGAGCTCGCAGTCATGCGCGACGTGGGCGACGCACATGATCATGCAGTCCGCGCCGATGCGCGTCAGCCCGCCGCCGACACTGCCGCGATGGATCGTCGCATGCTCGCGCACCAGCGTGCGCGGGCCGATCTCGACGCGCGTCGGCTCGCCCCGGTACTTCACGTCCTGCGGCGGCAGGCCGATCGTGGCGAATGGCATCACCCGCACGCCGGACCCGAGCGCGGTGTGGCCGTCGATCACGACATGCGAGGCGATCTCGACGCCCTCGCCGAGCACGGCATCCGCACCGATGACCGAATAGGCGCCGACGCGGACGCCGGCGGCCAGCCGCGCGCCGGGCGCGACCTGCGCCGTGGAGTGGACATCGGCCATCGTCTCAGCGGTCCAGGATCATCGCCGCGAAGCTGGATTCGGCCACGACCTGCCCGTCGACCTTCGCTTCGGCCGAGAATTTCCAGACATTGCCGCGGTTGCGGTCCTTGCGGACATGGATGCGCATCTGATCGCCGGGCACCACGGGGCGGCGGAACTTCGCGTTCTCGACCATCATGAAGTAGACGAGCTTGCCGGCGGCATCGTCGCCCAGCGTCTCGACCACCAGCACGGCCGCGGTCTGCGCCATGCTCTCGATGATCAGCACGCCCGGCATCACCGGATGCGTCGGGAAGTGGCCCTGGAAGTAGTTCTCGTTGATCGACACGTTCTTGATGCCGATCGCGCTCTCGTTCGCCACGACATCGACCACCCGGTCGACCAGCAGAAAGGGAAACCGATGCGGAATCGCATGCATGATGCGCGCGATGTCGAGCACCTCGATCCGCCTGGTCTCGGCCTTGGGCTCAGCCGTCACGGCCGCGTCCGTCCCATCCATCGTCAATCCGCCTTGCGTCGCCCCT
The DNA here is from genome assembly GCA_964533585.1 of uncultured Elioraea sp. Classification (GTDB taxonomy): domain Bacteria; phylum Pseudomonadota; class Alphaproteobacteria; order Acetobacterales; family Acetobacteraceae; genus Elioraea. The sequence continues at coordinate 15,491 of CAZHMM010000050.1, forward strand.
CGCGCGCCGCCCGATACAATGTAGCCACGGCCCGCCAGAACTCGCGCGCCGGACGGGCGGGGCTGCCGAGCACGTCGGTGCGCACGGGCACATCCTCCATCACCCCGGCCTGCGCGCCGATCCGGGCCTGCCGGCCGATCCGCAGATGACCCGTCACGCCGGCCTGCGCGGCGACGACCACGAAATCACCCAAGGTTGTCGATCCGGAAATGCCCGCCTGGGCCACGACTACACAACACCGACCGAGACGGACGTTGTGCCCGATCTGCACCAGGTTGTCCATGCGGGTGCCGGAACCAACCACGGTGTCCGAGGACGAGCCGCGGTCGACCGTGGCGTTGGCGCCGATCTCGACGTCATCGCCGAGCAGCACCCGGCCGAGCTGCGGCACCGTGACGAAGCCGGCAGGGCCTTCGGCGAAACCGAATCCCTCCTGGCCAACCTTGGCGCCGGGATGCAGCACCACGCGGTCGCCGGCGATGCAGTGGCTGACCACGGCGCCCGCGCCGATCCGGCAGTCGCGCCCCAACACCACCCCCTCACCCACCACCGCGGCGGGGCCGATCTCCGTCCCCGCCCCGATGGCCGCGCGGGCGCCGATCACCGCCCCCGGGCCGACCGCGATCGCCTTTCCGAGCAAGGCATCGGGTGCGACGGTCGCCGACGGATGGATCCCCGGCACCACGGCCGGGAGCGGATGGAACAGGCCGGCCACGCGCGCCCAGGCGAGATAGGGCTTGGCCGTCAGCAGCAGCGCCATCCCCGGCGGCGCCGCGTCGGCATGCGCCGGGGCGAGCACGCAGGCGCCCGCGCGCGAGGCGGCCAACGCCGGCAGATAGCGGCGGTTGTCGAGGAAGGTGATCCGGTCCGGCCCGGCCGTCTGCAACGGGGCCACGCCGGCGATCAGCCGCGCCGGATCCGCCTCGCCGGCGAGCGTCGCCCCGGCCGCCTCGGCGAGGCGGGCGAGCGGATAAGGGCCGGCGCCCGGAAAGAACCGGGGATCGCCGATCACATCGGGCTCAGTTGCGGCGCGCGGGCGGGGTCGGCGCCGCGGCTTCCGCCGGATCGGGGTCGAGCGGCACCGAGGTGAGCGCCCGGTTGAGCTGGTTCGCCACCGCCTCGCTGATGTCATGGTCCTCGACCGCGAGCACGATCGCCTGGCGCTGCACCACCATGGTCAGGCCGCGCGCCTCGGCGACCTGCCGGATCACGTAGAGCATCACCCGCTCGACCTCGGCGAGCGCCTTCTGGCCCGCCGCCTGGATCGCGGCATTGCGCTCGCGCAGGATGCGCTGACCGTTGGTGATCTGCTCCTGGAGCTCGCGCTCCTTCTCGCGCAGCTGCTCGGGCGTGAGCTGGCCACGCTCGGCGGCCAACGCCTGCTGGGCGTCGCGCCAGCGCTGCTGCTCGCGCGCGGAGTCCTCCTGCAGCCGGGCGAGGCGGCCCTGCAGGGTCTGGCGCACCTCGCGCACCGCGACCGAGGCTTCGAACACCTCCTGCGCGCCGATCACGCCGATCACCGCCGCCGGCGGCGGCGGTGATCGGTCAAGCGGCGGCAGGCGCGGCGCGCCCGCCTCGGTGGGGCCCGGCACCTGGCCGGCGGGGGCGGCGGGGCGTTGGGCCGGCCGCTGCTGTGGCTGCGCGGTCGGCGGTCGCTGCGCCGGCGGGCGCTGCTGCTGCTGCTGCTGGCCGGGCACGAACCACTGCTGCTGTTGCTGCTGCTGCGCGTGGGCGGCCAGCGGCCAGGCCGTCGCGGCGAGCGCCAGCGAGGCGAAGGCTGTGCGGATCAACGACATGATCAGAACCTCGTACCGAAGCCGAACCGGATCAGCTCGGTCTTGTCATAGCTCTTCTTGACCACCGCCCAGCCAAGGTCAACGTTCACAAGGCCGAAAGGCGACCGCCAGGCCACGCCGACGCCCACGCCGACGCGCGGGCTCGTGTCATTGGCGACATTCGTCCCCGAGAACCCGGGTCGGCTGAGCCCGCCGACATCGACGAAGGTGCGGCCCTGAACGCCGAGATCGTCCGAGAGGAACGGCATCGGGAAGCGGAGTTCGGTGCCTGCGGTCCAGATCAGGCGCCCACCCAGCGCGTCATCGGTCGCGAGGTCGCGCGGGCCGGCGCCGCCGAGTTCGAAGCCGCGCAGGTTCTCGCCGCCGAGGAAGAAGTTGTCGATGATGCGTTCGCGCTTGCCATACTGCACAAGGTAGCCGGCGCCGGCACTGAAGACGAGCGTATAGGTGCCCTGGAGGTCGAGCAGGCGGGCGATCGGCAGGTAGTAGCTGCTGTCGATCCGCGGGCGGAAGAAGCCGACATCGCCGCCGAGGCCGGAGACGTCCGCGCCCAGGCGCACGACGTAGCCGTCGGTCGGATCGAGCCGGCTGTTGCGCTGGTCGTAGGTGAGCACCTGGCTCACCTGCGACAGCGTCGTCGTGCCCTCCTGGTCGCGCACGAAGCGCGAGGCATCGGCCTGGATGTTCTCGATCTTGCGCTGCACCAGCGAGTAGCTCCAGGACTGGCGCAGATGCTCGTTGAACTCGTAGCCGACCCGCAACGAGAAGCCGACGCGCTTGTCGTCGAAGCTGGAGACGAGGCGGTTGTTGCGGACGATGTAGAAGACATCCACGCCGGCCACGAGGTTCCGGTCGAGGAAGTAAGGATCGGTGAGCGAGACGTCGAGCTGGCTGCGCCGCTGCGCCACCGTGACGAGGAACTGCCCGTCGAGGCCGGTGCCGACCAGGTTCCGCTCGCGCAGGCCGAAGGTGCCGAGCGCGCCGGCATCGGTCGAGTAGCCGCCGCCGATCGTGAGTTCGCCGGTGGCCTTCTCCTCGACCTCGACCTGCACCACCGCGCGATCGGGCGCGCTGCCCGGAGCGTTGCTGACGTCGACCTTGCCGAAGTAGTTCAGATCGACGATTCGCTGGCGCGACCGCGCGATCCGTGCGGCATTGAACGCATCCCCCTCGGCGAGGCGGAACTCGCGGCGGATCACCTGGTCCTTGGTGCGCACATTGCCGACGATGTCGATCCGCTCGACGAACACGCGCGGCCCCTCGATGACCTCGAAGGCGATGTCGATGGTGCGCGTCTCGGGGTTGCGCGTCAGGCGCGGGCGGACCTCGGCGAAGCCGTAGCCGGCATCCTGCGCCGCCCGCGATATCGCCTCGATGCTCTCCTCGACGCGATCGGCGCTGTACCACGCCCCCTCCTGCACGGCAGCGGCGCCGCGCAGCGTCTCGGCATCGAGGTTGCGGATCTGCGAGATCGCATCGACCGTACCGACGCGGTAGCGCTCGCCCTCGTCCACCGTGAAGGTCACGAAGAAGCTGGTGCGGTCCGGCGCCAGCTCGGCCACCGCCGAGACGACGCGGAAATCGGCGTAGCCGTTCTTCAGGTAGAACCGGCGCAGCAGCTCGCGATCGAACGACAGGCGCTCGGGGTCGTACTGGTCTGACGTGGACAGGAAGCGCCACCAGGCGGATTCGCGCGAGGCGATCACCTCCTGCAGCGTGCCGGTGGAGAACGCTTCGTTGCCGACGAAATTGATGCGCCGAATGAGCGTGCTCTCGCCCTCGGCGATCTCGAACACGAGATCGACGCGGTTCTGCTCGAGTTCGATGATCTTCGGCTCGATCTGCGCGCCGAACCGTCCGCGCCTTGCGTAGATGTCGAGCAGCCGCTGGCGGTCGGCCTGGGCCGCGGCGCGGGTGAACACCGCGCGCGGGCGCAGTTGCAGTTCCGCCCGCAGCACCGAATCGCCCAGCGCGCGATTGCCCTCGAAGACGATGCGGTTGACGATCGGGTTCTCGACCACCGTCACCACCAGCGTGTCGGCGTCGCGGCGGAGCGAGACGTCGCGGAACAGTCCGGTCGCGAACAGCGTGCGCAGCGTGCGGTCGAGCCGGTCCGCCTCGAACGGATCGCCGGGCTGGGCGAGCATGTAGCTGCGAATCGTCGATTCCTCGATCCGCTGCGCACCCTCGATCCGCACCGCGCGGATCAGCCCCACCCCGCCGGCGGATGCAGCCGCACCCGGCTGGCGCGGCTGCGCCTCCAGCGTGGCGACGGTGGGCAGGGCAAGCACGCCCGCAAGCAGGATCAGTCGGAGAGGCGGCACTGGCGGTCCCAAAACGCGCGGCGTGTGACGGGAGGCGCGACCATATCCGCGGCAGCCTGCCCTGTCACCCGAGCAGGCCGGAGAACCAGTCGACCACCCTGAGATGCGTCAGGTCGTTCCAGGTCGCGAGCACGAAGATCGCGAGCAGGATCGCGAGCCCGCCCCGGAAGGCGTATTCCTGCGCACGCGGCGGCAGCGGCCGGCCGCGCACCGCCTCATAGGCGTACATCACCAGGTGCCCGCCATCGAGGATCGGGATCGGGAAGAGATTGATCAACGCGAGGTTGATCGACAGCAGCGCCATCAGGCCGATCAGCGGAATGATTCCGCCTTCGGCGACCTGGCCGGAAAGCTGGGCGATCCGGATCGGCCCGCCGATCTCGTCTGTGCCGCGCGTGCCCGCGATCATCTGCCAGAGGGCGACCAGCGTCTGCTCGGTCAGCCGCACCGTCTCCAGCGCGCCGGCCGTGAGGGCGGCGAACGGATCGAGCTGGCGGTACTCGGGCACGCCGCCAGCGACGCCGAGCATGCCGATGCGCTGGACATTGCCGAAGCGGTCGGAGATTTCGCGCAGATCGGGCGTCACCGGCAGCGTCAGCGCCGCGCCGTCGCGCTGCACGGTCAGCGTCATCGGCTGGCCGGGGCGGAGCCGCACGGTCGCCTGGACGTCCTCGAAGCGCTGCGTGGTCCGCCCGTCGATCGCGACGATCCGGTCGCCGGGCAACAGCCCCGCGCGCTCGGCCGCGCTCTCGGCCTGCACGCCGGTGATCACCGGCGCCGTGTCCGGCCGCCCTGCGGTCGTGAACATGCCGGCGAGCAGCACCGCGGCGAGCAGGAAGTTGGCGAGCGGCCCGGCCGCGACCACCCAGGCACGCGCGGCTACGCTCTTCTCGCCGAAAGTCTGGCCCTCGCGCCAGACCGGCGGCGGCTGCCCCTTCTCCTTCGCCTCGGCCACCACCTGCGCCCGGTCGTCCGGGCTTTCGTGGCCGTGCAGCTTCACGTAGCCGCCGAGCGGGATCCAGCCGACCTTCCAACGCGTGCCGGTGCGTCCGGTCCAGCCGAACACCTCGCGGCCGAAGCCGATCGAGAAGGCATCGACGTGTACGCCGACCGAGCGGGCGGCGAGGTAGTGGCCGAGTTCGTGGAAGAAGATCAGCACGCCGAGAACGAGCAGGAACGGCAGGATCGTGCCGAGGGTGCCGCCGAGGAACTCCATGGACCTGCGTTACTCCGTGATTCAGGCGAAGGCGGGGCCGGCGGCGAGGTCGAGCGCGGTGCGCCGCGCGGTCGCGTCCGCCTCCAGCACCGCCTCGAGGTCGGGCGCGGCCGGAGTGCCGAGCCGATCGAGCGCGGCCGCGACCAGCGCGGCGATGCCGAGGAAGCCGATCCGCCCATCGAGGAACAGCCGCACCGCCACCTCGTTCGCCGCGTTCAGGATGGTCGGCGCCGCGCCGCCGGCGGCGAGCGCCTGTCGCGCCAGACTGAGCGCCGGAAATCGTTTATGATCCGGTAATTCAAACGTGATTGTGCGCAGCTTGGCCAAATCGAGCCGGCGCGTCGCGGTGGTCATCCGGTGCGGCCATGCCAGGGTATGGGCGATCGGGACACGCATATCGGGAGGGCCCATCTGTGCCAGCATCGAGCCATCGATGTACTGCACGATCCCGTGGATCGCGGCCTCGGGATGGACCAGCACCTCGATCCGCTCGGCCGGCACCGGGAACAGGCAGGCCGCCTCGATCACTTCAAGGCCCTTGTTCATCATGGTGGCGCTGTCGATCGTCACCTTGGCACCCATGCGCCAGACCGGGTGGTTGAGCGCATCCTCGGGCCGGATTGCCCGCATCCGTTCGTGCGGCCAGTCGCGGAACGGTCCGCCCGAGGCCGTGAGCACGATCCGCTCGACGCTCGTCGGGGCCGTGCCGTCGAGCGCCTGGAAGATCGCATTGTGCTCGGAATCGGCCGGCAGCAGCGTGGTGCCGGCCGCCTCGGCGACGGCGCACAGCATCGTCCCGGCGCAGACCAGGCACTCCTTGTTGGCGATCGAGACGATCCCGCCGCCGGCCGCGGCGGCCATGGTGGCGGGCAGGCCCGCCGCACCGACGATCGCCGCCATGGTCCAGTCGACCGGGATCGAGGCGGCGGCGATCACCGCCGCCGGCCCCGCGTCGGCCTCGATGCCGCTGCCGTCGAGCGCCGCGCGCAGCGCCGGTAGCGCTTCCGTATCGGCGACCACGGCAAGGCGGGCGCAGACCCGCCGCGCCGCCGCGGCGAGCGCGGCCGCGTTGCCGTTCGCCACCAGGGCGACGACCTCGAAGCTGCCGGGCGGCGCCTCGGCGATCAGATCGAGCGTGGCGCGCCCGACCGAGCCGGTCGCGCCCAGCACGGTGACGCGGCGGGGCGGCCGGTTCAGCGCCACAGCACCGCCCCCTGACCGAGCGCGAGCGACAGCGCCGCCGCCACGGGCACGGCCGCGATCAGCCCGTCGGCACGGTCGAGCAGCCCGCCATGGCCGGGGATCAGGCGGGAGCTGTCCTTCACCGCGAAACGGCGCTTGATGAAGCTTTCGAGCAGGTCGCCGCCTTGCGCGGTCAGTCCGACCGCCGCCGCCACCAGCGCCACAGGGGCGAGCGCCGCACCCGGCGTCAGCGCCGCAGCCACGCCGAGCCCGGCCGCGACCGCGGCGGCGAGGCCCCCGGCGCTGCCCGACCAGGTCTTCTTCGGGCTGATCGCCGGCGCGAGGCGCGGCCCGCCGATCATCCTGCCCGCCAAATAGGCGCCGATATCGGACGCCCAGACCACCAGCACGACGAACAGCACATTGGCCCGGCCCGCATCCCCGGCGTCGCGGAGCCAGATCAGCCCCACGCCCGCAAGGCCGATATATACCACGCCGGCGGCAAGCCACGCGGCCGGACGCCGCTCGCCCGGCAGCAGCGCCGGCCGGCGCGCGACCGCCCAGGCGAGCGCG
>CAZHMM010000051.1:0-22558 GCA_964533585.1 uncultured Elioraea sp.
CCGGCCGAGCTCCCCGCCGCACAGCTGCCCGAGGCGGGGGGCCCGGCCGGCGCGGCCGGGGCTTCGGGCTGGGCAGCGGCGGGGCCGGCGGCGAGCAGGACCAGCATGGCGCCCGGCCATCCGACCCGGACCGCCGGACGGGATGACGCGGAGCGTGGTGCGTCGCCGGGCCGGAATGTTCGGCGCGCGATCCTAGCCGCTCTGCGGCGCAGCGTACGCATCATACCCGCCGTATGCGCCGAAGGTGTCGTTGGCTGTCAATACCGCGCGGTTCAGCAGCAGCTGCAGATTGGGGCAGGCCTCGACCAGATCGAGCGCGGCCTCGACCTCGGCGCGCTGCGTCCGTTCCGCCTCCACCACCATCACCACCTGGCCGACGATGGGGGCGAGGATGGAGGCATCCGAGGTGGACAGGCAGGGCGGCGTGTCGAGCACGAAGATATGGTCGGGCAGGGCGGCGGCCAGCCGGGCGAGGGCGGCCGCCATCATCGGCCCCGGCGCGGCGGCCGGCTGGCCCGCCGGATGTGGCCCGTAGGGCAGGAAGGACAGGCGCGGGATCGCGGTCGGCACCAGCAGCGTCTGCGGCGCGCGCGTCGGCTCGGCGGCCAGCATGCGCAGGCCGGGGGTCTCGGCATGGCCGAGCAGGCGGCTGATCGAAAGATGCTTGCCGTCGGCGTCCACCAGCACCACCGGCCGCGCGCCGGAGCCGGCGATCGCCGCGGCGAGATTGAGCGCGGTGAAGGTCTTGCCCTCGCCCGGCCGGGCCGAGGCGATCATCACCATCCGGCCGCAACGGCCATCCACCGAGGGGGTGGCCTTCACCGTGCGCAGCACCGCGTGCTGGGTGACGGCGATCTCCTCGGAGAGCCGCGAACGCCCGGGTCCGGTGGGGCCCGCCACAAGGCCGGCCTTGATCATCAGGTCGATCGGGATCGGCGGAACGGCCGGTGCGGCAGGTGCCACCGCAGGCTGGCTCCGCGCGGCAGATGGCGCCGGCGGAGGCTGGCTCCGCGCGGCAGATGGCGCCGGCGGAGGCTGGAGCGGCTGCGGCGCCGCGACGGGCTGGGCGGCCTGCGGCGCGGCCGTCGGCCGCGGGTCGCGCGCCTCCATCCCTCCCATCGCCTCGACGGCGCGCTCCACCAGGTGGGCGCGGCCCTTGGGCGCGGTGTTCATGCGATCAGCCTCGCGACCAGGTTGGGAACCTTCGCCATCAGCGCCGGCCCGCCGGCGATGACGACTCCGTAGGCGGCGATCAGCAGCAGCAGACCGGAGGCGAAGACAATGGCGGCGCCGGTGCGGCGTACAGGCTGGGCCGAGGAGATCGCGCCGAGCACCGGCAGGCCGAGCTTGCGCAGGTCGTGCACGGTGTAGAAGCCGCGATCGAGCTGGACGAGCAGCAGCACCAGCACACCGCCGGCGCCAAGCCCGGCGAACAGCACCCCGGTGGCGAACAGGAGCCGGTTCGGCCCCGTCGGGGTCAGCGGCACGGTCGGCGGCTCGACCACCTCGAGGCGGACGCGGTCGGCGTCGGTGCGCGCCGCCCCGGCGATCTGCAGCGACTCGCGCCGGGCAAGCAGCTCCTCGTAATTGCGCCGCAGCACGTCGTAGTCGCGGTTCAGGTTGACGAACTCGGCCTGGAGCTGGGGCGCGGTGCGCAGCAGGTTCTCGAGCCGCTCGACATCCGCCTCGACATCGCGGACCTGGCGCTCGATCGAGGAGAGATCGGCGTCGGCATCAAGAATCCGCAGCTTCAGCTGTTCATGCAGCGGATTGGGCGCGCCGGCGGAGCGCGCGCCGCCCCCGCTCCCTGCTCCCTGGGCGCGCAGCTCGGCGATGATCGCGCGCGTGGCGATGATCTCGGGGTGCTGGTCGGTGAAGCGCAGCAGGAGTTCACGCAGATTGCGCTCGGCCGCGGCCAGCCTGGGATCGCCGCCACCACCGCCGGTGGCAAGCGTGGCCGGCGTGTTGGCGAGCTGCTCCTGCAACAGCGCGCGCCGCTTGGTCGCATCCTCGAGCTGGCCGCGCAGATTGACGAGGCGCCCACGGGCCTGGTCGAGCCGACTCGCGCCGCCGAAATTGTCGGACGGCAGGAGGTCGATGTAGCGGGCGCGGAACTCGGCACGCTTCTGCTCGACCGCGCGCAGCTGCGCCTCGTAGCTCGCAAGTTGCTGGCCGATGAACTGCCGCGCGGCCTGCATCTGCTGACGGTCGGAGCTGGTGGCGGACTCGATGAAGAGGTTGATCACCGTCTGCACCACCGCGTGCGCCATGCGCGGGTCGTGATCGCGGAACTCGATGCGGAACAGGCCGCGACCTTGCGGCGCGAACCGGATCTCGCGGCTGAGCCGGTCAATCAGCGCCTCGCGCGAGGCGGCATCGGCAACGCGCAGATCGAGATCGGTGCGGGCGATGATGCGCTCGAGGTTCGGCCGGCTGAGCAGGGTGCGCTGGAGCGTCTCGACTTCGCGCTGCGGCGCGCCATCCACCGCGACGCCGCGCAACACGGAGCCGAGCAGAGCGTCGACATCGGCATAGATGCGCGCGTTCGCCTGATAGACGTCAGGGAGCCTGTGGACCGCGATCCAGCCGATGCCGCAGACCAGCCAGGCGAGCAGCAGCGCCTTCCAGCGATGCCGCCAGCCGGCCGCGAGGTAGCGTCGGATCAGCGCACCGATATCCATCGTGTCAGAACCAGCCCTGCGGGATGACGAGGGTGTCGCCGGGGCGCATCGGCAGGTCCTGGGAGATGTCGCCGTCACGCAGCAGGTCGGAAAGACGCACGCTGATCACCTCCGCCGGTCCGCCGACAATTTCGCGCCGAATGATTTCCGCACTGTTTCCGGCGGCATAGCGGGTGAGCCCGCCGGCGGCGATCATCACGTCGAGCACGCTCATGCCCTCGCGGTAGGGCAGCGCGACGGGCTGGGCGGCCTCGCCGATCACGCGGATCTGGCGGGCCGGCGGGCCGACGAAGGAGGTGACGAGCACGGTGACGAAGGGCTCGCGGACGAACTTGCGCAACTCGGTCTCGATCGCGCTGGCAAGCTCCGACGGAGTGCGGCCAGCAGCGACCAGGTCCTGCACCAGCGGCGTTGAGATCCGCCCGTCGGGACGCACCGGCACCGAGGCGTTGAGCTCGTTCAGGCGGTAAACCACGATGGAGAGCTGGTCGCCGGCGCCGATGACGTATTCGGGGGCGTCCATCGCCGGCAGCACCGGGCGGGGATCGGTCGCCGGCAGGGTGACGTTGCGCGGGCCGCAGGCGGCGAGTGCAAGCAGCGCCATGAGGGTCAAGAGGTGGGGGGATCGACCGTGCATCGCTGTCGCCTCGCTCTCCTGTCGGTACGGGCCCTTAGACTACGGCTGATCCCAGGCCACCGGAACGGTCGGCGTGCAGCACGACGCCGGGTGACGATGGCGGGGTCTTACCAAACCCCCGCAGCCCGGGGCAATAGAAAAAAACTTAATCCACCCTATTTTCGAGACAGTTTTCCAGCGACAGGACGCTTTTTCGGCCGTGTCACGCCAAAAACACCACCCGGGGTTGCACCTGCGGCCAGTCTCTGTAGCGCTTGCCTCGCCGTCGGGCCGGCTCACACGGCGCGTCTGCCGTGTCGGTGCAGAACCCACCGGCGCGACAACCGGACGTGTCAAAAATGATGCGCATGCTCGCAATTTGCGCATTTCCCCCTGGACTTTCATCAAAATTTAGTCTAACCCCCTTCCCTGGGGGCAACCATCGGGGGAGTATCCGCCGGCTTTTTGGGTCGGCATCGAGCGGGCGTGCGTGAACCGGTTCCGGCGCGCCCGCAGCGGAGGACGCCATGGCACGCTGGTTCGGCCGCGCCGCCCGGTCCGATTCTGCGCCTTCCCCGTCGCTCGGCCATCGGCCGTCGGGGCCGCTCGCGCTCGCCGGGCACTCTGCCTTGCCGGCCAGCCCGCACGCGCCCACCCGACCGGGCTGGGCCGACCGCGCCGCCGCCCCCGCGCTCGAGGTCGAGCGCCTGCCGGAGGGCTGGCTCGCCGCCGGCCGCCGCCATGACGCACCCGGGCCCGCCCTGCTGCGCCGCGTGATCGAGCTCCTGTTCGCCATCGCCGTGCTCGGCCTGGCCGCACCCCTGCTGGCCGCCGGCGCCTTCGCCGCCCTGGTCGACCGTTCGGGCCCGGTGTTCGAGCGTGTCGCACGCAGTGGCCGGCACGGCCGCCCCTTCACCCTCTACCGCCTGCGCGTGCGCTCTGCCGGCTTGGGCCGACTGCTCAGGCTCTGCCGCATCGAGGACGTGCCCCAGCTCGTCAACGTGCTGACGGGCGAGATGGCGCTCGTCGGGCCCCGCCCCGAGGCCCCTGTCTCGGCCGCCGAGCATGCCCGCTGGATTTCCCGCTGGCGCGACCGCGAGGCGGTCCGCCCCGGCGTGACCGGCTGGGCGCAGGTGCACCAGGCGGTCAGCCCGCTCGAGCGCGGCGGCTCGCTCGCGGCCGCGCGCCGCATGCTCGGCCACGACCTCTACTACGTGCGGCACCGGAGCCTCGGCCTCGATCTCCGCATCCTGCTCGCCACCCTCCGCCTCGTGCTGGTGCAGCAGAGGGCGGGCTGATCTTGGCCACGACGCCCACGCCATGATGGCCTCGGTCCTGCTGCACACCGCCGCGGCGGTGTTCTGCCTGTTCTGGGCCGCGCTCGTGCTCGCCGCCGGGCGCGGCCGGATCGCGGTCGCCCTGGCGGCGGCCTGTGGCGCCGGCGCGCTCTGGGCCGGCGCGGTGGCGCTGCTGCCTGCCCAGCCGCTCGACGGGCTGGCGGGTGCGGCCGACCTGCTGCGCTCGGCGGTCTGGTTCACGGTGCTGCTGGTGCTCTACCGCCGCTTCGCCGGCGCGCCCGTGCTGCCGGCGATCCGCCGCTTCGCCGTCGCCGGCGCGCTGCTGGTGCTGATCGGCGTCGTCGCGCTGCTGCCGGGGCCCACCTCTGCCCTCGCCCTGCCCACGCTCGGCTCGCCCGCCCTGCTTGCCCGGCTCGGCCTCGCGCTTGCCACCGTGCTGCTCGCCGAGAACGTCTACCGCAACGCCGACGAGATGGCCCGCTGGCACGTCAACCTGCCCTGCATCGTGCTCGGCGGGCTCGCCGCCTTCGACGTGCTGGTCTACGCCGACGCCGTGCTCGCGCGCGCCTTCTCGCTGCCGCTGCTGGATGCGCGCGCGGTGGTCATGGCACTCGCCATGCCGCTGCTCGCGATCGCCGCGGTGCGCGACCGCCGCTGGCGCCGCCAGCTGCCGGTCAGCCGCGCGGTGGTGTTCCACGGCGCCACCCTGGTGGTGGGGGGCGTGTTCCTGCTCGGCATCGGGCTGGCCGGCGAGGTGGTGCGCCATCTCGGCGCCGACTGGGGCCGGGCGGTGCAGATCAGCCTGCTCGCCGCCGCCGCCCTCGCGCTGCTGGTCGCCGCCTCCTCGCAGTCGGTGCGCTCGCGGCTCCGGCGTCAGGTCGTCGACAACTTCTTCACCGCCAGGCACGACTATCGGCGGGAATGGCTGCGCACCGTCGCCACCCTCTCCGCCGCCGATGCCGAGGCACCGGCCGCCCTGCGCGCGATCCGCGCGATCGCCGACCCGGTGGACAGCCCGGCCGGCGTGCTGCTGCTGCGCGAGGAGGCCGAGGGCGCGGCGCGTTTCGCCTGGGCCCAGTCCTGGAACCGCCCCGATGCGCCGCTCGCGATCGGCGAGGGGCATCCGCTGCTGCCGCTGCTGCACGACGGCGCCTGGATCGCCGAGCTCGGCGAGGCGGCGCCCGAGGATCTCGCCCGCGCCTATGGCGCGCTCTGGATCGCCGTGCCGCTGTCGCACCACCGCGAGGGGCTGGCCGGCATCGTCCTGCTGGCCCCGCCGCGCGCCCCCTTCCCGCTCGACGGCGAGACCTTCGACCTCCTGCGCACGATCGGCCGCGAGGTGGCGATGTTCCTCGCCGAACGCCGCGCCGCCGAGCGGCTGGCCGAGAGCCGCCGGCTCGCCGAATACGCCAAGCGCTTCGCCTTCGTCGCGCACGACGTGAAGACCGTCTCGCACCAGCTGAGCCTGCTGCTCGCGAACGCCGAGGACCACATGCAGGACCCCGAGTTCCAGCGGGATGTGCTGCTGACCGTGCGCGCCGCCACCGACCGGATCAACACGCTGATCGCGCGGCTGCGCCAGCCCGAGGAGGAGGCTGCCCCGCCGCGCCCGGCCTCACCCGTGCCGCACATCGCCCCGGCCGCCCGGCTGGCTGCCCTCGCGGCCGCCCGCCAGAGCCGCGTGATCGTGGCGCCCGGCCCCGATCCCGGCCTTGCCGCGATCGGGGCGGAAGCGTTCGATGCGGCGGTGACGCACCTGGTCAACAATGCGATCGACGCCTCGCCCGCGCATGAGCCGGTCCGTATCGCGCTGCGCCGCGAGGCCGGGCGCATCGTCATCGACATCGCCGATCGCGGCCCCGGCATGAGCCCCGAATTCGTGCGCGACGTGCTGTTCCGCCCGCTCGGCACGTCGAAGGCGAAGGGCAGCGGCATCGGCGCCTGGCAGGCGCGCGAATTGCTGCGCGAGGCGGGCGGCGATCTTTCGGTGCTGACGCGGCCGGGCGAAGGCACCACCATGCGGTTGACCCTGCCGCCTGCCGGCGAGGATGACGGGACGGAGATGACGACGAGCGAGAAGCGGCGGAGGCGCGCGTGAGCAAGCCGAAGCTTCTGGTGGTCGAGGACGATCCCGCCCTCTGCGCGCAGTACAAGTGGGGCTTCCCGGCCTGGCGCGTGCTGATCGCCCATGACCGCGCCGAGGCCGAAGCGGCCGCCCGGCGCGAGCAGCCCGCCGTGGTGCTGCTCGATCTCGGCCTGCCGCCCGACGCGGAAGGCGTGGCCGAGGGGTTCGCGACACTCGAGATGCTGCGCCGGCTCGCGCCGACCATGCCGGTGGTGGTCTCCTCCGGCCAGGACCACCGCGACAACATGCTGCGCGCGATCGCGCTCGGCGCCTATGATTTCTGCGAGAAGCCGGCCGACCTGGCGCTCTTGCGCACGGTGCTCGACCGCGCGCTGCGCCTGCGCGAGCTCGAGGAGGAGAACCTTCGCCTCGCCGCCCAGCCCCGCCCCTCGCCGATCCGCGACATCCTCACCGCCGACGAGGCGATGCTGAAGGTCTGCCGCACGGTGGAACGTCTCGCCTCCGTCTCGGTGCCGGTGCTGCTGCTCGGCGAGTCCGGCACCGGCAAGGAGGCGCTCGCGCGCGCGCTGCACGACATGGGGCCGCGCGCGGCGAAGCCCTTCATCCCGATCAACGCCGCCGCGATCCCCGAGACGCTGCTCGAGGCCGAGCTGTTCGGCCACGAGAAGGGCGCCTTCACCGGCGCGGTGCGCCAGGTGATCGGCAAGATCGAGCAGGCGAACGGCGGCACGCTGTTCCTCGACGAGATCGGCGACCTGCCGGGCAATCTCCAGGCCAAGATGCTGCGCTTCCTGCAGGAGCAGACGATCGAGCGGATCGGCGGGCGCAGCCCGATCAAGGTCGATGTCCGGTTCGTCTCGGCAACCAACCAGCCGCTCGAGGCGCATGTCGAGCAGGGCCGCTTCCGCGCCGACCTGCTCTACCGCCTCAACGCGGTGACCGTGCGCATCCCGCCCTTGCGCGAGCGCGGCGAGGACATCGGCCTGCTCGCCCGCGCCTTCCTCGCCCGCGACAGCCGCGAGTTCGGCCGCAAGCTGCAGGGCTTCGATGCCACCGCGCTTGCGGCGATGACGGCGCATCCCTGGCCTGGCAATGTGCGCGAACTGATGAACCGCGTGCGCCGTGCGGCCCTGATGGCCGAGGGTCCGCTCGTCTCGGCCGAGGATCTCGAACTCGCCGCCCCCGGACCGGCCGCGGTCGCCGCGCAGTCGGCCGACAGCGAGATCGATCTCGATCTGCGCTCGGCGCGCATGCGCGCCGAGCGCGAGACGATCGAGCGCGCGCTCGCGCGCAGCCAGGGCGGCCTGACCGCCGCCGCGCGGCTGCTCGGGATCAGCCGCCCCACCCTCTACACCCTGCTCGAGACGCACGGGATTCCCGTGCCGCGCCCCGAGGCCGGCACGCCCGCCGCGTCTGTCGATGCCGTCTGACGGAGACACGCCATGGCACGGCCCCTGACCCCCATGCGGATTGCCGCCCCCTTCGCCTTCGCCGCCGCGCTGATGCTGGCGCTGCCGGCCGAGGCCTCGGTCGAGCGGGCGCGCGCCGCGCAGGCGCGCGGCGACCTGCGCGCCGCGCAGATCGAGTTCCGCAACGCGGTGCGCGACAATCCGAACGACGCCGCGCTGCGCGCCGCGCTTGCCCAGGCAAGCCTCGATCTCGGCGACGGCGATACGGCGGAGAAGGAGGCGCGCGCCGCCCTCGAGCGCGGCTATGACCGTGCCGCCGGCACGGCGCTCCTGCTGCGCGCCTACATGGCGCTGCGCAAGTTCGAGGAGATCCTGCGCGAGTTCCCGATGCAGGAGGGCCAGGTGCCGAACGCGGTCGCGGCGCAGGTCGCGGCCGGACGGACCATGGCCTATCTGGCGCTGAACCGGCGCGAGGATGCCGCGCGCGCGGCCGCCGATGCGGTCCGTCTCGGCCCCGGGCTGGTCGAGGCACAGCTCGCCGCCGCCACTGCCGCCGCCGTCGCCGGCGACCGCGACGCCTCGGAGGCGGCGGTGGACCGCGCGCTCGCGATCGAGCCGGCCAATCCCGACGCGCTGATGCGCAAGGGCGGCTTCCAGTTCGAGCGCGGCCAGCTCGCCGAGTCCGCGGCCACCTTCGCCACGCTGCTCCAGCAGCAGCCGGGCAACGTGATGGCAAGGCTGCGCCGCGGCGAGGTGCTGATGCGCATGGGCAACGACGCCGAGTCGCGCCAGGAGATCGACCGGGTGCTGCGGCTCGCGCCGAATGCGCCGCTCGGCATCTACATGAGCGCGATGCTGGATGCACGGGCGCAGAACTGGCAGGCGGTGGACCAGGCGCTGCAGCGCATCCAGAGCCAGCTGCCGAACATCCCCGACGGGCTCCTGCTGTTCGCCACCGCCAAGCGCGCGCTGAACCAGCTCGAACAGGCCGAGGATGCGGCACGGCGCCATGTCGCGCGCCGGCCGGAGGATCCGCGCGGGGCGAAGCTGCTCGCCGCGCTGGAGATGCAGCGTGGTGCGGCCGACGCGGCCGCCGGCACGCTCGACCGGCTGGCGCAGCGCGGCGCGGCCGATGCCGAGGCCTATGACATGCTGGGCCGCGCCCACGCCGCCGCGGGACGCCGGCAGGAGGCGCTCGACGCGCTCGCCAAGGCGGCCGAGCTCGCGCCCGACAACGCCGCCGTGCTGGCCCGCCTCGCGGTCGCCCGGCTTGCCACCGGCGACGCGGCCGGCGCGCAGCAGGCGGCCGAGGCCGCGCTCTCGCGCGATCCGAACCAGCCCGGCGCGCGCGAGGTGCTGGCCTCGGCAGCCCTCGCCCGCGGTGATCTCGCGGTTGCCTCCGCCGAGCTTGAGCGGCTCGGCCCGGCCGCGCGCGGCGGCGAACTCGCCGGCGTGCTCGACGGCACGATCCGGCTGGTGCGGCTCGACCTCGAAGGCGGCAAGGCGGCCTTCGAGACGGTGCTGCGCAACCATCCGAACAGCGTGCGCGCGCGGCTCGGCCTCGCCCGCGTGGCCGCCATGCAGGGCGATCTCGAACGCGCCGAGCGGCTGTTCGCCGAGGTGCTGGAGCGTGAGCCCGGCAACCCGGAGGCGCTCACGCGGCTGTCGGCGGCGGCGCTCAGCGGCGGGCCGCGCGCGGCCAGCTCGCGCGCCGTGCTGGAGGCGGCGAACGCCGCCCAGCCCGGCGATCCGGCGCTCGCGATGGCGCTCGGCACGGTGCTGGTGCGCGCCGGCGAGCCGGCCAAGGCTGCGGAAGTGCTGGACGCGCCGGCGTTCCGCGACCGCCGCCGCGAGACCCGCCAGCTCTTGCTGCTCGCCGAGGCGCGCGCCGGTGCCGAGCAGTTCCGCGAGGCCGAGGAGGCGGCCCGCGCGGCGATGGCGCAGGACCCCGACAATCCGCTCGCACGCCGCATGGTGGCGGCCCTGCTGCTGCGCGCGAACGATCAGCGCGCCGCCGAACTGGTGCTCGAACAGGGGTTGCGCACGCGCCCGGCCGATCCGCTGCTGCAACAGACCCTGGTGCAGGCGGTGCGCCAGGGGCGCGGGCTCGACGCCGCGCTTGAGACCGCCGACCGGCTGGCGCGCCAGGAGACGGCGCGGCCGGCCGCAATGACGCTGCGCGGCGATCTGCTGATGGGGGCGGAGCGCTTCGAGGAGGCGGCCGCTGCCTATGCCGCCGCTCACCGGCAGGCGCCGTCGGGCGTGCTCGTGCTGCGCCAGGCCGGCGCCTTGCAGCGCCTCGGCAAGCAGGACGAGGCCGTGCAGGCGCTCGCCGCCTGGATCGAGCGCACGCCGGACGATCTGGCGGTGCAGTCGCAACTCTCGCAGTTCGAGATCGCCGCCGGCCGGACCGCCGAGGCCGAGCGCCGGCTCGTCCGCATCGTCGCCGCGCGCCCGGAGGATGCGGTGTCGCTGAACAACCTCGCCTGGCTGATGCAGGCGCGCAGCAACACCGAGACCGCCGATGGCCGTGCGGCGCTCGCCCAGGCGCGGCAATACGCCGAGCGCGCCTACTACCTCGCCCCCTCGGCCGAGACCGCCGACACGCTCGGCTGGATCCTCGCCCGCTCCGGCGAGCAGGCGCGCGCGGTGCCGCTGCTGCGTCAGGCGGCGGCGGCGTCGGTCGCGCGGCAGCGCCCGGACGCGTCGATGTTCTACCGCTACGCCGTCGCCCTGGAGGCGACCGGCGAGCGCGAGGAGGCGCGGCGCGTGATCGAGCCGGTGGTCGCGTCCAACGCGCAGTTCCCCGAGCGCGCCGAGGCGGAACGGCTGCTCGCGCGGCTGCGCGGCGGCTGAGCGAGGCCGCTTCGGCGACTGGCGCGGACGATGCGCGACCTCATCTTCATCGCCTTCATCGTGCCCCTGCTCGGAATGGCGGTAAGGCGGCCGTATGTCGGCGTGCTCCTGTGGTCGTGGATCTCGTTCATGAGCCCGCACCGCGAAGTATGGGGCTTCGCGAGCACCCTGCCCTGGGCGCAGATCACCTTTCTTGTGATCCTGCTCGGCTGCGTCGTCGCACGCGAGCCTAAGCGGCTGCCGCTCAACGCTGTCACGATCCAGCTCGTGCTGTTCGCGATCGGAGTGACGCTGACCTCGCTGGTCGCGCTCAACGCGCCCTCGGTGGTCTGGGGGCAGTGGGACCGGGTAATCAAGATCATCGCCGGTGTGCTGCTCACCGCGGCCCTGCTGAGCGAGCGGGAGCGGGTGCATGCGCTGATCTGGATGATCGTGATCTCGCTTGGCTACTTCGGCGTGAAGGGCGGGATCTTCACGGTGATGACGGGGGGCGGATTCAGGGTGGTGGGACCGTCCGACTCGATCATCGCCGACCGCAACCATCTCGCCACCGCGCTGCTGACCTGCGTGCCGCTGATGAACTATCTGCGGCTGCAGTCGCGCTACCACGTGGTCCGGATCGGTTTGGCCGCGGCAATGGTCTGCACGGTGTTCTCGGCGATCGGCAGCCAGTCGCGCGGCGCGCTCGTGGCGCTCGCCGCGACCGTCCTGGTGTTCTGGGCGCGCAGTCGGGGCAAGGTTGGCTCGGCGATCGCGCTCAGCGTGCTGGTGCTGCCGGCGCTCGCTTTCATGCCCGAGACCTGGGTCGCGCGGATGCAGACCATCCGCGAGTACGAGGAGGATGCCTCGGCGATGGGCCGCCTTCGAGTCTGGGAAGCGGCTTGGCGGATCGCGCTCGGACGCCCGCTCACTGGCGCCGGCTTCCGAGGAATGTATTCGCAGGAGATCGTCAACCAGTACGCTCCAGGCATCACCGCGCGCGCCACCCACAGCATCTGGTTCGAGCCGCTCGGCGAACACGGCTTTGTCGTGTTTGCGATCTGGTTCGGCATCATCGTCGCCGGCATGCTCTACAGCGTGCGCATCGTGCGGATGACGCATCACCGCCCTGACTGCCGCTGGGCCTACGATCTCGCACGCATGAGCCAAGTCTCGGTGGTCGCCTATGCCGCCGGAGGCACGTTTCTTTCACTGCAGTACTGGGACGTGCTCTGGACCCTGATGGCAACCCTCGGCGCGACGCACAACTTGGTCGCGCACAGTGTGAGCGCGCCCGTTGTCACGTCGGGCGCGGCGGACCGCGGATGGCGCGCGCGCGCCGCAACCAGCCAAGTCGAGCCGGTCGCCGTGCGTGGCCGCACGCGCGCCCGAGCCTAAACGCAACCATGCGAGACCCGAAATGCATTCCTTCTACTTTCTTACCATGCTCATCGGCGTCTTCTGGCTCTGCCTCTGGATCGCCGTTGCGCCCGGGACGCGACGTAGCTGGGGCTGGTGGCCGTTCGACATGGCCGATGACGGCCCACAGCGCGACGCTGCCGGAACCGAGAACCCCGCCGCGCGCGGGCTCCCGCCCGGCTCCCGCTCTCCCGGGCCGACCGATCCGACTGCTGACCTTCAGCACGCTCTACCCCAATCCCGCCCAGCCCAATCATGGCGTGTTCGTCGAAAACAGGCTCAGGCATCTCGTCGCGAGCGGCGCTGCTGAAAGCACCGTCCTCGCACCGGTCCCGTGGTTCCCCGGCCGTAGCCCCGGCGGATGCCTGAAAGCCCGGTTTCCCGAAATCCCGATGCAGGAGACCCGCCACGGCATAACCGTGCTTCATCCGCGCTTCCTAGCCGTGCCCGGAATCGGTATGGCGACCAACCCCTTCGCGCTCCACCGCGCGGCCCGACATGCGCTCACGGGCCTCGTCGCGCAAGGTTTCGCCTTCGACGCGATCGATGCGCACTACCTCTACCCCGACGGGGTCGCAGCGGTGTGGCTTGCGCGCGAGCACGGCGTGCCCGTGGTGCTAACAGCGCGCGGCTCGGACACCTCGCAGCTGCCGCACTACCGCATCCCCGGGAAGCTGATCCGCGCCGCGATCGCGCATGCGGATGCGCTGATTGCGGTCAGCGCCGCGCTGAAGGAGGGGCTGATCGCTCTCGGGGCCGAGCCCGAAAAGGTTACGGTGCTGCGAAACGGGGTGGATCTCGACGCGTTCCGCCCCCTGCCCGATCGCGCTGCCGCGCGCGCCGCACTCGACTTCGACGGACCCACGCTGCTCTCGGTCGGGCTCCTGATCGAACGCAAGCGCCACCACCTGACGATCGAGGCGCTCACACACCTGCCCGGGCACCGCCTGGTGATCGCCGGTGACGGCCCCGAGCGGGACGCGCTTGAGGCGCTCGCTGCGCGGCTCGGGGTGGCCGACCGCGTGCGGCTGGTCGGCTCCGTGCCGCATACGCACCTCCCGGTCTACTACACCGCCGCCGACGTGATGGTGCTCGCCTCCTCGCGCGAGGGCTGGGCGAACGTGCTGCTGGAATCGATGGCCTGCGGCACGCCGGTAGTGGCAACCCCAGCCTGGGGCTCGCGCGAGGCGGTCGCCGCACCGGAGGCCGGTATGGTGATCGAGGAGGCGACGGCGGACGCCCTCGCCGCCGGCATTCGTCACGTGCTTGACGCTCCGCCGGAGCGTGCCGCCACCCGCGCCTACGCGGAACGGTTTGGCTGGGACGAGACCACCAATGGGCAACTCGCGCTGTTCCGCCGCGTGCTGGAGCACTAAGAGGCATGCGATGAACCTGACCCGACGTGAACTTGCTCCCTTCGCGCTGTCGCTCGCGGCCGCCTGCGCCTCACCCGTGCTACCAGTCGCCGCACAGCCGCGCCGCAGCCCGCCACAGCCCCCTCCCCCGCCGCTACCCAATGCGAGCCGGGCGGGTGACATCGGCGGCATCGCCTTCACGGGAACCGACGCGCCGGCGGGCACGCTCGTGATGATGGGGCATGCCTTCCCGGCGGGCGCCCTACCGCGCGGGCAGGGACTCGCCGCCCGACTGGCTGCTGATGGCCGGGCCGTGCCGGTGCAGATGCAGGTGCTGCGGCGCCATCCCGATGGATCGGCGCGGATGGCGATGATCGAGCTCGAACTCCCTGCCCTGCCTGAGGGCCGTCACGGCGACGTCGTGCTGTCGCGGCTGTCGCCCGTCGGGCAGAGCCTGTAGGCGGACCCGGCAGGATCGCGGCGGGCCAGGGGACCCAGGTGATGCAGACCCAAACGGCAGCCATGCCGGCGCCGGCCGCCACGCCCGACAGGGTCTCGGTCGCGGTGTTCGCTTACAACGAGGAGGAGGGTATCGGCCGCGCGCTCGACCATCTGCTCGCCTGCCGCGACGAAGCCAACCTGGTCGTGCATGTGCTTGTCAACGGCTGCACCGATGGCACCGAGGCGATTGTGCGCGCTCGCGCCGCGGCCGATCCCGCGATCCGCCCAGTGGTGATCGCGCGCGGCGACAAGGCCAATGCCTGGAACGTCTACGTGCACGAGGCCGCCCCGCTGGACGCCGCGGTTCATGTCTTCACCGACGGCGATATGACCGTGGGCAAGGGCTCGATCGCGGCCTTCCTGCGCCGCTTCCGCGAGGCGCCAGAGGCGGATGCCTGCGCGGGCGTGCCCGAGACAGGGCGCAGCCGGATGGAACTCCGTCGGCGGATCTCCGAGTGCGGGGAGATGTACGGCAATCTCTACGCGCTGCGCGGCTCGTGGGTGGCGGAGGTCCGGCGCCGGGGCATCCGGCTGCCGTTCGGGCTGTTCGGCGAGGACGGTTTCGTCACCTCGCTGGTCAAGAGCGGGCTCAACCCGGCCTCAGGCTTCGACAAGCGCCGCCACACCTGGGCCGAAGACGCAACCTTCCGCTTCGGCGAGCTCTCGCCGGCCAATCCGCGGCACTGGCGGATCTACCGCAACCGAAAGATGCGCTACGCGATTCGCTGGCAGCAGGCGCGGATGCTGTGGGCGCTGCTCTGCGAACGCGGGATCGAGGCGATGCCGGCGCATGTGGTCGACCTGTACCGCCGCCAGCAACACCTGCTGACGCCACGGATCAACGGGCTCGACACGGTATTCGACTGGATTGCACGGCGCCGCATCCGCCGTGACATCGAGGCCAACGACCGGGTGAAGGAGGAGGAGCGCGCGCATCTCTACAGCTGACGGCCGGCCCTCGGCACCGCGGGAAGAAGAACGAACTCGCCTGAATATAGGACCATCGTCCTGTCAAAAAGAGCATCGATCCGGTAACCACGGTCGCCACCGGACCTGTCGGTACCAACGCTGCCTTCACACCCCGCCCGCTCTCAGACGGCCCTTGTCCTGCACGAGCAGGACCACTTCATTACTATCGGAGAAGCCTCATGCTCCGCACCCTACCGTTCCACATGGCGACGCGCAGCCGCCGTCTCGCTACCCAAGCACAGATCAGCGTCGTCACACCGATCTCGCCACAACCGCCCGGTGCGCCGATCCTGGTCTCCGGGACCTACCAGGGCAGTCCGAGCTGCATCAGGCTGGTGTGGCGCCGGGAGGGCAGGAATGCCTCGGCGCCGGTCGCCGTGACCAGCATCGAAGGTGGGCTGTGGTCGGCGATCATCACTACGCCGGCCACGCCAGGTAGCTACACCCTTTACGCTGCCTTCGACGGCGTGGCGCCGATCGCCGAAGCCCTGCCTGTCACGATCGCGGCCCTCGCTGCCGGTCCGGTGACACTCGGCACCTTCGGGTTCGAAGGAACGGGCCTGCCTGCAAACACGATCGCCCTGTTCGGTCATGCCTTTGAGCAAGGCACGATTGAGCCGACTGACCTCGTGCTGCTACGCCACGCCGGCACGGCCGCGCCGCTCCGGACACAGATGAACGCGCTCTCCCGTTGGCCGGACGGCAGCGTGAAGACGGCCCTGATGGCGGTCGAGCTGCCGGCGCTTGCCGACGGCGAGACGCTCACAGCGAAACTGAGTCGCGGCGAGGTCCACCCGACACCCGGAACCACGCTGTCCTTCACCCCCCTCCTCGCTCGACGCACGGCTATGGTGCGGACCTGGGCGCCCGGTAACACCACCACACCACTCTGGTCCTTCGATCCGCTCACGACGATCGGCGATGACCGCTGGCACGAGGGGCCGCTCGCGATCAGCACACGCGTCGAGACGCCGATGCCGGCCTCCGCCAATACCGAAGGGCGGCAGGGTGTGCGCCTGATCGTCGACGTGATCGCGACCAAGGACGGCACGCTCGAACTTGACGTGTGCTTCTCGAATGACCGCCTGCCCTACACGTCACAGAACCAGACGCGCGGGGGCTTCGCGAATTGCGGGCCAGCAAGCTTCGGCTATACGATCGAGATCGACGGGCAGATCGTCTACGATCAACGGCCGGCGAGCGGGGTCGCCACCACGCTGCTGCAGTACAGCCAGTGGATCCGCCGACGCGGTCGCACGAGCACAGGCGTCACACTCGGCTGGGCCAGTCACCGCCCGTTCTTCCGTCCCGACCTTGCACTACTGGTGCGCAGCGGCGTGCAGCAGAACTACCTCACCGCGCGTCCAGTCGATCAAACACAGATCGACGTGCAGATCGGCAACCACCTCAAGGCTGGCGCGACGCGTGAGACCGATCCCTACTGGCCCTGGGGCCTGAACCGCTCCGCGGGCGCGGTCGGTGGGCGGCCAGAGATCGGGTATCGGCCGTTCTGGGGCGCAGTGTGGCTGGCCGAGGGTCCACGCAACGCGCAGATCCTATCGCATCGCGCCTTCGAGGCCGCGGCGACGCGAGCGATGTATTACCGCGACTGGGAAGGCGCCGAGTGGATTAATCCGGTCGCATGGCCGCGTTTTACCATCGCGACCGGTGCCGGAACGTCCCCACCCGGCACACCGAAGCACCTTGCCATCTCCACCCCACAGGCGCCGACTCACACCCAGACGAAGCACATCACGATCGACCGCGCACATCACGGTGCCTTCAGCTTCCTGCCGGCGCTGCTCTCCGGGCGCCGCCTCGCCTATGACAGCCTCGCTGCACGGGTGAACTGGCTCGTGATGATGAACAACTTCCGACACGTGCCTGGATCCGAAGTGCCGCCACTGGCTTCGCCGCCCCCGCGCTGGCGCGGCACCGTCACACCGGATCACAAGACCGGCGCCGGCTGGGGTCCGCGCTTCGGCGCCGGCCAGACCCGCGACGCAGCCTGGGACATGCGCTGCATCGTTGATGCTGCTGCGATCCTGCCGGACAACTGGCCAAGCCGGACGCTCTACGACCACCACGCCGAGGCTTACTTCAGCGCCTATGCGGCGCAGATCGCAGCAGTGAACGCGCGTTGGGCGCCGCATCTCGGCACACCGTTCTTCCACGCCAACACGCCGCGGGCGGTGAACTATATGATGCACTTCGTCACGCCGTCGCTGCTGACGGCACAGAGATGCGGCATCGGCGGACCGAGCCGCGATGTGTTCATTGAGAATTTCTGTCGTGCGCGCGTCGGCTGGATTACCGAACCGACCTTCAACCATCGCAACTTCCAGTCTGGTCGCTCTTTTACATGGACATCAGAGGATGGAACCCAGGACGCCAAGACTTGGGCACAAGTGCATAGCTTCACGGCGAACCACTCGCTGCTCGGTGACACGCCTGAGGACTGGACGACCCATCCAGGTGAGGGTGACTACGTGCGCAATGCCAACATGACACTCGTCAACATCGCCTACGCGATCGACGTGCCACTCGACGTCAAGGCGATGGCGGCGGATGCGGCGGTGCTCTGCACCTCGGAACGAATTCGGCCCGAGACTGGGGTCGCGAACCGCCCTGTGGCCGAGCCGCAGACCTACTATAGGGGCAATTTCCAGACCAATGCGGTCTGGCCCGCCGGGATAACCTCGGAGCGCAACGTCGCACCAGTCATCCCAACTGGACAGTCCTTCCCTATACCCGCGAGTGCGCCCGCAGACACGGTGGTCGGCGTGGTGGCCGTCACGGGAGCGCTGCCGCGCAACAGTGCGCCTGGTCGCGCGTCCAGCGATGCCTTCGCCATCGTCTCCCAACCCGCCGGCAATCCCCTTTCTGTCTCCGGCGGCGGTGTGCTGCGGGTGGCAAACCCAGCCGCCCTCGGCCGGGAGCCCTTCATCGTGCGGCTCTACTGCCGCACCTGGGAACAGCGAGGTCTCAACGACCCCAAAACCGAGCACCGCAGTGCTACGGTCGCGGTCACAATCATGCCAGTCGTATAGGCACTGAACTGAACCGCGCCGGGTTTGCCGGAGGCTCCAACCGTTGAGAGGATGGAGCGATGACGGCGAAGTCGGTGGTCTCGCCGGCGGTGTAGGCGGAGCCGTTGTCGGCGAGCCACTGGACAGGCTGCGGGGCGCGGAGCGCATCGAAGCGTCGTTCGACGCAGTCGAGCATCATGTCGCGGATCATCTCGCCGCTGATGCCACCGCCGGAGGTGCCGACCCAGGCCATGACCTCGCGGTCGTGGGTGTCGATGGCGAAGGCGACGCGGACGACTTCGCCGTTCCAGCAGGGGATCTCGAAGCCGTCCGACGCCCAGCGCTGGTTCGACGCCGCGGCGACGACGGTGCCCTCGTGCGCGCGGATGGCGCGCCGGCCGGTGTGGGGCTGCGGCAGCAATGAAGCCTGGCGCATGAGACGAAAGACGCGCTTGTGATTGAGCGGTGGCTCGCCTGATCTGCGCCTTGCGCAGGTCGCGCGTGCCGAGCGCCGCGGTCAGCTCGGGGCGAAACAGCTCGAAATCGACGGTCTTGGCCAGCCTCTCCAGCGGATCGCCCTGCGCCGAGAGCTCACGCAGCCGATCCTGCACGTCCCAGAAGCCGCCTTGGCCCAATGACATCCGCCGCTCCCTGCGCGCCACCCAGCAACAAGCGAATCATCATCCGGAACGGATGACCAGGGGTTTCCGGAGGTGTCCAACCGTGGCTACCGTTCTCCCGCGTACCGCAGGGGAGCGCTCTGTGGGCGGGACCGCCTTATGTGGGACGGGGAACCGGTTCGTGTCGACGGCCACGTTAGCGAAACGCGGTGCGAAGCCTGCGGACAATCCGGTTCGGCAGGCTCCAATGCGAGCCGAGCGGCCCTCGTTTCGCGAACCAGAGATTGCCGTAGACTTGTGTGCGCTGTGCCGGCAGATGGTCGTACTCAGCCTTCACAGCGTGGAGCGTGTCACTGGCCGGTGCGAACAGCACGATGCTGTTGTTGCGGCGCTGCTGCGACACCGTCTCGCAGGTCGACCAGGGAACCCACTCGCGCTCCTTCGTGATGTCGGTGTCCCAGCCGACACGGATGTGGTCGAATTCAGGCTTGAAGCGCATATAGTGCGTGTGGATCTCAAGCTGTTCCGAATCGGGAGCCGGATTAATGTTGACCATGAAGGTCAGCGCCTTCCGGCGGATGTCGGGATGTGGGCTGATCTCGTAGCCGTCGAGGTATTTCTGGATGCCGCTGTCCGGCACGGTCTGGTTCAGATCAAGGCCAAACTTTTCTGCAGCGGCCTTCCAGAACAGGTCGGTGCGCAGGAAACGGTCGAGGTCAGCGAGGATGCTGTCCGGATCGGGCGCGCGCAGCCGCATCGTCACACCAAATCCTTCGCAGTTCTCGTTGTTGACGCCGCGCTGGCGTTCGCGGCTACCGTGCCATGCGAGGTAGGTCTCGATGTCGGTAGTAGTGCCCGGGAAGCTGATCTCCTTGTAGCCGGTTTGATGGAGGAGGCGGATTAGGTCACGGTCGTCGCGTGCAGGCGTCAGTGTGATCTGTCGGTGCGAGATAATCTCGGCGAAGTCCTCGGGCGAGAAGAAGTCTTCAATATAGACATATCGATACGGTATCGTACAGAATTGCGCGAGCCGAAGCTTCTCCAATAGGTAGTTAAATCGCGCCGCGCCACGACCCAAGCGCGTGCGTCTTAGGTCGGCACCCCACGGAGTGTAGACTTTGAAGGAGGCTCTGCATTTAGTTGAAGTCGTGGCTGTCCAATATTCATATTCGTTATCCTGCCCCAGAACTCACATAGTTAGTGTGACATTGCGAGTGCCACATAGCAACGAAAAAGTTAGAGGCTGTCTCGGAATGTAGGCGGAACGAGGGTTGGGTGGTCACGGCCGGTTGTGATTCCAACGGGTTGTCGATGCCAAGTTGGAACCCAGCGCCATGTGGACCGCAACCACCCGCGCGCATCATAGCCGTGCGGGCCTTCGCTACACGAGCGACGTGACGGATGCCGAGTGGGGCATCCTGGAAGTGTGGGGTTCGTAAGCATCGTTTCACCGGGCCTGGTTCTCCGGCAAGCTGGGTTTGGCGGCCTGACGCCGGCCGAGCGCCTCACGATGCTGCAGGCTGTCGTCGCAACCGAAGAAGCGGTGCGCCGCGCCTACGAGCCCGCCAAGGAATGGATCCGAACCCAGCACAGCCGGTGGGACGCCGGCCCCGGCCGCTGAAACGATCTATGCAGACCCCACACCTGACCAATACGACGCCGTGCCATCCCCGCCTCCGCCATCAGAGAACGGCATCGAATCAAACCCCACCGCGTCGACGCAAGCACTCCCGCGCACAGGTCTCATGAATTCCCGCTTGCTTTTCGTCATAGTACATCCCCACAGAAATGTACATTATGAATGGCTGTTATTGATCGACGTCGGTTTTATAGTTATGCGGAATTGTACGTGTATTTGTATACCTTTTTTTCACGCCTTTTTCAGACGATGGCGTGTGGTGATGTGGCTTGCGCCTGGCGGCGACCAGAGTGAGGGATGGGTGTAACTCATGGGATTGAAGCAAGACACGGCATTCTCGTTGGCGACACGCCAGAACCGCAAGGTGTTCGGCTTCGTCGGGCTGATCAGCGCGGTGATCAACCTGCTCGCACTGACCGGATCGATTTACATGATGCAGGTCTATGACCGGGTGCTGGCGACCCGGCACGAGAACACACTCCTGTATCTGACACTGATCGCTGCTGTCGCGATCTTTGTGATGGGCGTGTTCGAGTTCGTCCGCATGGCGGTGCTGAGCCGGGTCGCTTCCTGGACCGAGGAGACGGTGCTACCGCATGTGTTCTCGCGCTCGATCGATGCCGAGCTGGTGGACCGGCCATACCGGATGGAGGCGGCGCGCGACATGGCGATGTGGCGGGGCTTCCTCGCCAGCCCGGCGCTGACCACGCTGTTCGACGTGCCGTGGGTGCCGATCTATCTCGCGGTGATCTTCCTGCTGCATCCGTGGCTCGGCTGGGTGGCAACCGCGGGCGCGGCGCTCTTGTTCCTGCTGACGCTGATCACCGACCGGCTGACCGCGCCGCTGCTGCGCGAAGCCAACGTGCAGTCCACCGCCGCGCAGCGCCATGCCGAGGCGATGCTGCGCAATGCGGACGCGATCGACGCAATGGGGATGCGCCCGCACGTGATCCGGCTCTGGCACCGCCGCTTCGCCGAGGGACTACCGCTGCAATCGGTCGCTTCCGACCGCTCCTCGCTGCTGCTCGGCATGACCAAGGCAATAAGGATGTTCCTGCAGGTGCTGATCCTGTTCGCGGGCGCCCTGCTGGTGCTGCAGGACCAGATCACCGGCGGGGCGATGATCGCCGCTTCGATCATCATGGGCCGGGCGCTCGCGCCGGTCGAGCAGATGATCGGCTCGTGGAAGACCACGGTGACCGCGCGGCAGGCCTATACGCGGGTGAACGCACACCTTTCTCGACCGCCCTTGCACGCACTCGCCAAGGCCGCCATGCCCGACGCGCAGGGCGCAGTCAACTTCGATCGTGTGTTTTTCGCCCTACCAAGCCAGGCGATTCCGTTCATCCGCAATGTCAGCTTCACGCTCGCGCCGGGCGAGACGCTGGCGATCATCGGTCCTTCGGCCGCCGGCAAGACGACGCTGCTCCGCCTGCTGCTGGGCCTCGTCCGCCCGTCCGGCGGGACGGTGATGATCGATGATCTCGATGTCTGGCAGTGGCCGCGCGAGACCTTCGGCCGCACGGTCGGCTACCTGCCGCAGACGGTCGATCTGTTCGACGCGACGATCGCCGAGAACATCGCGCGCATGGCCGAGCCGGACATGGACCGGGTGGTGGAGGCGGCGCGGCTGGCCGGCTGCGACGCGATGATCGCGGCCCTGCCCGAGGGCTACGAGACCATGCTCGGCGAGGCGGGGCTGCACGTCTCGGGCGGGCAGCGGCAGATGATCGGGCTCGCGCGCGCCTTCTACGACCGCCCCCGGCTGATCGTGCTGGATGAGCCGAACAGCAATCTCGACGGCGATTCCGAGGCGCTGCTGATCGAGAGCATCCGGCGCATCAAGGCGACGCTGAAGGCGACGGTGGTGTTCGTTTCGCACCGTCCGCCGCTGGTGCAGGTGGCGGACCAGGTGATGCTCATGCGGGGCGGCATGGTGGAGATGTGCGGGCCGCGCGAGGTGGTGATGCGCCGGCTGCTGAAGCCGGTGGAAACCGCGCAGGCGGTGACCACGGAGCCGCCGGCGCCGGCGGATGACGCCAGGCAGGGAGCCGGCTGATGGGCACCGCGCTGATCCCCTATGAGCGCTCGCGCGCGCTGG
>CAZHMM010000052.1:0-22139 GCA_964533585.1 uncultured Elioraea sp.
CGACGTCATCGAGCCGGTAGACGACGCGTCCGCCGAGCTTCAGGAAGGCAGGGCCTTCGCCCTGGCTGCGCCAGCGCTCCAGCGTGCGCGGGCTCAGGTGCCAGCGGCGCGCAAGCTGCACCTGGCTCAGGTGCGCAGGGCGCTCGGTCATCGCGTGCGCTCCGTCGTCGCACGCGGTGCCGCACCGAGCGAGTCGATGTAGGCGAGCACGCGATCAGCGGTCATCAGCGACGGTGAACGGCCGCGGCGCAGCTCGCGCACGAAGCCGGGATCGCCGACCGCGGCGCGGCCGAACTCGCTCGGCTTCAGACGATGGAGGCGGATTGCCGCTTCGACGCGGCTGAGGAAGTCGGGGGTGTAGCGCTGCATGGCGGCGGGATGAAACCCGCCGATAGGATATTGGTCAAAGGGAAAAAGTAGGCTATTTCCTACATCGCCAGATCAAGGAGTTACCCAACACCATGACCCTCGACCCCATCCGCCTGCGCCTCCTCAAGCTCATCCAGCTCAAGAAGACCGACCTCAAGAACGCCTCCCTCGCGATCGGCCGCAACCCGGCCTATCTCCAGCAGTTCCTCTATCGCGGCACGCCCAAGGTCCTGCCCGAGGATGTGCGCGAGAGTCTCGGCGCAGTGCTCGGCGTCAGTCCAGATGACCTGCGTCATCCTGTGACGCGGGTGCTGAAGAAGCCGCTCGCCTCGCCGGACAAGCGCGGCCCGCCGGGATCGACCAAGCCGGCGCGGGCGGAACGACTCTGGGAGAAGCGGATCGAGGTGCCCGAAGGCTTCACTTCGGTGCCGGAGATCGACGTGCGTGCCTCCGCCGGGCCGGGCGCGCTTCATGATGGACCAGAGGCGATCGCCGGCGCCTGGCTGTTCCCCGACGCCATGCTGCGCCACGAGCTACGTGTGCGCCCCGGCGACCTGCGCGTCATCACCATCCACGGCGACTCGATGGAGCCGCTCCTTGCCTCCGGCGACCGCATCCTGGTCGACCTCAGTCAGCGCGTGGCTGCACCGCCGGGGATCTTCGTCATCTGGGACGGCATCGGCGTGGTCGCCAAGCGGGTCGAGCACGTGCCCAATGCCGACCCGCCCACGCTGCGTCTGAGTTCAGTCAATCCGGCCTACCAGTCCTACCAGCGCAGCGCCGAGGAGGTGAACGTGATCGGCAGGGTGATCTGGGTCGCGCGACGGATGTAGCCCAGGGCGTGGTTGACGGCGCCGCTTCGGCGCCAGCGAACTCGTTGCCGCAGCAACGCGCATCGGCACCTTTGTTTGCGCGTGGGCACGCTGGCCCGCTGCGATGTGCTTCCGTGATCGGCGTAGCATGATCATCGTGGCGGCATGCCGAGGCCGACGACGAGCGCCGAGATCAACCACCACCTCCCGCCCCACCTGCGCGAGGTCTGTCAGATCCTGGCGCGCGGGATCGTGCGGCTGCGGAGCCGCAGCATCGCCGCGATCGACCCCACGCCTCGGGACTGCGGAGAGAGTTCGCTACCCGCGACTCCCCGCCAGCGCCGTCATGCCAACCCCGAAGAGACGGAGGACGCATGACGCGACGATCGAAGACGCCGGCGGCCGAAGCAGAGGCGCCAACGTTCCCCACCATCCCGCCGGCGCAGGTGCTGCCGCGCCTCGCCGCGTTGCAGACCGCGCCGATCGATGCGCTGAAGCAGCAGTGGCGCGAACTGTTCGGCAAGGAGCCGCCGTCGTTCAACCGCGCCTATCTGCAGAGCCGGCTCGCCTACCGGATCCAGGAACTCGCCTATGGCGGGCTGAAGCCGGAGACGCGAGCCCGCCTCGAGGCGCTCGGCGAGCAGCTCGACGGCGGCAACGTGGTGCTGCGCCGCATCCGCGCCGACAGCCGACCACTGCCCGGTACGCGCCTGGTGCGCGAGTATGACGGCATCGAGCACGTCGTCACGGTGCGCGCCGATGACTTCGAGTACGAGGGCCGGCCGTATCGTTCTCTGTCCGCAATTGCGCGACACATCACCGGCACGCGGTGGAATGGCCACGCGTTCTTCGGGCTGCGTGGGAGGAGCGGCGCATGAGCCGGCGCAAGCTCCCCGACCTGCCCGCCTCCGTCACCCGCAAGCGCTGCGCGGTCTACACGCGCAAGAGCACGGACGAGGGGCTCGAGAAGGAGTTCAACACCCTCGACGCCCAGCGCGAGTCCTGCGAGGCCTACATCGCTAGCCAGCGCGCCGAGGGCTGGACCATGGTCGCCGACCGTTACGACGATGGCGGGTTCTCCGGCGGCTCGCTCGACCGTCCCGCGCTCAAGCGCCTGCTCGCCGACATCGAGCGCGGCCTGGTGGACGTGGTGGTGGTCTACAAGATCGACCGCCTGTCGCGCTCGCTGATGGACTTCGCCCGGCTGGTCGAGGTGTTCGACGCCCACGAGGTCACCTTCGTCTCGGTGACGCAGTCCTTCAACACCACGACGAGCATGGGCCGGTTGACGCTGAACATCCTGCTCTCCTTCGCGCAGTTCGAGCGCGAGGTGATCGGCGAGCGCATCCGCGACAAGGTCGCCGCCTCGAAGGCCAGGGGGATGTGGATGGGCGGCAAGGTGCCGCTCGGGTATCGGGTCGAGAACCGAAAGCTGGTCGTCGATGAGCCCGAAGCGGTGAGGGTGCGCCGCGTGTTCGAGATGTTCGCCGAGACCGGCTCGGGCATCGAGACCGTGCGCCTCTGCCGCGCCGAGGGCATCATCACCCGGAGCGGGCGCCTGATCGACAAGGGCGACGTCTACAAGATCCTGAACCTCCGCACCTATGTCGGCGAGGTCGCGCACCGCGGCAACGTCTATCCCGGCGAGCACGCGGCGATCATCTCGCGCGCGCTCTGGGACCGCGTGCACGCGATGCTGCAGGTGAGTCCCCGCGCCCGCGCCACGGCGAACCGGCCGCAGTCGCCGGCGCTGCTGAAGGGCCTGATCTTCGGCACCGACGGCCGCGCGCTCTCGCCGACGCACAGCCGGAAGCGCGGACGGCTCTACCGCTACTACGTCGCCCAGCGGGCGCTGAAGGGCGAGGCGGACGATGGCATCGTCCGGCGCGTCTCCGCCGGGGAGATCGAGGCGGTGGTGATGACGCAGCTCCGCGCCCTGCTGCGCCAGCCGGAGATCATCGTCGGCACGTGGGTCGCGGCCGGGGCGGAGGATCCGGACCTGACAGAATCTGACGTGCGCGAAGCGTTGTCGCGGCTTGAGCCGCTGTGGGACGAGCTGTTCCCCGCCGAGCAGCAGCGCATCGTCCGTTCCCTGGTCGAGCGCGTCACGGTCGGGCTGGAGGGCGCGGAGATCCGGCTTCGCGTCGAGGGGCTGGCCAGCCTGGTGCGCGATCTGGGGCTGGTCGGTGCCGAGAGGGCTGCTGCGTGAACGGGCCGACGCACATCACCGTCCGGGTGCCGATGAAGATCCGCCGCCGGCCGGGGCGCAAGACGGTGGTCACGCCGGTGGTGGACGGGCTGCCAGCGCAGACCACCACGCGCGCCGATCCGGTGCTGCTGAAGGCGCTTGCGCGGGCGTTCCGCTACCAGCGCATGCTCGACGATGGCCGCTACGCCTCGATCAGCGAGATGGCCACAGCGGAGAATCTGGATCGCGGCTATCTCGGCCGGCTGCTGCAACTCACCCTGCTCGCGCCGGACCTCGTCGAGGCGATCGTCGAGGGGAGGCAGGCGGAGGGGGTGACGCTGCCGGGGTTGATGGAGCCGTTGCCGACAGCATGGGAGCTCCAACGAACCCGACTTGCTCTCCCCGAGCATGACGACTCCAAGTGGACCGCCGTCAGTCACTGAAGCTGGTCGCATCGTCCTTGAACTTCAGCGTCGCGCGTTGTCGCGGATCACGCCGACCCCGCTCTCCGGAAACCCTTCTGCGGCCTCGGCATTGACCTCAAGCGTGGCCTCGGCCAGGGCAAGCAGTTTCTCGTCGAGGCGCTTCTCGCCGTGCGTCTTGGCGAGGCTGGCGACCAGCGCCATGGTGGTCGTGAACTGCACCGGGCAGCAGGCGAGGATCGCCTCGGGGCCGAGCGCGATGGCCAAGTGCGTCTTGCCGACGCCCGGCGGGCCGAGCAGCACGACGTTCTCGCCGTTGGCGATCCAGCGCGACGCCGCGAGGTCGCGGATCTGCTTGGGATCGATCGAGGGCTGCGCCTCGAAGTCGAAGCCGGCAAGCTCCTTGACGGGGGCGATCAACAAGAACGGCTCCCGCAGACCGTGGGGCGCCCCGCGCCGCTTGGCTCGACACGAGCCTCAGGCGCGCCGCATAATGCAATCCAGTGTCCAGAGAACCGGGTGCGGTACAAAACCAGCACCACCGGGTCATTGGGGAATGTCCCGGCCGATGAAGACGGCATCGATCTACTCACTCTCCGACCTTCGGCTTGCCCAACCGGGTATAGCGCGCCTGCGACATGGGCTGGCAGCCCGGTCACATGTACGTTTCCTTCGTCGCATCGTGGAAGTGGGCGCCGAGGTCGTTCTGGCCGCTTTGTTGGACCGGCTGCGACCTCGGCGTGGAGTGGTTCGTCGCATTGGGCCGGGACTGCCGCATTCGGGCCGCCGAAGCCTGGCAATCTACGTGCACTGGTCCCCGTCGGGTCGCGTCTCGGACATGGTCCTAGATCAACTCGACGCTTGGCGAGCGGAAGGCTTCGATCTCGTTTTCGTCAGCAACGCTTCTCCGCCGGGCGAGGATTGGGAACAGCTCTCCGCGCGCTGTGCGCTCCGCATCGAACGCGACGGCATCGGCCGGGATTTCGGAGGTTGGCGCGACGCGCTGACGGTCGCCCTGGAACGTTTCGGCGAACCTGACGAACTCCTTCTCGCGAATGACAGTGTGCTTGGTCCGATCCGTCCGCTGTCCCCAGTAATCGCCGCGCTTCGCGACGGAGGCGACGGCCTATTTGGTCTGACCGAAAGCCGTGGCGGTGGCGCTCACCTGCAGTCGTATTTATTACTCGCGCGCGGCGCCGCGGCGATCGCCGAGGTCGGGCGCCACCTCGCAGCCTGCCGGCCAAGTCGAAGCAAGTGGCGGCTGGTACAGCAGAACGAGATCGGCTTGACCCGGCGGATGCTGGAACGCGGCCATCGGGTCGCCGCACTGTTCGGACATGACCGCGTCGGCGCCGCGCTCGATCCTGCCTTCCTGCACACCTTCGGGCGGCGCTTCACGGAACCGGGCGCGTATGACCGCTATCCGTTGAACCCAACGCATCACCTTTGGCGCGTGCTCGTCGAAGAGTTCGGATTTCCCTTCATCAAGACCGAACTCGTGCTGCGCAACCCCGGCAGGCTGGCAGGTGTTGAGGCTTGGCGGGAGGTTGTGGACGCTTCTGATCTACCGCAGATCGAAAGGCATCTCGAACTGATGCGAGGCCGTTGACGTCAAGCTGGGCGCCCTCGCCATGCCCTCACGGCGGGGTTCGCCCGTCCAGCGGCGCAGGACGGGTCAATTCGGCGATATGATCCTCGATCTCAGCCACGGGGGTGGGCGAATTCCTGGGGACCACCGATCGCCAATCGACGACATCGGGAATGTCGGCGGGATTCACCGCAAGCAGTTCGGTCTTGATGAAGGGGAAATCCATCAGGCGAACCAGCGCCGACCACATGAAATGCGTCGGGTTCAGCGCTTGCCGGAAGAAGAGGAGCCGTGCCCGATAAAGATCGTCCACCAGGATCTCGGGCACCTCCGCAGCACGATGGCCGGGCAGCAAGCCTCCCATCTTGACGACCAGGACGGCGCGACTGAGCGGATCACGCAGCGCGAGTGTCTCGAGCGTCTCGTACGGGAACGCCGTCAGCATAGGGATGCCCCGTGCCGACATGTGGCGTGCGATCCCGAGCTCGCCGCGCCTGATCATCTTGCGCTTGTCCGCAGTGAGAGCCAGGCCCGCAAAGAACTCGTCCGCCGCGGTGATGGCCGTGCGACCGCGCAACAGCAGGAAATAGGACTGGAGATGCGGGAGGCGCTCGAAGCTCTCGGTCAGGCCGATCATGCCATCCCGCTCCCGCAGACGTCCAAAGAGGGTGTGAAGCGGCTTGATCGGGCCGAGCACCGAGTCGTTCGCCAGGAGGATTTCCGCCGTGGCAGGGAACCTTCGCCGCACCTCGGGCCAGAGATCCGCCCAAGCGCCGAAGTCGCGGCCGAAGCTGCGGCGGCGCACGATAAGCGCACAGCACGACCGCAGCCGCACCATGTCGGCGGGATCGATGCGGGGGCTCATGGTGACGAAGACGATGGCGAACCCCAAACCCGCGTAGGCTGCCAGCTGCCGGTAGATCATCGGCGTCACGCGCCCTGATCGCATGTAGTGGGCATAAAGCAGCACCGGCGTCGCGGGATCCGCCGCTACGCCCCCTTCGACTGTCTCGGTAATGCGGTCCGCCGCGGTCATTCCGCGCTCGCCGAGGTCGCGGCGCAATGCCTGGATTGCCTCCGGGACCGACTGCGCGATGACCAGGAGCTGGGCGAGGCGCAATCTGGCGAGCGCGCGCTCCAGGAGCGAGGGTGGGCGATACCGTCGATAGTGGCGCCGGAGGACTTCGAGCAGACGGTTGTCGGCTTCGCGCTCTTCTCTCATCGCCCCTCGCATGGGTTTCCTGAGGGGGGCCGCGATGCGACGCGAGCCGGTGGGGGGGGGCCTCAGCACGGCAGAGCGCGCCACTGCTCGATCACGCCGCGCATGGCCACGACGCTGTCGCGATAGCCCGGATCGCTCTGCAACGCGTCGGCCAGCGCTGCGAGATCGACGAAGACGGCGTGCGCCCTTGGTGCGTCGTGGTCCCTGTTGCGCAGCAGCGCCCCAGAGACGAAATGATAGAGCAAGGGATCGCGTGGGATGGTCGCGCCGCGGCGCCAGTCCCCGCGCCGAACCCGCGTGAGGAGGCCGCCCGAGTCCAGGCAGTCCGGGCCGTACTTCACAGCCATCAGCGCGTCGAGCCGCGCCTTGAGCTCGGCGGCGGCCTGAAGCTCGCCCGCGTTCATCAGTGAGACGGTCCTCGTGAGAAGGGAGGCCTCGTCCTCGACACCTTCGATCGTGTAGCCGCCGGGCAGGAACCGAAGGGAGCTCGCCGCCGCATCGAGGCGGGTATTTGCCGAATCCCGCCAGCGATCATGGTCTTTGAGCGTGTAAATGCGGTTGATGCCCTTGCTCAGGCATGGCCCGCATAGGGCGGCGCGGCGCCGCCGTGCCTGCAGCTCTGCGAACGGCACGTCCAGGACATCGTCCGCGACGTTGCTGGCGCGGTCGTAGCTGGAACAACAGAGTTTCACTGCGCCATCGACATCGATGTCGAGCCGCGTGTCGAGGAGATCGCATCCCCCCTCGGGATCGGCATTGGCGGCGGCGATGGCGATCTGATCGGGCAGCGGGACAAGCATCTTCGCGATGATGTCCGCATCCTCCGGCGGTACGTCGCCGCCGGCAGCGCGCAGCATCTTCTCGACCGGCATGTAGTAGGCGATGCCGGGAAGGAAGGTAAAGCGCAGGGCTTCGCAGAGCTCCGCCATGGCGGCCACGTCGCGCTGCGTGTTGTGGGTGTAGCAGTGGTAGTGGACGAAGACCTCCGTGCGGTGGCCGTTCAGCGCGACGAGTTCCGCAAGCCGGCGCATATTCGCCTTGACGCGCTCGATGTCACCGCCGGCATGGCTCACGCCATACTGTGCCTGCTCGAAGCCCGAAAGGCTGACCACGAACTCGTCGGGGCGCGCCTGCATCGCGGCATCAAGGTAGCGGGCGAAGTTCAGGTTCGACGACAGCCCGACGCGGAAGCCGGCCGCGCGCACACGGGCGATCAGGTCGCCGATGCGCGGGTGGATCAGCGGTTCGCCCCAGCTGTAGAGGGCGATGAAGACGTCCTCCTCCCGCCCGGCGAAATCCGCGGCGATCCGGTCGATGATGGCGCCGAACCGCCCGGGATCCATGGTTCCCCCGATCGAGCCGGCCTTGCGCGCGGCGCCGTAGTTGCCGACAGCGCATGACGGGCAGCGGAGGTTGCAGGTCCCGACCACCTCGATGTTGATGGTGAAATTGCCGAGCATGTGGATCACATACTCCCGCCAGATCGCCCGCGTTCAGCGCCGAATCCCGCGCCAAATCCGACGTGCGGCAGGGCGCAAAGGCACCGGCACGATGCGGCGTACCCAAAGGGCAATCCGCGGGGGGAGCCGCGTGACCGCGGCGGCCACCGGTTCCCGCGGGTCGGCGACAGCCGGCGCGAGTAGTTTGCGTTCCGCCGCGGCGCGGCCGCGGAGTTCGGCCGAGGCGGCGCCGCATCCGGGCGGGCGCGTTGCGGGATCGTCCGAGAGGATCCAGTCGAGGTCGCGCAACGCCTCCTCGCCCCTGCCGGCATCACGCCAGCACAGGGCGCGCTCGAAAACGGCCACCCAATGCAGCGAGGCCGCTTCCTGGTAGAGAAGGGGGTCGATGGCCACGCAATGCGCGCAGAGATCCGCGGCGAGGTCGAAGAGCATGGCCGCATCGCCGAAGCCGGCTGCGCCTTGGCGCGCCGCCATGGCGGCGTAGAAGACAAAGCAGGGCGTCGCGAAGCCCACCTTGTGGCCGTAGTCGCGCCAGTCGGCGAGGTCGGCGACGCGCGCGCGCGCGGCGGCGGCGTCGAGCACGTCGTAGCCGAAGGTCGCGGCGATGCCGGTGGCGAAGCGCCAGCCATAGGGCTGCGCCTCGGCGATGCGGCCTTCGTTGACGAGTTCCTTGAAGCATCGATAGGCGAGGCCGCGGGCGATGGGCGTGCGCGGAATGTCCTCGCCGCAGCGGGCGCGGAGATAGGCGATGTAGCGCGCGCGTTCGGCGGCGTGGTCGGGTAGGCTTTCCGGTACTGCATCGCCGGCGAAGGCGATGAGACGCTCGGTCTCGGTCACGACCTCGACGGCGGGGTATCCCGCGGCGCGGAGTACGCCTTCGAGCGCGGCGGCGCTGAAGAGGATGCGATGGAGCCCGGGCGACAGGGCGGCGAGGACCATCGGCTCGGGCGCTTCGGGCCGGACGAAGCCGGCATCGGGCGTGGTCAGCGCGACGTGCCCGCCGGGCGCCAGAAAGGCCCGCAGTTCGGTCGCGAAGGCGAGGGGATCGGGGACGTGCTCGATCACTTCGCTCGAAATGATGGCGTCGAACCGTCGGCCGCGGATTTCCTCGGCGTTGGCGAGGTATGTCGACAGAATGCGGACGCCGAGAAGGTCACGCCCAGCGGCGCCGTAGCCGGACGGTTCGAGGCCGATCGCCTCGCCACCCGTGGACCAGGCCCAGTAATCGAGCGTGTGCCCGAAGCCGCAGCCGACATCGAGCAGGCTCGCGCCGGGGCGCGCTCCGGCGCGCTCGGCGAGTCGGGCAAGAGACTCGATGCCCGCGCCGATCTCGACGTAATGGTCGGTGAAGCTCGATTCGATGGTGTGGCTGTCGGCGTGGTCGTAGTCGGTGAAGCGTTGGTCGGGCGCCACGTTCAGCGAGCCGCAGTCGGGGCAGCGGTGGAAATGGACCTGGCCCAGGTCGGGCACGGCGTGCGCGGTGGAGACGATGTGCTCCATCGTCGCGACGGCACCGCAGGCCGGGCAGCGCAGCGTCATGGCGGGGCGCGAATACCAAATGCAGTGCCGCACGGTGGCCGCGTCAGGCGATGCCATGATACTCTCCAATCCGATCCCAATCGGCCGCATCGTCCCATCCCGCTGGCGCCACGGGGTCCGTGTTGATGCGCACCATGGGTTCGCCGAATTCCGTCTGCACTGCGAGCCGCACCTCGCACGCCAGCGACGATCGCGCCCGCATCGCGCGTGCGAAGCGCTCGGCGAAGGCGCCCTGGCCCTCGATATAGCCGCTCGGATTCAGACGCACGCCCTGCGCGCCCGCCCCAACGCGCGCCGCGAAGCCGGCATAGGCCTCGGCCAGCAGGCTGACATGGATGTTGTCGCGCACATAGAGCGGCGTGCGCACCTCCGCGGCCTTCCCCTCCTTCCAGGTGCGCACGAGGTAGGCGCAGAAGCGCGGTTCCTCGAAGGGGCCGAAAGGGTTCGGGATGGTGAACTTGCCGTGCGGCCGGCCCATCGCGCGCGCCCAGTGCTGCACGACCTGATAGGTCAGCCCCTTCGACAGCCCGTAGGGCGAGAACGCCACGAGCGGCGCCGTGCCCGCGCCTTCCTCCTGCTCGAAGACGCTGCCGGTGGCGAGGATCCCGGCATGCCCGCCCAGCGCCAACAGCACCTCCCGCAGGCGGTGCGTGTTCGCTGCCACCGCCCTGGTCACGTCGAAGTCGGGGGAGCGGTAGTCGCCCACCTCGGCGGCGTGGTGGCAGAGCAGGTCAAAGCCGCCTTCGCGCGCGAGGGCGAGCAAGCGGTCCGAGCCGAAGGGGCAGTCCTCGACGATCCGGGCGACCTCGGGCAGCGCCTTCACGCGCGCGGCCCGCACGCCATCGGCATAGGCGGCGAGCGGCGCCCGCAGCGGCGCCACCACCTCGTGCCCCGCCGCCGCCAGGGCACGAGCGAAATGCAGGCCCGTGAAGCTCGACGCGCCCGTCAGCAGGACCTTCATCCGAGCAGCCCCCGCATCCGCTCGATGCCGTGGAACTCAGGGTCGAAATCCGGCCAAGCGCCGTCCTTCGCCGAGATCTCGACCGGGGAGTGCGGCCAATCGATCGCCGTACGCGGGTCGTTCCACCGAATGCCGCGCTCCTCCGCGGGGGCGTAGAAGGCGCTGACCATGTAGATCGCCTCGGCATCGTCCGTGAGGGTGAGGAAGGCGTGCGCGCAGCCGCGCGGAACGTACATCATGCGCCGGTTCTCGGCCGACAATTCGGCGCCGAACCACCTCAGGAAGGTCGGGCTGTCGGGCCTAAGGTCGAGGATCACGTCCCAGAGCCGGCCCCGGACGCAGCGCACCAGCTTCACCTCAGCCGCAGGCGGCAGCTGGTAGTGCAGCCCGCGCAGCGTGCCGCGCTTGGCGGTGAGCGAGTTGTTCGCCTGCACGAAGCGCGGTTCCAAGCCGGCGTCGCCGAACTCCTTCTCGCAGAACATGCGCGCGAAGAAGCCGCGGCCGTCGCCACGCTTCTCGAGCTCGATGAGCCGGCCGCCATGAACGGTCGTTTCGTGGAAGATCATGCTGGCGCCATTCCCTCGGTGCGGACGGTGGTCATGCTGCGCGCGCCTTCTCGGTCCAGCGCAGGTCGGCGCCGATCCGGCCTTCCTCCATCAGCCGTTCCAGCACCTTCAGCCGGATGCGCTGGGAGGCGCGAAAGCCCGGGTCGGCGAAGCCGATCGCGCGGAGGCCGTCTCGCAGGGCAGCCACCGAATCCGCGAGGTTCACCTTCGGCTGGTGAGCCGGCGCCAGCGTCCGGAACAGGGAGAAATCGACCCGGTAGGACCGACGATCGGGCGGCGCCCCGGTGTTGATCGAGACGCCCGTGCCCGGAATCGCCGCGGCCACGGCCTCGGCGAGGTCGCGCACCTGGTAGTTCCACTCGTCGGATCCAGCATTGACCGCGAGGAAGGCCCCGCCGGCGTGCTCCTCCCGCGTGATCGCCCATTCGATCGCGCGGGCCATGTCGCGCACGTCGATCAGCGGCCGCCAGGGCGTGCCGTCCGAGAGCACGGTGATGCGGCCTTCGGCAAGCGCGCAGGCGACGAAGTCGTTGACAACGAGATCGAGCCTGAGCCTCGGGGAGAAGCCGCAGGCGGTGGCGAAGCGGAGGCAGGTGGTCACCATTCCGCCCGCGTTCAAACCGCGCAGTCCGTTCTCGGTGTCAATCTTGGAGCGGGCGTAGGCGGTCAGCGGATTCAGCGGGTCGCTCTCACGCCGCGCCGCGCCTTCCGTCGCGCCGTAAACGCTGCACGACGAGGCGAAGACGAAGTGCTTCACCCCCTGGTCGCGCGCCACTTCGGCGAGGCGGAGGCTGGCCTGATGGTTGATCTCGTCCGTGACGGCCTCGAAGCGGTTGCCCATCGGGTCGTTGGACACCGCCGCGAGGTGCACGACCGCGTCCACGTCGGCAAGCAGGCCGCGGGGTATGTCGCGGACGTCGCCGAACACCTGCTGGTCGAGCAGCCGCTCGGGGACCGGTCCAACCTGGGACTGGCAATGGGCAAAGAAGGCGGCATCGAAGCCGATCAGTGTCGCCTGTGGCATCGCCGCACGCAGGTGCTGCACCACCACTGGCCCGACGTAACCCATGTTCCCCGTAATCAGGATGCGCATCTGCTTCACCACACCTTCCAGGGCGCCTTGCCCGACTCCCACAGCGCTTCTAGTTGCCGGCGATCGCGCAGTGTGTCCATCGGCTGCCAGAACCCACGATGAAAATAGACCGAGAGCTGGCCGTCAGCCGCGAGCCGCTCCAGCGGTTCCCTCTCCCAGACCGTCTCGTCACCTGCGATGTACGAACCGACGCGCGGGTCGACCACGAAGAAGCCGCCGTTGATCCAGCCGCCGTCACCGACCGGCTTTTCGGTGAAGCCAGTCACGCGGCTGCCTTGATGGCGGATTGCACCGAAGCGCCCAGGCGGCTGAACGCCGGTGACCGTGCAAAGGCGCCCCTCTGCACGGTGAAATTCGATCGTCGCGCTGATGTCGACATCCGCGACGCCGTCCCCGTAGGTGAGGCAGAAAGCCTCATCTTCGGCGACGAACGGAAGGATCCTCTTGACCCGGCCGCCAATCTCAGTCCTTTCGCCCGTGTCTATGAGGGTGACTCGCCAGCTTTCATTCGCCGGACGGTGCACCTCCACAGAATTCTTGCCAATATCGACTGTTAAGTCGGCATTGTGGTGAAAATAATTGACAAAGTATTCTTTCACGACATACGATTTATAACCAAGGCATATGATGAACTCGTGAATTCCGTTTGCCGAATAAATCTTCATAATGTGCCACAGAAGCGGTCGGCCACCTATCTCGACCATCGGCTTGGGACGCACTGCCGTCTCTTCCGAGAGACGGGTTCCAAGGCCGCCTGCCAATATTACTGCTTTCATCTTACCTCCTGTGGGGCTGTCCCGCTCGATGTTGAGCTTCGTCCGCGGCGTGCCGTGGGCGGACACTATGCGGCCCGCTGAGCCTGGGCAGCTGAGAAGCCGTCTCGATGCACTTCCCGGCACGGCGCGCTAAAGTCCCAGCAGGTCAAGCGTCCGCGCGACGACCTTTGACTCGTCGAAACGCTCCGTGGCCTGTGCCCGCCCGGCTTCGCCCATCCGCGCCCGGAGCGCCGGGTCCATGGCGAGCCGCGACAGCGCCGCCGCCAGGGGGGCGATCGCCATCGCCGGCACCAGGACTCCTGTCTCGCCCCCCACAACCAGCTCGCGCGGTCCGCGGACGTCGGTCGCGACCACGGGAAGGCCTGTCAGCATCGCCTCGATGACGCTCATGGGCAGGCCCTCGAAGTGGGAGGGGAGGCAGAAGATGTCGGCGGCCGCAAGCACGCGCGCGACATCGTGGCGGTAGCCGAGCCGCACGAGACGGCGCCCAAGCCGCTCCGCCGCGCGCGCGAAGTACGGCTCCAGATCCTCGCCA
Source organism: uncultured Elioraea sp. (assembly GCA_964533585.1). Classification (GTDB taxonomy): domain Bacteria; phylum Pseudomonadota; class Alphaproteobacteria; order Acetobacterales; family Acetobacteraceae; genus Elioraea. Next base: position 13,532 of record CAZHMM010000052.1, read on the forward strand.
TGATCTGTCGCCAAGCGATCGCCGACGACCCAGAGCACGCAGTGCTCCGGCGTCGCCTCCATGGCGCGCAGCAATTCGGGATGGCCTTTGTGGCGCACGAGGCGCGACACGATGACGACGACGCAATCACCGTCGCGCGCGCCGAGTTCGTCGCGGATCGCCGCGCGCGCCGCCGCATCGGGATGAAAGATCGCCGGATCGCGCCCATTCGGCACCGCGGTCGCGTCCGCATGAATGCCGAGCCGCCGTGCATCGCGGGCTTCCTCCGCGCTGACGGTGAGAAAGACATCCGTCATCCGCCCGCCGAGCCATTCCATGTGGCGCGACAGGGCGCGCCGCCACCACGGTCCCGGCTGGTTGAAGAGGAACCCGTGGCAGGTATAGGCGATCCGCGGGACGCCGCTGAGACGCGCGGCAAGCCGCCCGAGCAGCCCGCTGATTGGCATGTGCGCGTGCACGAGATCGAACCGTTCGGCGCGGAAGACGCGGCGCAGCTCGGCGAGGCAGCGCGCCTGCGCGATCGGGTCCAGGCTGCGCGCCATGGGCACCGGGATGATGCGGAAGCCTTCCGCGCGCGGCAGGGCGAGCAGCGGCCCCTCCGCACAGAGTCCGACCACCTCATGACCCCGCGCGCGCGCGCCGCGCATCAGCGGCAGCAGGAAATGTCGCAGCGAGAAATCGACGTTGATGACTTCGGCAACCTTCACCGCAATGTCCTCTCTGACATCTCCGTCTGGCGCGAGAGGGAGAGCACCTCCGCGACATCACCCCGCCGCGCCAGCGTGCGCGCCAGGCCGAGCGCGTATTGGGCGCCGCCGCCACGCCGGCCCAGTACCGGAGTTAGGATGCGCAGCGGCGTTCTGGCGCGGGGGGCACTGTTCATACCTATGCTTCCGCATGCTGCGCCGGCGCGCGGGGCGCGGGCCCGAGCACCTGCTCAACCGGCCCGTCCGCGACGATCCGGCCGGCGTCGAGCCGGATCGCGCGGGTGCACCATCTGTGCGCGATCGCTTCGTTGTGGGTGGCGAGCACCAGGATCTCCGCCTCCTGCACCAGCGCCGCGAGCCGCGCCTCAGCCTTGGCCATGAAGGCGGCGTCGCCGGCCGCGATCCACTCGTCCATTAGCAGCACGTCCGGCTGCATCGCGGTTGCGATCGCGAAGGCGAGCCGGATCGACATGCCGGCCGAATAGGAGTGGATCGGCACGTCGAGGAAGTCCCCGAGCTCGGCGAAGGCTTCGACGTCCGCCTCGAGCACCGCGGTCTCTGTCGCGTCGAGTCCGAGATAGAGGGCACGCAGGCGGATGTTCTCGCGGCCTGTCGACAGGATGTCGAGGCCGGCCGCCGTGTCGATCAGCGTGCCGATCCTACCCTCGACCCTGAGCTGGCCCGCGACCGGTTCGTAGATCCCGGCGAGCGTGCGCAGCAGCGTGGTCTTGCCTGCGCCGTTGTGGCCGACCAGGGCGATGCGCTCGCCGCGCTCGAAGGTGAAGCTGATGTCTTGGAGCGCCGCGACCACAAGACGGTCCCGCGCATCGGTCCGCAGCCGCCTGTTGGCGTGCCCGAGGATCCGCTTCTTCAGGTTGCGCGCCCCGAGGTGGTAGAGCGGGAACTCGATCCTAAGCCCGCGTGCGACGATGCGGCTCATCGCGGCCTCAGACCCAGAAGGGGATGCGCCGACGGAAGCGCGCGAACAGCGCGGCGGCCAGCGAGAGGCCGAGCGCCGTATACAGCAGCGCCGCCGCCCACGCCGTGAGCGGCCCGCCGCCCTCGATCAGCGGGCCGCGCACCGTTGCCAGCAGCGGATAGAAGGGATTGAGCAGCATCCACACCGCGTGCTCGCCCAGCAGCTCAACCTTCCACAGCACCGGGGTGAGGAAGAAGCCGAACTGCACAACGTTGGCGACGATCTGCGGCACGTCGCGGAACCGCGCGCAGATCATGCCGAGGAGGAACGCGGCCGCGACGATATTCACCGCGATCACGGCGAGCCCGACGGGAAGCAGCAAGACCTCGATGCCGGGCGCGATGCCGAACAGCAGGAACACGACCACGATCACCGGCACGGAGTGCGCCGCGCTCAGCATGTTGCGGAACACGCAGCGCATCACGAGCACGGTGCAGGGCATGCGCAACTGCCGGATGATGCCTTCGGCGGCGATGAACACCTGGCAGGCGTCGTTGATCGAACCGGCCAACCAGTTCCACACCACCAAGCTGACCGCGAGGTGCGGCAGGTAGCGCGCGACGTCGATCCTGAAGAGCGTCGAGTAGAGCACGCCGAGGCCAGCGACCATGACGGCGACCGTCAGTGTCATCCAGATCGGGCCGAGCGCCGAGCCGCGGTAGCGGTTGCGAAGGTCGAGCAGCGCGAGCCGCCAAGCGAGCCGCCACCGTGCGAGCCCCTCGCGCAGATCGGCGAGCGCACGCTCGCCTGGCCGCGGATCGTTCGCGTCGAACATCACGCTTGCGGAACTCGGCGTCGCCATCACCTCGGACGTGGTTGACCATCGCGGATTGCGCCGTGGCGGGACGGGTGGTTGCCGGCGCGCGGCAAACGGATACAGGCGAGCGCGCTTTGGGGCAAGGCACATCAGGTCCGTTTGTGCCCCTTGGCGTGGTGTAAGAGGCCGCCCACGACGCCCCCGGCCGCGCCCTGCGCTACGCCAGGGGCTCCGCGCGCGGCCTCTTGCACCACGCCAAAGGGACACGGCCCAACAGCCTCAGGCCACTCGGCCCTCGCTGGAAAGTCACCCGTCAGCCGATTGCCACGGAACAACCTCCGTGACAACGACAGCTAAGCAGGTTTCATTTGGCTGGCCAACGGATGCTGGCTGTGATTCGGTTTTCGGACTGATTCGCGGAGGTCGGACATGGCTGGCAAATCTCCGGTAACGGCGAACGAGGAGGAGAAAGCGGCATTGCGGGAGCTTGCGACATCCCGCGCTCGCGGTGAGGCGGATCGTGCGAGAGCTGTGTTGCTGACGCTGGCGGGCTGGACCAGTCCACGCATTGCCGAGGCGTTCGGCGTTCGCGAGGACACTGTGCGCCTGTGGCGCAGCGACTTTGCGCGCGGCGGCGTCGCGGCGCTCAAGACGAGCCGTGCCCCGGGACCGGCTCCTGTCAAGGCGGACGCAGCGCTGAGAGTGGTGACGCCCTTGCTGGAAGCGCCGGTGGCCGACCGGCACAACTGGACGCTGGCGCGCCTCATCAGGGAGATCGAGGCGCGCGAGGGGGTGAGCCTCTCCAAATCGCGTCTTTCCAAACTGCTGCGCAAAAAAAGTTTCGCTGGCGCCGGCCGCGCCACAGCCTGAAGGGCCGCCAGGACGCCGACGCTGTCGACCGGGTGGGCCTCAGGCTCAGACTGCGAAAGGCGCAGGCCGAGGCCGGCGATATCGTGCTTCTGTTCGCCGACCAGAGCGAGGCGCTGACGCATCCATATCTGGCGCGAGCCTGGGCCAGGTGCGGCGCCGACCTGCGTGTGCCGGCGCCCGGTCAGGCCAAGAAGGTGGCGATGATGGGAGCGCTCGATCACGCCGCCCGCAGGCTCGTCGTGCACACGAGCCGAACCAAGCGCAGCGCCGACTTCATGGCGTTGTTGGAGACACTCGATGGACTGTATGGCCCCAAGCCAGGTGTGCAGATGAAGTCTGTCGTCATCGTGCTCGACAATGGGCCGATCCACGTCAGCAGGGCGACCACCGCGGCGCTCGCCGCCCGCGCCCATTGGCTCACCGTAGAATGGTTGCCCAAATATGCGCCCGAACTCAACGATATCGAGGCTGCCTGGCACGATCTCAAAGCCCATCATCTGGCCCACCAGACCTTCACCGACGCCGACGCTCTCGATCGTGCCATCCACGCCGCCGTAACCACCTCGAATGCCGAGCGAAACGTCGATCCGTTGGTCAACCGGAGAATCTTTGCTTAGACCAGCCTGCGGCTCGCTGTCTGAAGGACGCATTCGCAGCAGCGTTGATTGGACAGGCGATCGAAATGCGAACTTCCGTGTCGGAATGCCAACGCAATACCACGCTAAATCAACGCACTAACCTTGTCGACTAAATCGGCCCAGTATCAAGGTTCGGAGAGAACCCGCCCTCCGGAGAGCGAAAACGGCCCTCGTTCCGGCTCCGCAGTATCAAGGCCGGCGCGCAACGGCCCAGGAAACCTGGGGCTTTCGGCGCCGGTCACCGGCGGGGAGAGGGGTTGGATACGCGGCGACTGGAGCGGGCGAAGGGATTCGAACCCTCGACCCCAACCTTGGCAAGGCAACCACCTAGCGTTGCCGATGGTTGCCCGGGTTTGCCGGGCATTGCTAACCCTATGATCCGCCTCGGATTATCGTTGCGGCGGTTCGATGGAGCTTGCTGGCATTTGCGCGTTCCTGCTACCTATGTGCTACCTACGGCTCCCGCCGAGCCCGTAGGTAGCAGAATCCGTTGCGGGAGCGTTCCGCCATGCCACGCGCCACACTCGGCATCCGCGAAGTCGAAGCCCTCCAACCCGGACAGACCGTCTGGGACGGCCGCGTCGCCGGCTTCGGCGCGCGACGCCAGCGCGACGCCATCTCCTACTTCGTCTTCTACCGCGCCGCCGGCCGGCTCCGCCGCGTCACCATCGGCCGCCACCGCTCACCCTGGCTGCCCGAGACCGCGCGGCGCGAGGCGCTCCGCCTCCTCGGCGAGGTCGCGATCGGCAAGGACCCGGCCGGCGAGAAGCGCGAGGCCCGGCGCGCCGAGACCGTCGCCGAGCTCTGCGACCGCTACATGGAGGCCGCGACCACGGGCCGGCTCTGGACCCGGCGCGGCCGGCCCAAGAAGCCCTCCACGCTGACGGTCGATCGCTCGCGGATCGAGGCGCATGTGAAGCCGCTGCTCGGCAGCCGCAGCGTGCGCAGCCTCACCCGCCGCGATATCGAGGCGTTCATGCACCGCGTCGCCGAGGGCGCGACCGCGCGCACCGCGCGCTCGGGCCGGCCGCGCGGGCTCGCGCGCGTCAGCGGCGGATGGGGTGCGGCCTCCCGCACGGTCGGCATGCTCGGCGCGATCATGGAATACGCGGTGCGCCTCGGCCTGCGCGCCGACAACCCCGTGCGCGGGGTGCAGCGGCCGGCCGACGGCAAGCGCGACCGCCGGCTGAGCGAGGACGAATACGCGCGCCTCGGCGAGGCGCTCCGCCGTCTGGACCAGGCCCGCGCGATCTGGCCGCACGCGCTCGCCGCCGCGCGCTTCCTCGCGCTGACCGGCTGGCGGCTCGGCGAGGCGTTGGCGCTGCGCTGGGGCGAGGTCGATATCGCGCGACGGACGGCGCGGCTCGGCGACACCAAGACCGGCGCGAGCGTGCGCGCGCTCTCCCGGCTCGCCTGCGAGGTGCTGGAAGCGCAGCGGGCGCGCACCGGCGGGGCCGCCGATGACTTGGCGTTCCCCGCCTCGCGCGGCGCGCGCGGGACGCCCATGGTCGGCATGAAGGGCTTCATGCGGCGGATCGCGGCGGAGGCCGGGCTGGCCGGCGTGACCGCGCACACGCTGCGGCACTCGTTCGCGTCCGTCGCGGCGGACCTTGGGGTGTCGGAACTGGTGATCGCCGGGTTGCTCGGCCACCGGCTCGGCAGCGTGACGGCGCGCTACGCGCACGCGGCCGATGCGACGCTGATCGCCGCCGCCGATCGCGTCGCCGCCGAGGTGGCGCGGCAGATGGGCGAGCACGGCGGCGCCGAGGTGATCCCGCTGCCCGCACGGGCGGTGCCGTGACCGCGCCGCCGCCGGAAGGCTGGTCGCTCGCCGAAGCCGCCGCAGCTTGGTTCGGCGAGCTCTGGGCGCTCGCCGCCGACACCGACATCTGCGCCACGCCGAGCGCGCGCGCCGCCTGGATCGCCAAGCGCCGGCTCGATCCGGACGAGCCGCTCGGGCGGCTGCTCGCCGCGCCGGACCTGCCGGCGGACATCATCGCCTGCCTCGATCGGCAGCGGTTCGAGCCGGGGCTGATCCCGCGCGGGATCGAGCGCGCCCGCTGGTCCGCGCTGTGTCGCGCTGACAATGAATTGCATCGCCGGTGGTGGGCGGCGGTGCGGCGCGCCGAGGCGGCACGCGTGGCGTTGGCCAAGCAGTTCTGCGCCAAGATGGCCGAGGGCGGCGAGGCGGCGCGGGGCGTCGTTGAGGGCCGGCCGCTGGACGGTGAGGCGGTGATCCCCGCCGCCGCATGGCGCGCGGCCTTGCCGGTGTTCGGCTACGAGGCCGAAACGGTCGCGGGGTTTCCGGACGTGCCGGGCAGCGTGGTGCTGAGCGGGGGTGTCCGCGTCCTTGGCGTGCGCGTGCTCGCCGCCGCGCCGGTCACGACCGGCGCTGCACCGGCTCCGACCGACCGGCCACGCCCAGCCGCGCCGCCGCCCCGGCCGGGGATCGAGGTCGCGCGCGCATGGATGGATGCACACGTGCGGCCGAGCGGAGCGCGATGGAAGCGCGAAGCGGCGATCGCCGCGTGCCGCACCGCGACCGGTTGCCTGCGCGACGACGCCCGCGCTGCTTGGGATGAGCTGCCAATGGAGCTGCGCGGCCGGCCGGGCCGTCAACGCTGCGCAACGGACCGCAATTCGGCGAAATAGGCCAATTCGGCCGCCTCAATCGCCGGGTTTCCCGCCTCAATCGCCTGTTGCACGCGACGAAATCGTCCGACTACTAGGGCGGTCACCTGCTGGAGGTGGCCATGATCCACGATCGCTTTCTTTCCCGTCGCGAGGCCGCTGAGCGGCTGCAACACATCGGCCTGCGGATCGCGCCGACAACGCTTGCAAGCTTGGTGACGCGCGGCGGCGGACCGCCCTGTGTCCGCTTCGGGGCGCGGGCACTCTATCGTGAGGCAGACCTGCTGGAATGGGCCGAGGGCCAGCTTCGGCCGGCCGGCCGCCGCGCCCGCGCCGCCGCAGAATGAAGCCGCCCGGCGCGGGAGCGCGGCCGGGCGGCGGCAACGGATCGTAGGCGGCTGGGAACCGCCGCCGATATAGCCCGCTGGCCATATCGCGTCAACGCGCCGGGCTCCGCCGGAGCCCGACATGAACTTCCAAGACGACGGCCTCGGTCTCGGCGATCCCTTCGGCGACGACTGGCCGGGTTCGCCCCCCGCCCGCCGCGCTTCGGCGCCCCCTATCTGGATAGACACCGGCCCGTTCGATCCCGCAACGATCCCGGCGCGGCCGTGGATCATCCCCGGCCTGTTGTTGCGCGGCACCGTAACGCTGATGACCGGCCCGGGCGCGAGCGGAAAGTCTTCCGTCGCCACGGCCGTCGCCGTCGCCGGCTCGGTCGGCGCCGCGTTCGGCCGGTTCGAGCCGCGCGCCCCCTTCACGACCCTGGTTTTCAATGCCGAGGAAGGCCACGACGAGCAACGGCGCCGGATCGCCGCCGCCGCGTTCGCGCTCAACGTGCCGATCGGCGCGGCGGCCCAGGCGATCGTGCGCGCCGGGCCGACCGAAACCGCGTTGCTGTTCGAGGTTCTGGCCGAGCGCGGCGCCGTTCGCGCTACGCCAGCCTACCACGCCCTGCATGGCCTCATCGCCGAGCGCCGACCCGACCTAGTCGTACTCGATCCCCTCACCGAGATGCATGTATCAGACGAGAACGACAACACGGCGCTGCGCGCCGTCGTCGCGCGGCTGCGCGGGCTGGCGCAGGCGCAGAATGCGGCGCTGTTGCTGGTCCACCATGCGAGGAAGAACGCGGCGGCCGGGGATCAGGACGGTGCGCGCGGTGCTTCGGCGATCGCGTCCGCCGCGCGGCTTCACCTCACCTGCACACGGATGTCCCGCGAGGAGGCGGCCGCGTTCGCGCTGCCCGAGGGCCATGCGCGGCACTTCATCCGGCTCGACAGCGGCAAATCGAACTACGCCGCGCCTTGGGAGGCGGATTGGCACGAACTCCGACCGATCGAGCTTCCGAACGGCGATGTAGTGGCGGCGGCCGTGCCGTGGACCCCGCCGGCCGCGCCGCACAACGACGCCGACGCGCAGGCGAAGGCGGAGGCGGCGCTGCGCGACGGCTGGGGCGGTGAGCCCTGCTCGCGGTCGCCGAACGCTGCGGCTTATTTCGGTCACGCTGTCAGCGCGGCCGGATTACCGCGCGCTGCGCATGCGGGCGTGCTGGCGGCGCTGATCGCCGCCAACCGGGTGCGAGAGCGCGCCTGGCGCGACGCCGGGACGCGCCGCGTGTTCAGGCGACTGCATGCCCCCGGCAACCGCTTCGAGGGCTGGATTGGCACGGATACGTAACGCTCAGTTGGAGCCGGATTTCAACTGCGCAGAACTGAGCGCAACTGAGCATTCGGCGCTCCGCTCAGTTGACGCCCCCTATAGGAGTGCTCCAACTGAGCACTCCTATAGGGGGCGGGCGGTAACTGAGCGGTCAACTGAGCGGTCGGCGCGGAAAGGCAACGACTATTCCCCTGTCGGGGAGGCGGTTGAAGCACCCTCCCCCACAAGGAAGTGGGGCTCGCCCGCCCCCTCCGCCGCTGGCCGCACCCCCAGGTCCAGCGGCAGGATCGGATCGCGCGCGAGCTCCTCCAGAGACCTCTGCGAAACGGCTTGCCTGGGAGTTTGAGTTTTGATTCGCTGTTGG
>CAZHMM010000053.1:0-21953 GCA_964533585.1 uncultured Elioraea sp.
CGGCCGCCACGCTCCAGGCCGAGGGCGCGCGCGCGCCCGACGAGCCCACCCCGCGCCTCGCCCTGCCGCCCGGCTGCACCGCGACGGCCTGCGGCGAGTTCGCGGTGAGCGCGCGCGTGCTGGTGTTCCCGCAGGAGGCGACCTGGAACGAGGTCGCCGGCGCGCGGCGGCGGATCGCCCAGGAGCACGACCAGGATCTCGGCTTCAGCGTGCCGATCGCCGGTGGCGGGACGTGGCAGGTGCGCCAGCAGGGCGCGGCACGCCGGCTGATCGCCACCGCCTCGTGGCTGGACGGCCGCGCGGTCGGCGACGGGCTGCGCAGCCGCGCCGAACAGGCGCTGAACAGCCTCGCCGGCGGGCGCGGCCATCCGGTGGTGGCGGCGGTGGAGCTGCGCGTGCCGGAGGGGATGGTTGCCGCGCAAGGGCGCGGCACGCTGGAGGCGCTGCTCGCGGCGCAGGCGGAGGGGCTGGCCCCACAGGCGGCGGACCTGTCGCGGCGCTGACCCTCACCCTGTCCCTCTCCCGCATGCGGGAGAGGGGACGCAGCGGCGACGTGGGTTCCCTCGCCCCCGTGAGGGGGAGAGGGTCAGGGTGAGGGGGCGCCGGGCGCGTGCCGTGGACGATCGCCCCACGCCGCGCGCGGTGATAGGCTTCGCCGCATGGCCACCCCGCCCCCCGATCTCGTCCTGGAGCATCTCCGCGCCATTCGCGCCGATCTGGCCGAGATGCGGCAGGACATCGCCGGGGCGCGGCAGCGTCTCGGCCATCTCGAAGCACAGTACGCCACCATCTCGGGCCGGCTCGACCGGATGGCGGGGGATATCGGCCGCATCCGCGACCGGCTCGGGCTGATCGACGCCTGATACCCGGCTGCCAAAGGGTTGACCTTTGGCGGCCGGGTATCGCGCGTGGGGCTGGTGGGGCGGCCACACGCAAGACAACCCCTTCAGACCGGCAGGGCCTGTCGGAAAACTTTACACCACGTCAGCCGAAGCCCAGCACCACGGCCAGGCTGCGTTCGAGCGCCAGCATCTCCTCGCGCCCGAGGCGGCCAACCACACGGCCCGCGCGCGGTCGCGCCGCACCGCGGTGATCTTCTCGACCATCACCCAGCAGGGCGCGGCGAGCGGCAGGGCAGCACCACCTCACCCCGGCGCACGAGCTCGCGCGGAAGTTGAATACGACCGCGTGCCGGATCGGCGTCGGAAAACTTTACACCTCCCCCCCGCGCCGTCGTTCCGCCTTCCGAAATTCGAGGATTTGTGTCGATGGCACTGCAATTGCATGCCTGTCATGCACGCCCGCCGGGGGCGGGGATCCAATTACGGATCGAGGCATAGAAGCAGAACCATGAAGCTCGGAAAGGTTGTAGCGGGGGGTCTGGCAGGGGCGGCGATGCTGGCGTTCGGCGGGATGACCGGCATCGGCGGGATCAGCGGCACGGCACAGGCGGCGGCCTGCGCGAGCGCCCCCAGCCTCAACACCACCGATGTCTCGCTGACGATCGTCTATCCGCCCTCGGTGACCTACTACGCGTCGGATTGCGCGCTCGTCTTCAGCGGCAACAGCCTCGCCGCGGAGACGGCCGCCTTCAACGCCGTGTTCGGCCCGGGCTTCGTCGGACTCGACAAGAGCGACGAGGCGGGACCAGGGCCCGGGTTCGGCGGGATCATCTTCGAGGTGACCGCCACCGAGACCCAGACCGGAACCTGGGCGGTGACCTGGACCGACGTCGCCGGCCTGCCCGATCTGCCGATCACGATCGACCTCGGCGTGATCCTGAAGTCGGGCAGCCCGAACAATGCGCTTGGCGATCACGGCCTGTACCTGATCGAGAATGTGCTGCTGCCGATCTCGCCCACCACCGGCACCGGGACGTTCTCGGTTCAGTTCACGAACCCTGGCGGCAATCTCGGCGAGCTCTCGCACATGACGCTGGTCGGCAGGATCGTCGAGACCCCGGTGCCCGAGCCCGCCAGCCTCGCGCTGCTCGGCATGGGCCTGCTCGGCCTCGGCTGGGCCGCGCGCCGGCGCCGCGCCCACTGACACCCTGACCAGGGGACGGGCCGCTTCCGCGGCCCGACGCAAGGGCCGGGAGGGCGACTTCCCGGCCCTTCGCGTCTTGACGCCCCACTCTGTCGGAAAATCTTACACTCCACCCGCATGACGTGTATCTCCCTGCGGAATCCCACGGATTTCCGCCAGTGGCATGAGGCGTGCTTTGCTCCCGCCAAGAGACATCGCCGCGCCTGTGCCAAGCTCTGAGCACTGGATCGCGTTTCTGGAAGGATCACCCCCGATGCGTCTGAGCACCGTTGCAATCTCTGGTTTGGCCGGCGCGGCGCTGCTGGCGCTCAGCGGCGTCAGCGGCACGGTGGAGGCGGCGGTCTGCGCCGCGCCGCTGTCGCCGACCGATGTGTCGCTGACGATCGTCTATCCGCCGGCGGTGACCTACAACGCCTCGGCCTGCGCCTCGATCAATCCGGCGAACAACAACCCCGCCACGCTGACCGCGGCCTTCAACGCCGCGCTGACCGCGCCCGGCACGGCCGACGACTTCACCTTCATCCTGCGCGACGACAACACCGCCGGCGGCGTTTCGGGCTCGGGCTTCGGGCTGACCTTCCAGCTCTTCGCCGACAACGGCAGCAACAACGGTGGCTACACGATCAGCTGGAGCGATCCGGCGCCGACCGACCTGCCGCTGCTGATCGACCTCGGCTTCATCGTCAAGGCAGGCAACGGCACCGCCGCCTACATCATGACCGACGTGCTGCTGACGGCCGATCCGAACTCCGGCACCGGCACCTTCACGGTGGTGCTGAACCCGAACAAGAACGGCATCACGCCGGGGCTGTCCGGCCTGTCGATCCTCGGCGCGAATGCGCGGCCCTACACCCCGCCGCCGCCCCCGCCGACCGAGGTGCCCGAGCCGGCCTCGCTCGCGCTGCTCGGCATGGGCCTGCTTGGCCTCGGCTTCGCCGCCCGCCGCCGCCGCGGCTGACCCGCTGACAGGGGACGGGCGGTCCCGCTGACCGCTCGCGCAAGGGCCGGAAGGGCAACCTTCCGGCCTTTCGCGTTGGCGCACCGGTCGTGCCGGTACCGTTCCGTCGGCCCGTCGGATTTCTTTACAGCCCCCGCCGTCAACTCTGCAGACCGGCCGCCAACCCCTTGACTTTCAACACTCTGCATGCGGTGGCAAGGATCTTGCTGAGCAGGCACTGACCGTTCCAGACGCCGGGAGAGATGAGATGTCCGCTCGCCACCTGCTCGCCGCCGCCGGCGCCGCCGCGCTGATCGCCGCCGCCGCGCCGGCCCAGGCCGCGCTCAGCCAGCTCAACGCCAACTGGTACACGCTGTCCGCCAACCACATCGACGCCAATGTCAGCATCCCCGGCTTCACGCCCGGGCTGGTCGAGACCACGCTCGGGCCCGACGGGATGCCGGTGCGCTCGGCTGCCTCGACCGCCTTCCCGCTGAGCTCGTCCAACCACATCCTGGACGTGGACGCGAACAACCAGATCCTGTGGTGGACGGCGGGCGACCGCACCGGCACCCGCCTCGGTGGCCCGGTGGACTACGCGGTCACGGTCGATCCCTTCTACTCCTCGCCGGTGGCGATCCCGTTCAACCAGCCGTCCAACCTGTTCCCGGGCGGCGGGCCGAACAACGCCAACGGCTTCCTCGCGCTGCACATGTTCGGCACCTTCGAGGCGCCGGCCGGCGGCGAGATCACCATCACGCTCGGCGCCGACGACGACGCCTGGGTGTTCATCAACGGCCAGCTGGTGGTGGATCTCGGCGGCGTGAAGGCGCTGACGCCGGCGCCGGTGACGATCTCCGGTCTCGCCCCCGGCACCAACCGGATCGACGTGTTCTTCACCGACCGCAACGTCGTCCAGTCCGGCCTGGTGTTCAGCGCCGACGTGATCTTCAACCCGATCGAGGTGCCCGAGCCGGCCTCGCTCGCGCTGCTCGGCATGGGCCTGCTCGGCCTCGGCTTCGCCGCACGCCGCCGCCGCGGCTGACCCGCTGACCAGGGGACGGGCGGCCATACCGGCCGCCCGACGCAAGGGCCGGGCGGGCAACCTCCCGGCCCTTCGCTTTGGGCGCTCCCCCTCACCCTGACCCTCTCCCGCAGGCGGGAGAGCGTCAGGGTGAGGGCACGGGGGTGTCGGAATTCTTTACAGCCGGCCCCAAGCGACCCCCTTCCTTCCCCTCAACCCCTTGATTCCGCATGGACTTCCATCAGCGGCATGGTCCTTGCGAGCAGACTGCCGCGACGACCGATCACCCATCCCACGCTGGAAGGAGCCCACGACCTCCGATGACGAAGATCCGTACCATGACCGCCGCCCTTGCCCTGCTCGGCGGGCTGGCGGTCGCCCCGGCCGCCGAGGCCGCACCGTCCTACGACACGCCCACCGGCTGGACCGGCCTCGGCACGGTCGGCACCAACACGCCGAACGGCGGCGTCGGCACGATCCCGGCCGGCTACACCGAGTACCTGTTCGTCACCACCGACAACGGTGTGTCCGGCGGCGGCAACCTGCTTAGCCTTGGCGGCGAAACCAACGGATCGAGGCTCACCTCGCCGCTCTTCGCTGCCGCTGCCGGCGACGCGCTCGAGTTCTACTTCAACTACGTCACCTCCGACGGCGCCGGCTTCGCCGACTACGCCTGGGCGCGGCTGCTCGACGCCTCCGACACCCAGGTGGCGCTGCTGTTCACCGCGCGCACCGTGCCTGCGCCGGGCAACATCGTGCCCGGCACCGGCATGCCCGAGCCCGACGCGACGCTCGACCCGGCGACCGTCTCGATCGTGCTCGGCACGGTCTGGGAGGAGCTCGGCTCCAGCTCGGGGACCTGCTTCGACAGCGGCTGCGGCCTCTCCGGCTGGGTGAAGGCGAGCTACACGATCCTCACGGACGGCAATTACCGGCTGCAGTTCGGCGTCACCAACTGGTCCGATGAGGCCTATCAATCCGGCTTGGCGGTCGCCGGCGCCACCATCGGCGGCACCCCGATCGGCCCGCAGCCGGTGCCCGAGCCCGCCTCGCTCGCGCTGCTGGGGATGGGCCTGCTTGGCCTCGGCTTCGCCGCGCGCCGCCGCAAGGCTGCCTGACACGCTGACCAGGGGACGGGCCGCGCCGCGGCCCGCGGCGAGGGCCGGGGTTCTCCCCGGCCCTTGTCTTTGCCGCCGCCGGTGACGGCCAGGCCGGTGGATGACGCCGACCTTTCGGGCTGTTCATCTTCGAATGTCGGCGGATTTTACAGTGTGCCCCCGCGCCTCTCTCCGACGCGGCACAGTGCTTTGAATCTCCGACGATTGCACTCGTTGGCCTTGCGTATGCATTCCCTCCCCCAACGCTCGTGGGCGAGCGCGAGAGGGGTACGGAAAGATGAAGAAGCTTCTTCTGGCAGGCGTGGCGGCGGCGGGGCTGGCCTTCGCGGTGCCGAGCGCCGAGGCGGCCTTTATCGGCGTGACGCCGAGCGGCGCCGCCAAGAACGACGTGTTCGTCGATGCCGCCAACAACCAGGTGCCGCGCGAGGGCTGGTACGACGCCAATCTGTGGCTGATCGCCGGCGGCCCGGTGAATGCGCTCGTCGAGCTGATCGGCTTCGAGAACGGCAACCTCAACGCCTTCTATCTGAACGGCGTCCAGCTGTTCAGCTGGCAGGGGCAGAGCGGCACGATCCTGTCCCCGACCGGCCAGTCGGCCGATGTGGTGCTGAACCCGGGCCTGCTCGATTTCAAGTTCACCACCAGCGGCCCTGGCGGTGAGGTGGTCAACGGCGCCAACCGTGACCCCGCGACCGATCAGCCGAACTTCTTCGTCACCTTCGGCGTGGCCGGCGACACCACCATCAACGGCCTGACGCCCGGCAGCGGCACGGTGGTGCTGATCGGCTTCGACGACGGCGGCGCCGGTCCGGACGACAACCACGACGACGGCGTCATCCGCATCACGCTGCTCAATGGCGGCACCTTCACCGTGCCCGAGCCCGCGTCGCTGGCGCTGCTCGGCATGGGCCTGCTCGGCCTCGGCTTCGCCGCGCGCCGGCGCAAGCCCGCCTGACACGCTGACCAGGGGACGGGCCGCGACGCGGCCCGTGGCGAGGGCCGGGGGAAACCCCCGGCCCTTTTTCGTTGCCGGCGTCCTGGCCGCAGCCTTCGGCTGCATGTCGGTTTTCTTTACACCCACCGAAGACGATGCTTTGTCGCATTGATAGGCACTTGTCTTGAAAAGATTTCCTTCCTTGGCACGCAGATGGCATGGACACTGCCAGGACGTGTGAGGAGGACAGCCCGCACACGCTGTACAAGAGCCGAGTTGATCATGCGTGACCGTCATTCCCGCCGCCGATACCTGGCCGCCATCCCGCCCGTCGCGGTCCTGCTGGCGAGCCTGCTGCTGTCCCAGACCCCGGCCACCGGCGGCCCGCCGCCCGCACCCTGGATGATGGTCCGCGACATCGCCGCGCTGCCCGCGCCGCCCGCGCACCCGACGCTGCCCTATCTCGGGGTGCCGAGCCGGAACCGCCCGGCCGAGACCGGGCTGCCGCCCGCCGCCGTGCCCGAGGCGCCGGAGGCGGCGCCGGACAGCGTGCTCGCCTTCGGCGAGGCGATGCTGCCTTTCACCCAGACCTTCGCCGGCCATGGCGAGGCCGCGAAGCCCTGGGATTGGCCCGCGCTCCGGCCCGTCGCCTTCCCTGGTCACGACATGCCGGGCGGCGGTGGCTTCGGCCCGACCGGCGGCCGGTACGCTGGCGGCCCCGGTGGGGGCGGCTCAGCGGGCGGCGGTGGCGGATCAGGCGGCGCGCCTGACAAGGCGCCGTCGCCGGCTCCCAGCGTCGAGTTGGCCGATGCCGATCCCCCGGCCAATACCCCCACGCAGTACGACCCGGTGACCGACGATCCGCCGCTCACCACCGTGGACCTGCCCGACCCCGCGCCGGCGGAGCAGGGCGAGGCTTCCGAGGTGGTCGCCGCGGTGCCCGAGCCGGCCAGCCTGGCCCTGCTCGGCCTCGCGCTGCTGGGCTTCGCCGCCGCCCGCCGGCTCAGCCGCGCCCAGGCAGGCGCCCGAGCAGGCGCCTGAGCCGGGCGGCAATCCCGAGCGGCGAGGCCGGCCGCACCAGTTCGGCCCACACCAGATCGCGGCTGCCGGTGGCGAGGCTCCGCTTGTAGCGGTCCTCGCCGGCGAGGAAGTCATAGAGGTGGGCCCCCTCCCCGGCCGCCCGGCCGATCGCCAGCAGATGCGCGACCAGCCCCGGCTTGCGGTGCGAATCCGCCGCCGCCGGGTCGAAGCCGGACTGGTAGGCGCAGACATGCCCGTCGCGGCGCAGGTTGTAGAGATAGCCGAGCACCGCGTCGCCCGCGGAGAGGCGCAGCAGGTCCACCTCCCCGTGCGGCAGCGCCCGCGCGACCAGGGCGTGATGGAACCGCCGCATGAACGGATCGGCGAAGGCGCCGGGCTTGCCGCGCGCCTGCCAGTTCCGTTGATGCAGCGCGATCAGCGCGTCGAGCCAGGCGAGCGCCTCGCTCTCGCTCGCCGCGCGCGCCAGCACGACCTCACCCGCCTCGGCGAAGCGACGCAGCGACCGGCGGACCTGTCCGCGCGCGTTGGCGCTGAGATGGGCGAGCGGGTCGCCGGCCTCTCGCACCCGCGCGAGATCGACGAAGGGCGCCGGCCGGGTCTGCCGGCGCAGCGCCACCCCGCCCGCGGCCGCGGCGAGCCCCTCCTCCACCCCTGAGAGCACGAGCCGTCGCGGGCCCGCGCCCCAGGCCGCACGCATCAGGGCGGCCGCGACCTCCGGCCCGGCATCGGCGGCAAGGAGTGGGCCATTGTGCTCGACGAAGGGCGCGTCCAGCACCCGGTCGCCGCTCTCGGCGAGGCAGAGCTGGCCGCGGCTTCGGTTGAACAGGGCGAGGCCGAGGATGCGCCCCTCGGCCTCGGCACGGATCAGCCAGGGATCGGTGAAGCGTTCCTCGGCCAGGCAGCCGACCCAGGTCCAGGCGCGGAAGGGGGGAATCGGCCCGGCCTCGGCCTCGAGCGCGCGCCAGAGCGTCGCGAGCGCGGTGACGTCGCGGACAGGCTCGGCCGCGACGGCGATCCCCACCGCGTTCCGATCGCTCAGTCGGCCACGGCCGGGACAGGCGTCGCCACGCTCCGCCCGCCGAGCGCGCTCAGCCGAGCGCGCAGATCCGGGGGTGTGGTGAAGCGCCCGCCGAGCTCGTCGCGGAAGAAGGTGAGATAGCGGTCGATGGTGCGCAACAGGGCGGAAAGTTCCGCTTCGGTACGGGTATAGGGGGTATTGCCCGGCATCAGGGTCGGGCTGTGCAGGGTCAGCGTGAACACGCGCAAGCCGCGGGCCATCAGCCGTTCGGTGAGTTCGCGCATCTGCGCGAAGCTGCTGCCCTCGGGCGAGAGCCGTACCGGATAGAGCGCGTTGGCACGCGCGGCGAGCCGAGTGATCGGCAGCATCCGGCCGAGCGGATGGTGGGCGAATGCGGTGATCCGCTCCGCCTGGCTGGCGAGCCAGCCGATCGGCCCGGCCGTGGTGGGCAGCGAGAGAATGCGCCCGGTCCTGCCGAGCCAGCCGGGCCGGGCGGTGAAGCGCGAGAAGTCGGGCCCGCCCATCGGCGCATAGTCGTAGGAGGGGCAGACGCTGAGATCGATCTCGAAGCCGAGATCCTCCAGGCTCTCGACCGTGTCGGCGCTGAGCCCGTAGCGCCCGGCCTTGAAGATGCGCGGCCGCTGCCCGAGCAGGGCCGTCACCTGCCCTGTCAGGGCCTCGAGCTTGGTGCGCTCGAGCCACGGCCCGAGATTGCCCGAGAAGGAGTGCCAGTCGTCCTTCGGCTCGACCACCGGCGGCGCACTCCAGGGATGCAGGTGCACGCCGATCTCGCAGCCTTCGTCGGCAAGACCGCGGATGATCTCGGCACTCTCCTCCTGGGTCGCGACCGGTGTGTCGACCACCAGGCAGGGCAGCACGCCGTAGCGGCGGAACACGTCGAAATTCAGCTGCAACCCGCGCGTCGGCGAGACCTGGCCCGTATCGGTGTAGGTGCCCTTGTCCCACTCGAAGGCCGCTTCGGTGTCGATCACCACCTGCAGCAGCGGAGGCCAGTCGCGCGGGGTGTCGAACTCCGTGAGCCCGATCGCCGCCGGGCCGGCCGCGAGGTCGCGGGTGAAGCGCGGTTTGAGGTCGGGGAAGGCGGTGGATGCGTCCGGCCCCGGTCCGCGCGGCGCGCGATAGAGCTGCGCATAGGCGCCGGCGATCCGGCCGAGATCGAGATTGCGCTCGGCGAAGCGCCGGCTCGCCGCCCCCATCCGCCTGGCCAGTCCCGGCGTGTCGCGCAGAGCCAGCACCGCCTCGACGAACTGCTCGGGCTGGTGGGCGAGGAAGCCGTTCTCGCCGTGCTCGATGATGAAGTCGGTCAACCCCGGCAGGAACCGGGTGATGATCGGCAGCCCGTGCGCCATCGCCTCGACATAGACGTTGGGGAAGCCTTCCGCGGTTGAGGCGAACACGAAGGCGTCCGCGGCGGCGTAGAAGGCGTCGGTGCGGTCCTGGAACCCGGCCAGCACGACCCGGCCGTCGAGCCCGTGGGTGCGGATCGCCCGCTCGATCTCGGCCGCGTAGTCAGGCTCGAGCGCGGGCCCGACCACCACCAGCCGCACCGAGGGATCGGGGATCAGCGCGAGCGCGTCGACCAGCCAGGCGATGTTCTTGCGCCGCGAGAGCGAGCCCACATTCAGCAGCACCACGTCGCCGGGGCCGAAGCCGAGCTCGGCGCGAAGCCGCGCGCGATCCTCCGCGTCGTGTTCGGCCGCCTCCAGCACCCCGCCCTGAGGGACGAACCAGGTGCGCGGGCGCGGCACGGTCTCGAGCGACCGGCGCAGGAGCTGCGGGCTGATCACCACGAACCGGTCGATCGTGCGCATCAGCGCGCGCACGAGGCGCCGGTAGCGCGGGCGGTACTGCTCAAGCAGCTGGCTCGGGCTGTCGTCGAGCGTGCAGGAGAACAGCACGCGCCGGCCGCAGACGCGCGCGAGCGCGTAGGTGAAGAAGGTACGATCGACATGCGAGTGAAGGTGGATGAGTTGGAAGCGCCAGATGTTGCGGATCAGCCAGCGGGCGAGGTTGAGCGCCGAGACCCGGCCATAGGTCATGGCGAGGTAGTGCACGTTGACGCTCCGGTGCTGCACCGTCGCGGACCCCTCGCCCGGGTCGGTCTCATGCACCAGCACCTCGCCGTCCACCGCGTGCTCGGCGATCAGCGGGATCAGCCGGGTGAAGTAGATCCCGTCCCCGGTGTAGTCCGGGTGGAAGCGCCGGTAGATGTGCAGGACACGCACGTGCCCCCTCCGCCCCGCCGCCGCATCGCCGGTCATGCCGCAGCGTACTCCGCCTCTAGCATGTCGACGATGCGGTCCCAGTGGAACCGCGCCGCCCAGCTGCGTCCGGCCTCCCCCAGCCGTGCCCGTTCGTCCGGGTCGTCGCCCAGCCTGGCGAGGGCCGCGGCGAGCCCCGCGCCGTCCTCGGCCGCGACCAGCACCCCGGTCCCCGGCGGCACCACATCGGGCACGCCGCCGACCGCCGTGCCGATCACCGCCGCGCCGTAACGCATCGCCTCGATGTAGGGCATGCCGAACCCCTCGTAGCGCGAGGGCATGATGAACAGATCGCACGCGGCGTATGCCCGCTCCAGTGTTGTCTCGTCCACGGGACCGAGCACGCGTACGGCGGGGCCGAACTCGGCGGCGAGCGAGTCCCGGGTGGTGTCCGAGATGCGCCCGATCACGCTCAGCACCCAACCCGGCCGGCGGGTCTCGGCGAAGGCGCGGCGCAGGAGGTCGAAGCCCTTGCGCCGGTCATCCACCCGACCGACGAACAGCAGCCGGAGCGTTCCGGGTTCGGCCGGGATCGGCGCGAGCGGTGCCGGATCGACCCCGTTCGGCAGCACCGCGAAGCGGTCGCGCCGGACATAGGGATATTCGCGCGCAAACGGCTCGTAGTCGTTGGCGGTCAGGTGGAAGACCCGGCGCGCGGTCGAGAGCGGCAACCGGTTCAGCCCGTGCAGCAGCAAGTTGCGGAACCACTTGCGGAGATCAGCGTCCGGATGGTGGTGCGGCGAGTAGAAGAATTTCCGCCCACGCGTGCGTGCATACCACGCGGCGGCGAACGCCCAGGCCGGGGCGGCGATCTGGTGCGCGTGCAGGATTTCGGGGTTGATCCGCCTGAGTGTGGCGCCGATGCCGCGGATCAGCACCCCGCCATTGGCGAGATAGAAGAAGCGCCAGTTGGGTTCGCGCATCAGCACGCGCATGCGGTGGATGGTGAAGCCTTCGTGCACCTCCTGCTCGGGCAGGCCGGTGAACTCACCCTTCGGGAACTGCAGCGCGCTCGTCACCACATGCACCTCGTGGCCGCGCCCGGCGAGATGGCGGGCGTGGTTCAGCATCACCTTCTCCACGCCCTCCAGCTGCGGCCAGAAGAAGGGGCCGACGATCGCGATCCTCATCCGGAGCCCCATCGCAGCCGCGGCGTCATGCCGGGCGGGGAAACAGCGCCGCCTCGATCAGCGCGCAGATCGCATGCCCGAGCGCCTCGTGGCCTTCCTGGATGCGCGCGGTCTCGGCATGCGGCACGCGGAGCAGCAGGTCGCAGTGCGGCGTCATCGCCTCGCCGCGCGCACCGGTGAAGCCGACCGTGGCAATCCCACCCGCGCGGGCGGCGGCGAGTGCCGCGAGGATGCTGGGCGAGCGGCCGGAAGTGGAGAGCGCGAACAGCACGTCACCGTTCCGGCCGAGCGCCTCGACCTGGCGGGCGAACACCCGCTCATAGCCGTAGTCGTTGCCGAGGGCCGTGAGCGCGGCGCCGTCGGCGGTGAGCGCGATCGCGGCGAGGCCCGGGCGATCGTGGCGGAACCGCCCGACCAGCTCGGTCGCCCAGTGCTGCGCGTCGGCCGCCGAGCCGCCATTGCCGCAGAGCATCAGCTTGCCGCCCGCGCGCAGACTCGCGGTCACCATCGCTGCGGCACGCGCGACGGCGCCGCAGAGCGCCGCATCGCCGGCCATCGCTGCAAACAGCCCTGCCGCATCACTGAGCGCGGCCGCGGCCGTGGCCGCACCGGCCGGTTCCGTCGTTGCGTGTTCCGCCTGCTCCGTCATGGTCGGGTCCTTTCGGAGCGGACACTGCCACGAGCCGCGGACGGCGACCATGTGGCGGCGACTCGGGAGGGTTGGGACTCTACTGACGCTTCTTGCCGGCCAAGGTTATCCACAGGCACAACGTAATATCCCGGGGACTCTGCTGACGCCAGTTGGGACCCAGCTGACGCGACTCGGGGTTATCCAGGGGACTTTACTGACGAATCTAATAACACCCTTCTAATACCTTGCTATTAGCTTGCGTCAGTAGAGTCCCCCTTGCATTCAGGGAACGAGACGCGGCGTTATCCGCCTCCATGGGTGACGTGCATCGGCTGATCCGCGAGCATGGGCTGGACGGGGCGCGCGCCCTCGCCGCCAGCAAGGCCGACCGCCAGGCGATCGACGCGGCGGCGATGGTGATGGCCGAGGAGGAGAACCGGCTCGGCATCACTCATGCCGGGTTCGCCATGACCTCGCTGCCGCACAAGCGCATCGACGAGGTGCTGTGGCGGCGCGATGGCCACCGCACCACGCTGCTGGTCGAGTCCGGGCGTGACCGCAAGGGCCAGTTCGTGGGCGTGCCCTATGGCTCGTTCGCCCGGCTGATCCTGCTCTACCTGCAGACCGAGGCGGTGCGCACCGGCTCGCCCGAGGTCGAACTCGGCCGGTCGATGAAGGCCTGGATGGGGCGGATGTCGCTCACCACCGGCGGGCGCACCTACCAGCTGGTCACCGAGCAGGCGCGGCGCATCTCGGCCTGCCGGCTGACCTTCTTCTTCGCCCGCGAGAACGGCGCCGAGGCGCGTCACAACGGCGCCTTCGTGCAGGACGCGATCAGCTTCGCCGGGGTGATCGACGACGATGATCAGCCCGCGCTCTGGCAGGACAAGGTGCGGCTTGACGAAGGGTTCTGGCGGTCGCTGCGCGAGCATCCGGTGCCCGTGCGCGAGGAGGCGATCAAGGCGATCAGCAACCGCAGCCTGGCGATCGATGTCTATATCTGGCTCGCCTACCGGCTGCATGCGCTCGCCAAGCCGATGCCGGTGAGCTGGAGCGCGATCCACGGCCAGTTCGGCGCCGGATTCCGCCTCGTGCGCCAGATCAAGCCGACCTTCACCGAGGCGCTGTCGCTCGCCCTCGCGGTCTATCCGGAGGCGAAGGTCGAGGCTGACCGTGACGGGGTGGTGCTGCACCCCTCGCCGCCGGCGGTGCCGCGGCCGGATGCGCGAAAGCTGGGGCTCGGCTGAGTTGGGACTCTACTGACGCTCACCCGTCGCGCAGGCGGTAGACCGCGATCCCCGCCCACTCGCGCAGGAAGTACCAGCTGTCGAGCGCGGCGCGGGGGCTCGGCACCCAGTCGCTGAGGGAACCGTCCGGCGCAGGGCCGAGGCGGACCGGCGCGGGCACCGCGGCGATGCCAGCCCGCTCGAACGCCGCAAGTGCCCGCGGCAGGTGCCAGGCATGGGTCACCACGAACGCCCGGCCGATACCGGCGTCGCGCAGCAGCACGGCGCTGCGTTCGGCGTTCTCGCGCGTGTCGCGCGCCATCGGCTCGACCCAGCGGACGGCGATGGCGAACTCATCCACATAGGCCGCACGCATGAGTTCGGCGATCGGCGTACCGCTCCGGCGCGACAGCACCCCGCCCGTCACCAGAATCGGCAGCCCGCTCGCCCGGTGCAGCGCCGCGCCCGCGCGCATCCGTTCGACGGTCAACGGGCCGAGTTCGATCCCCTGGCGCGTCTGGGCGATGTCGCCGCTCAGCACGACGATCGCCCCGACCTCCCCTGCCGGCGCGTCGGGAAGCCCGCGCTCCAGCGAGAGCCGCAGCATGCCGGCGGCGTAAGGGGTCGAAACCAAGAGCGCGGCCAACAGCAGCAGCGCGGCGAGCAGCCGCGCGCGGCCGCCGCGCCAGACGAGCAGCACGAGCGCGCCGAGCAGCAGCCCGATCGGCGGCAGCAGCAGCGTGGTGGCGAGCGCCTGGAGCGACATCGCCCCCCTCAGCGCATCTCCGGCCGCCAGAACGGGCCGATCAGCAGCCGCACGAGATGCTTGGGATCGAGCGCCATCCGACCGAGGCCGGCGTGACGTGCCGCCGCCGCCGCCTCACGGTAGAGACTCGGGCTCTCCCAGGAGGCGGCGTAGAGCCAGCCATACATGGCCCGGCGCAGCCCCTCGGCGAGCGCGGCCCGGCGTGGCGCCGAGAGATGGCGCGCGACCGGCTCGCCGGCTGCAGCGCGGCCAGCGAGGCGGGCAAGTGCGAGTGCGGTGCCGCGGCAGAAATGCAGCTTGCTGTGGCCGACCAGGTTGTTCCCGTGCACCCGCTTGCGGGTGATGATCGCCTCGCTGAAGGCGAAGCGGCCAAGCAGGGTCAGGCGCAGGAACAGATCCGTGTCCTCGCTGTAACGGAGCGTCTCGTCGAACAGCCCGGCCTCGACCGCAGCCTCGCGGCGGAACGCACAGGCCGAGGTCGAGAAGAGCCCCGAGCCCAGCAGTGCCTCGAACATCCGCTCGCCCAGCGTGAACCGGCCCGGCGCGAGTTCTTCGGCCGGAAAGGCGCTGATGCCACTCTTTGCGTGCATGTCCGGGATCAGAATCTCGGCGCCGCGGAACACCAGGCTGTTGCCGAAGGCGAGCACGATGTCGGGTGCGGCGGCGAGCAGCTCGAGCAGGGTCTGGTGGTGGTCGGGTTCGGCGAGATCGTCCGAGTCCATCAACGCGATCACCTCGGCCCGGCTGGCGCGGAGCGCGGTGTTGCGCGCAGCCGAAGGGCCCTGCGGCCCGGCATTGTCGAGCACCCGGATCGCGAGCCGCGGGGCAAGCTCGGCGGCGAGCGTGCGGGCGAGATCGCCGGTGCCATCGTGGGAGCGGTCGTCGACGATGGTGACGAGATCGGCCGGGCGGGTCTGCGCGGCGAGGCTTTCAAGCGTCTCGCGCAGGAACGGGGCGGCGTTGTAGGCGGGGATGACGACCTCGAGCACCCGTCCCTCCTATCCGTCGATCAGCGCCGCATAGGCCTGGAACATGCGCTCCTGATCGTACTCGGCCTCGGCCTTGACGCGCATCGCCGCGCCGAGCCGATGGCGCAGCGGGGCGTCCGCGAGCAGCGCGCGCAGCGCGGCGGCGAGCGCGCGGTCTTCCCTGGGCGTCAGGAACGGCCTGCCCGCCTCGCCCAACATGGCCGCGACATCGCCGACATCGGTCGAGGCCACCGGCAGGCCCGACGCCATCGCCTCCATCACCGAGAACGGCATCTGCTCGGTGTCGGAGGAGAGCGCGAACAGGTCCATCGCCCGGTAGACGGCGGCGGGGTCCGGCACGTGGCCGGCGAAGCGGGTGATGCCGCCGAGGCCAAGCTCCACCGCGAGCCCCTTCAGCGCCTCCTCCTCCGGGCCATCGCCGATCACGACCAGGCGGAAGACGAGCCCGTCGCGGTGCAGCACCGCGCAGGCCCGCAGGAGGCGGGCGAGGTTCTTCTCGGCGCGCAGCTTAGCGACCGTGCCGATCACCGGGCCCTCGCCGGGCGGGGCGAGCTGGCCGCGGGGGCCCTCGGGATGGAAGCGGGCGAGATCGAGCCCGTTCGGGATGTAGTGCAGGGTGCGCTCGGGCAGGCGCCAAGTCTCACGGGCGGCGCGGAGCAGGGTCAGCGACGGGAGCGCGACCGTGGAGCGGCGCAGCACCAAGCGGCGGAACAGCACGCGGCGGGACTTCTGTCCCGAGGCCTCGTCGGGGCCAAACCCGTCCTCGGTATGCAGGTGGCGCAGCCGCGGGGGAAGCAGGTTGGCGGCCGCCCACTCGATCGCGCCCCAGTTGCTCGTGACCAGCACGTCCGGACGCAGGCGACGCAGGAAGGCGTGAATGCGCCAGAATCGGGCATGGCCGTCGCCAGGAGCGACCGGGGCGGGCAGCACGACGAAGGGGACGTCCGGCCTGAGCCGCTCGGCGCAGTCGGTGCGGCCGTCGAGGGCGACGATCGCGTGGCGCCAGCGGGGGCCGAAGCGGTTGGCGAGGGCAGCGAAGCGCACTTGGGCGCCGCCGATTGCAAAGGTCGGGAAGACGTGAAGCAGGAGCGGCGCCGAACCCGGGGGCAGGGCTGGACCCTGGAGGGGAACTGCGGGCATGGTCATCCGGCCGCCTGCCTTGCACGATTGTTCCCATGAGGAGACCCCCGCTGCACTCCACACGCCTTCCCACCCTTCTCCCCACCCTTCTCGCGTTTCTGTTTGCCGCCCCGGTCGCAGCCGAGACCTTGCGGGTCGGTCCAGGCGAGCGCTTCGCCCTGCCCAGCGCGGCCGCGCGCGTGGCCAAGCCGGGCGACCGGGTGGTGATCGCGCCGGGGGTCTACCGCGACTGCGCGGTCTGGCGCGCCCCTGGCCTGACGATCGAGGCGGCCCCGGGCGGGGAGGTCGTGATCACCGGGCCGATCTGCGGATGGAAAGGGCTGTTCGTGATCGCGGCACCGGGGGTGACGGTGATCGGGCTGACCTTCCGCGGCGCGGCGTTCGAGGGCGGCAACGCGGCGGGAATCCGCGCCGAGGGGGGCGATCTGCGCATCATCCGGTCGCGTTTCGAGGACAACCAGAACGGCATCCTGACCAAGCACGGGATGCAGGAGTTCACCCTGACCATCGAGGACAGCGTGTTCCTGCGCAACGGCGCGCTGATCCACGAATGCGCCCATGGACTCTATGCCGGGCACTGGGCGCTCGTCGCGATCCGGCGCACGCGGTTCGAGGGCACCCGGATCTGCCACCACGTGAAGTCTCGCGCGGCCCGGACTGAGATCGTCGACAGCGAGATCCTCGACGCCCCGCCCGGCCGGGCGAGCTATCTCGTGGACATCCCCAACGGAGGGGATCTGCTGCTGGCGAACACCGAGCTGCGCAAGGGCCCCGAGCACGGCAACCCGAGTGCCGCGGTGATGATCGGCGCGGAAGGGGTGCGGCGCCCGACCACCAGTCTGCGGGTGATCGGCAACCGGTTCGAGAACCTGATGCCGCGCGGGACCCATTTCGTCGAGAACCGCACCGAAACCCCGGTACTGGTGGAGGGCAACGAGATCCGCGGCGCGGTCGTGGTGCTGGTCGGTCCAGGCGAGGTGCGCTGACATCTGCGGCGCGGTCAGGTGCCAAGCTTCACGGCAACGAACAGCGAGGTGAGAATGGCGAGATCCTCGGCCGGCTTGTCGCGGAACCGGCGGGCGAGCGGCAGCGTGTCCAGATCGGCCAGGCATTGCGGGTCGGGCATGCCTTCGGCGAGCACGATCCGGAAGCCCGCCTCCTCCAGCAGAGCGCGGTAGTCGGAATGGCGCAGGCGGTTCTGGAAGCCCTGGGTGTTCACCTGGGCGAGCCGCCAGACCCGGTCGGTCTCCTCGTAGCGCAGGAAGGCGACGCGGCTGAGTGCCGCGTCCTTGTGCTGCCAGTGGTCCGAATTGTCGATCAGGTGGCAGGTGGCCCCTCCTGGCCGGAGGATGCGGTGGAACTGGGGGAGGAAGAACCGGAGCTGATCCTCCGGCACGTGCTCCAAGGTCGCGCGCGAGATCACGAGGTCCACATCCTCCGCCGGATGCGCGGCCGGATCCCACGGCACGCGGTAGTCGGCGGCGAAGCTGTCGAGGCGGGCCATGATGCGCGCGCGCCATCGCCTCGGTGCGCGCGTCCATCAGCCGCTCGATGTCGGTGAGGATCAGCCGACCCGCCCCGGCCAGGTGGAACAGCATCGGGATCAGCGGCAGCCAGCCGGAGCCGAACTCGAGCACGGTGGCGCCGGCGACGGAGATCCCGGCCTCGCGCAGCGCGGCGAGCTGTTCCAGTCCATTGGTAATGCAGTGGTTCGAGTTGGCCCGGTTGTCCTGATAGGGCCGCACCGTCCGCTTCAGGCGCCGCAGCGCGGTCTGGAACGGCACGAGCCCGCGAAGCGCTATGGCGGCAAGATGGGTGGCCTTCACGCCGCGCGCCCTTTCGCGCCCTGGCCGATCCCCCGGGCGAGCTCCGTCACCCGCCGGGCGTTGCCCGTCCAGGTGCGCTCGCGGCCGATCACCTCCGCCCGCGCCGCCTGCCCGAGCCGCGCCCGAAGCTCGGGGTCGGCGGCGAGGCGGCGGATCCCGTGCCACAACCCGTTGGACTGTTTCACGTCAAACAATATCGCGGTGCGCCCGTCCTCCAGCACCTCGCGGATGTTGGGCTGGTCGGGGGCGACGATCGCCCGGCCGGCCGCCATGTACTCGAACACCTTGAGCGGTGAGGCATAGGGCACCACGGCCGGCTGCAAGGCGATGTCGAACCCGGCGACGAGCCCGGGGATCGCCTCGCGCTTGGCGAGCCCGGTGAACTCGACCCGATCGGCGATGCCGAGCTCGGCGGCGAGGCGTTCGAGGCCCGGCCGCGCCGGCCCCTCCCCGACCACGCGCAGCCTGAGCCGCGCCGGGCCGTCCCAGGCGGCGATGCCGCGCACCACGGCGTCGAGCCCGTGCCAGTCGCGCACGAAGCCGACGAAGCCGAGCACCAGCTCCGCCGCCGCCGGGCCGGACTGGCGCGCGGCGAGCGGCTCTGGAAAGTCGGCAAGGTCGATGCCGTTCGGGATCACGACGATCCGCTCTGCCGGCACGCCTGCCGCGGCGACATGCGTGCCCAGCACGGCCGTGACCGGCAGCACCCGGTCGGCGCGGCGCCAGACGAAGCGCTCGGACCACCGCGCCAGCCCCTTGAGCGCAAGGCCGCCGAACCGGGCGCGCTCCTCGGCGAGCGGCGCGTTCACCTCGACCAGGAAGGGCAGTTTCCGGCGTCGGGCGACCATCGCACCGGCGAGGTAGAACAGGTTGTATCGCTCATAGAGCAGGTCCGGGGCGAACGCGCGCGCGGCCCGGTCGAGCTTGAGGAAGGCGGGGAGGCTGTAGGCGAGTTCCAGCAGCTCCACCGCGAAACGGGGCAGCAGGCGGCGGATCAGCGCGACCAGCCGGCTCTCGCCGCCGAGCTCCGCCTGGTCGTAGGCGGCGGGCCCGACCACGCGCACCTCGTGCCCCTCCGCCCGCAGCGCCGCGACCAGGGCGTCGAGATGCACCCCCTGGCCGTCGCGCGACTGGATGCGGTGGCTGTAGAGAATCCTCATCGGCCGAGCGCGCCCCGCAGCCGGCGCACAAGCGCCCCGGCCGCTTGCCGCGCGAGCGCGGCCAGCCCCGCCGGATGGCGCGGATCGGCGAGCACCAGCCCGATCAGCTGCACCCGCTCCGACACCCAGTGCGCCTTGTAGGCATCGTCGCCGCGGCCGAAGTCGAGCGTGCGCACCCGGTCCTCCGTGATGAGATGGCGGACCATCATGGCGGTCAGCACCGTGCCGGGCGAGGCCGCGCGCGCGGCCTCCAGGTGAAAGAGCTTCGGCACGGTGGCGCGCGCCCCGCCCTGGTCGAGGATCCAGTACTGCGCGGCGAGCGGCGCGTCGTCGGCCGCCCGGGTGAGCACGCCGAGTCGCAGCGCGCCGGCTTCGGCCGCCGCCCGCATCAGCGCGGCGTCGAACGCCGGGAACGGTTCGTCGGGCTTCCAGGACCCGGCGCGCACCGCGTGGAAGGCCGCGATCCCGGCCTCGAGCGCGGCACCCGGGGCGGCGATCAGGCGGAAGCGGGTCTCGCGCGCGGCCCGCTTGCCCTTGCGCTCGACCGTGTGGCGCAGCGCCGAGGGACAGCCGGCGAGGTAGTCCTCCCAGCCCCGCCCGTCCGGCAGGGTCTCGCGCCAGACGCCGACATGATCGAAGCGGGCGGCGCGGATGCCGGCCTCGCGCAGCCCGGCGAGGAAGGGGTCGAGCCAGGCGCCGGCCGGATCGATCGCCTCCAGCAGCACCGGCCTGCGCCGGCGCAGCAGGGCGCCGAAGCCCTGCCCGGCCTCATGCCAGCCGGCCCCGTCGAGCCCTGCGGGCGCGAGCGGGCGCCAGTCCTGGGTGTAGGGGGTGGTCAGGCTGCGGAGCGCCCCGCCGAGCCGGAGCAGCGGCACGGCGACCGCGCCCGCGCGCGCCGCCCCCGCCTCGGCCTCCTCGGGCAAGGCATGGGCAAGCGTGGTGTCGTACCAGATCCGCCCCGACCAGAAGGCGCGCGGGTCGAGCAGCGGCTCGGCCCAGCCGGGCAGGCCGGCGCGCGGCAGAGGCTCGAAGCGGGGAGGCGCCACGCCGGCCGTGTCCCGGCTAGCCCGGGTCGCCGGTCTCGGCCAGCAGGGCAGCGAGATGACGGGCGGGCGCGGGCAGATCCTCCCGGGCAGTGCGCCAGACCACCGCATCGTCGACCACCGCATCGCCGTGGATCAGCGGGTTGCGGAACGCGACGGCCTGGGACAGGCCTGGGATCTGCGCCGCGATCTCGGGGGCAAGCCTGGACAGCCGGTTGAGCGCCTCGCCGAGCACCTCGCACTGGCGCTCGACGGTCGAGCGCAGCATCCGGTCGGCCCGGTAATCCTCGATCGTGCGGTCGCGGATGAACGTCGCGACCGCCTCGGCAGCATCATGCGCATCCCACCGCAGTGCCCGCGGATCACGCGGCATAAAGCGGGGCGCGGCCGCGCTCCATCTCGGCCCGCACGAACGGATTGCGCAGCCCCGAGGTCATGACGAGATCGACCGGCCGGCCGAGCCGATCACGTCCAGCCGGCGCACGCGAAACCGCCGGCACAGCGTGGCGATCGCGCGGCGGTGACGGTCGAGCTCGGGGATCATTCCAAGGGTCTCCTTCTGCGCCCCATACCACGACCCGGCCTTGCTGCACGCCCTCACTCACTCATGGACCGCCAGCCTCTCGGCGCGAGCCGAGCAACAGCGGCCCCTGAATCAGCGGGGCCGGGCGCCCCCGAGGCCCGGCCCCGCCTCGCCTCCCCGGAGGGGGCGATCAGGCGTGGGCGGCGCTCGTGCGCGTCCGCCACGCCAGCCCGAGCCCCAGCAGGGCCAGGCCGAACAGGGCGAGGCCGGCGGGCTCGGGGACGGGAGCGGCGTCGGCGCTCCAGCTGAAGGTGCCGGTGAGCGCGCCGCCCGCGGTGTTGCCGCTGAACGCCCAGGTGCCGGCGGTGTCGTCGAAGCCGGCGAGCTTCAGCGTACCCCGGCCCATCAGGCCGAGGGTGGTGTCGGTCTGGGTGGTGATCCAGAGCTGGTTGAGGTCGAAGCTGAGCCCGCCGACGGTGAAGAAGTCGGCGATCGCCGAGAAGCCGACGAAGGGCAGGTCCTTGATCGTGCCGACCGAGGCGATCGGGATCGCGGCGAGATCGCCGGTCGAGCCGGTGACCAGGAACAGGCCGGAATTGGCGCTGCTGACCGGCCCGGCGTTCAGGCCGACGAAGTCGATGCCGACCGCCTGAGTGAAGGGCACGTTGACGCCGGCGGCGTCCTTGGCCTGGAACTGGAACGCCATGCCGATCGAGCCGGTGATGGTCGCGGCGACGGCGGAGGCGGCGGAGGCGGCGACGAGTGCCCCGGCCAGGGCGATGGAACGGATCATGCGCATCAAGGACTCCTGTCGGCTCGGGACCGGCGATCTCGGCATTTCGCCGGCATGGGAGGTCATTTGCAAACCACGGGCCAAGTCAATAAATTCAAGACATCTGATGCGCGTTTAGATTGCCGGCGCGTGCAGTGTAAGATTTCCCGACACACGCCGACGGCGTGCATCGTTCCGGGTGCCGAGGCCTGATGGTTGTGCCTTGGCCCCCTGCGCCGCAGACGCCGGGCTCAACAGGGCCCACGCTCAGCGGCAACCGGGGCCAACAAAAAG
This sequence comes from uncultured Elioraea sp., assembly GCA_964533585.1. Classification (GTDB taxonomy): domain Bacteria; phylum Pseudomonadota; class Alphaproteobacteria; order Acetobacterales; family Acetobacteraceae; genus Elioraea. The sequence continues at coordinate 21,901 of CAZHMM010000053.1, forward strand.
CAGCGGCCCCTCGCGGGACCGCTGCCTCGTCACGGGGTAGCCCCCCGACCACC
>CAZHMM010000054.1:0-21825 GCA_964533585.1 uncultured Elioraea sp.
ACGAGGAGTTCGCTTTCTATCTCGATGATCTGAAGGCCAAGGCGCTGGTCGCGCTGAAGGGTGCCGACACGCCCGCGCGCGCCGTCGCCGCGCGGCTCGGCATTCCGGTGCTCGACCTCGTGCCGGGCGAGGCCGCCGGCGACTTCACGCTGGAGGGCGGCACGCCCGGCGCGGCCACCAAGCCTGGCCCCGCCAGCACCGACGACGTCGCGCTTGTGCTGCACACCTCCGGCACCACCGCGCGGCCGAAGATCGTGCCGCTGACGCACGGCAACGTCACCGCCTCGGCCGGCAACATCCGCGCCACACTCGCGCTCACGGCCGAGGACGCGTGCCTCAACATCATGCCGCTGTTCCATATCCACGGGCTGATGGCGGCGACGCTGGCCTCGCTCGCCGCCGGCAGCGCGGTGATCTGCACCCCGGGCTTCGATGCGCTGCGCCTCTTCCGCTGGCTCGACGAGGAGCGGCCCACCTGGCTCACCGCCGTGCCGACCATGCACCAGGCGATCCTCGCCCGCGCCGAGCGCAACGCCGAGATCATCGCGCGCGCGCCGCTCCGCTTCCTGCGCTCCTCCTCCGCCTCGCTGCCCGGGCCGGTGATGCTGGCGCTGGAGAAGACCTTCAAGGCGCCGCTGGTCGAGAGCTACGGCATGACCGAGGCCTCGCACCAGATGGCCTCCAACCCTCTTGCCGGCCCGCGCAAGCCGGGCTCGGTCGGCATCGCTGCCGGCCCCGAGATCGCCATCATGGACGAGGCCGGTGCGCTCCTGAAGCCGGGCGCGATCGGCGAGGTGGTGATCCGGGGCCCGAACGTGACGAAAGGCTACGAGAACAATCCGGAGGCGAACGCGAAGGCCTTCACGGACGGCTGGTTCCGCACCGGCGACCAGGGCGCTTTCGACGACGCGGGCTACCTGACGCTCACCGGGCGGCTGAAGGAGCTGATCAACCGCGGCGGCGAGAAGGTGAGCCCGCTGGAGGTGGACGGTGTGCTCTCCGCCCACCCGGCCGTCGCGCAGGCGCTCACCTTCGCCATCCCGCACCCGAAGCTCGGCGAGGAGGTCGGCGCGGCGATCGTGCTGCGCGACGGCGCGGAGCTCACCGAGCATGCGCTGCGCGACTTCGCCAGCCAGCACCTCGCCGACTTCAAGGTGCCGCGCAAGGTCGTGTTTCTCGCCGAGATTCCGAAGGGGGCGACGGGCAAGCTCCAGCGCATCGGGCTCGCCGAGAAGCTCGGGCTCACCGCCTGATGCGCATCTGCATCTTCGGCGCCGGCGCGATCGGCGGGCTGATGGCCGCCCGCCTCGCGCACAAGGGCGAGGCGGAGGTCACCGTGGTCGCGCGCGGGCCGCATCTCGCGGCGATGCAGGCGAACGGGCTCACGCTCCGCTCCGGGGGCGAGGAGATCGTCGCGCGCCCGCGCTGCGCCGCCACGGCCGCCGAGGCGGGACCGCAGGACTACGTCGTGATCACCCTGAAGGCGCACTCGCTGCCCGGTGTCGCCGAGGCGATGCAGCCGCTGCTCGGCCCCGACACCGCCATCGTCTCGGCGGTGAACGGCATCCCCTGGTGGTACTTCCACAAGCATGGCGGGCCGTTCGACGGTCGTGCCGTCGAGTCGGTCGATCCGGGCGGGACCCTGCTCCGCGCGCTGCCGCCCGAGCGTGCGATCGGCTGCATCGTCTATCCGGCCGCCGAGGTGGTCGAGCCCGGCGTCATCGAGCACAGCTACGGTGACCGGTTCTCGCTCGGCGAGCCGGACGGGGCGCGCAGCGAACGCGCCAACCGGCTCTCGCAGGCGTTGATCGGGGCCGGGTTCAAGGCGCCCGTCCGTCCGCGCATCCGCGACGAGATCTGGGTGAAGCTCTGGGGCAACCTGACCTTCAACCCGGTCTCGGCGCTGACCATGCAGACGCTCGACGTGCTGACCGGCGAGCCGGACCTGCGCGCCGTCTGCCGTGCGATGATGCTCGAGGCGCAGGCGATCGGCGAGGCGCTGGGCATCCGTTTCGGCATCGACGTGGACAAGCGTATCGCCGGCGCGGCCGAGGTGGGTGCGCACCGCACCTCGATGCTCCAGGACCTGGAGCGTGGACGGCCGATGGAGATCGACGCGCTGCTCGGCGTGATCGTCGAGTTCGCCGAGCTGCTGGACCTGCCGGCGCCCACCTGCCGCACGGTGCTGGCGCTGGTGCGCGCGCGGGCGCGTGCGGCGGGGTGCTATCCGTAGCGCTCGGGCCGTAGCACTCGGCGCGGGGGAAACATTCCCCGGGCCAAGGCGAGCGGTCATCGAGACGTCATCCAGACGTCACGGAAGGGCAACAGCGGACTGCTATGCCGTCGGTACCGTTCCCTCCGCGGAGACCGACCATGAGCCTCGTCCTTCGCCGCCGCACCCTGATCGCGGGCGCCGCGCTCGCGCCCGTCGCCGCCCGCGCCCAGGCCGACTGGCGGGCGCAGTTCCGTGAACTCCGCTTCGCCATGATCAGCTCCGAGAACGAGCGCGACGTGATCGCGCGCTTCGACGGGTTCTCCAAGCACTTCACCGAGGCGCTCGGCGTGCCGTTCCGCGTCTTCCGCGCCACCGACTACGCCGCCACGGTCGAGGCGCTGCGCGCCGACCAGGCGGAGTTCGGCTATCTCGGCCCGGCCTCCTACGCGCTGGCCCGCCGCGTCGCCGGCGACAAGATCGTGCCGATCGCCTCGGGCACCGACCTCGACGGCGGCGCGGGCTATCATTCCGTTGTCGTTGTGCGGACCGACTCGGCCTTCCGGTCGCTCGCCGACCTGCGCGGCCGGACGCTTGCCTGGGCGGACCCGAACAGCACCTCCGGCTTCGCCGTGCCGCTGTTCTACATGCGCCGCGAGGGGATCGACCCGCAGGGCTTCTTCTCCCGCACCGCCTTCTCCGGCAACCACGAGCAGAGCATCATCGGCCTGCTGAACGGCACCTATGACGCGGCAGCGACCTGGTGGACGAACGACCAGCGCAGCAATCCGCAGCGCATGGAGGAGAAGGGCATGATCGCGCCCGGCCAGTGGCGGATCGTCTGGAAGAGCCCCGAGATCCCGAACAGCCCCTACGTGATGCGCACGAACCTGCCGCAGCCGCTTCGCGACCTCTACGTCGAGACCCTGATGGCGCTGCCCGAGCGCAGCCCCGAGGCGTGGCGCGCGCTGACGAGCGGGCAGTCGCGCGGGCTCGTGCGGCGCACGCACGAGGATTATCGCGATATCGTCGAGATCACCGAGGAGCTCGACCGGCTGCGTCGCCAGCGCCGCACCTGACGTGACGGCGGTCGCGGGCGGCGGCGCGGCCGTCGCCCGGTTCGAGGATCGCTACCGGGCGCTGCAGCGGCAGAAGGCGCTGACGACGGCTGTTGGCGCGCTGGTGTTCGCGGTCGCGTTCATCGCCTCCGCCGTGGTCGGCGAGGTCGATCCGGCGCGGCTCGCCGCGGGCGTGCCGAACATCCTCGACTACGTGCACCGGACGCTGCCGGAGATCTCGGCACGCCAGCCGCTCACCGATCTCGGCGAGTGGTACTGGGCGATCGATATCTGGCTGCTGCTGATGCTCGACACGGTGCTGATGGGATTCGTCGGCACGCTCGCCGGCGCGGCGGTGGCCCTGCTGTTCTGCTTCCATGCCGCCGCCAATCTGGCGCCGAACCGCTGGTCGTTCTGGGTCGCGCGGCGCGGCTTCGAGGTCGCCCGCACCGTGCCGGAGCTCGTCTTCGCGCTGATCTTCGTCTTCGCCTTCGGCCCGGGCCCCTTCGCCGGCGTGCTCGCGATCGCGATCCACTCGGCCGGTGCGCTCGGCAAGCTGTTCGCGGAGGTGAACGAGAACGCCGATCGGCGCCCGATCGAGGCGCTCGCGGCCACGGGCGCGGGCTGGAGCGAGACGATGCGCTTCGCCGTGCTGCCGCAGGTGCTGCCGAACTTCCTCAGCTACGGCCTCTTGCGCTTCGAGATCAATGTGCGTGCGGCGAGCGTGCTCGGCATCGTCGGTGCGGGCGGGATCGGCGAGGAGCTCTACCTCGTCGTGCGCCGCTTCATCTATCCCGACATCAGCGCGATCGTGCTGCTGATCCTGGTGACGGTGTCGCTGATCGACATGGGCTGCGAACGGCTGCGTCACGGCATGATCGAGGCCGGACCGGCGCGGGCGACGCGATGATCGGCGCGGCCGAGCTTGCGGCGATGCGGGCTGCGCATCCGCGCGTCTTCGCTCGCACCGCAGCGGAACGGCGCAGGCTGACGCTGCTGTGGGCGGTCTTCCTCGCCGTCCTCGCGCTTGGGCTCTGGCGGGTGCTGCCGGGCTGGGACGTGTTCGTCGCCGGGCTCGGCAAGCTCGGCTTCCTGGTCCGCTTCATGATCCCGCCGACCAGCGGCGGCTATCTCGGCGAGATCCTGCACGGCCTGGCCGAGACGCTGGCGATGGCCTTCATGGGCACGCTGCTCGCGGCCCTGGCGGCCGTGCCGCTCGGCTTTGCCGGCGCGCGCAATGTCATGCCCGTCCGCCTGCTGCATTTCGGTCTCAGGCGCCTGTTCGACGGGCTGCGCGGCATCGACAGCCTGATCTGGGCGATCATCTTCGTCGCCGCCGTCGGCATGGGTCCGTTCGCCGGCATCCTCGCCCTCGCCGTGCCCGACACCGGCACGCTCGCCAAGCTCTTCGCCGAGGCGATCGAGAACGTGGAGAAGCGTCAGGTCGAGGGGGTCGAGGCGGTCGGGGCAACCTCGGTTGAACGCGCGCGCTTCGGCATCCTGCCGCAGGTGCTGCCGGTGATGCTGTCGCACGTGCTCTACTTCTTCGAGAGCAATACGCGCTCGGCGACCATTCTCGGCGTGGTCGGCGCCGGCGGCATCGGGCTTCAGCTCGCCGAGCGGATCCGGCTCGATGCGTGGCAGGAGGTCGCCTTCATCATCCTGCTCATCCTCGTCACGGTGGCGGTGATCGACTGGATCTCCGGGCGGCTGCGCCGCCGGATCATCGCGGCGTGAGTGTCATGCAACGATCATCACGGCACGCCGATCCGCGACGCAAAGTGCGGGGCTGGCGGCAACGGGGGCTGGCATGCTTGAGATCACGGGTCTGACGCGGCGGTTCGGCAGCGTGACCGCGGTCGATTCAGTAACGCTCGCGATCCCGCACGGGCAGATGGTGGGCATCATCGGCCGGTCGGGCGCGGGCAAGTCCACCCTGCTGCGCTTGCTCAACCGGCTGATCGAGCCCTCGGATGGGCGGATCGCGTTTGACGGACGCGATGTCAGCGCGCTCAAGGGCCGGGCGCTGCGCGACTGGCGCACCGACTGCGCGATGATCTTCCAGCAGTTCAACCTGGTGCAGCGGCTCGACGTGCTGACCAATGTGCTGGTCGGCAGGCTCAACCACCGCTTCACGCTCCCCTCGCTGCTCAAGCTGTTCAGGGCCGAGGAGCGGGCGCTCGCGATCCGCACGCTCGACCGCTTCGACCTCGCGGAGGCGGCGTTGCAGCGGGCGGATACGCTCTCGGGCGGGCAGCAGCAGCGCGTCGCGATCGCGCGCGCGCTGATGCAGGAGCCGCGCATCATCCTCGCCGACGAGCCGATCGCCTCGCTCGACCCGCGCAACGGCAAGGTGGTGATGGATGCGCTCCGGCGCATCAACCGGGAGGACGGGCTGACCGTGCTCTGCAACCTGCACACGCTGGACACCGCGCGCCAGTACTGCGACCGGATCGTCGGCATGCGCGCGGGCCGGGTCGTGTTCGACGGCATTCCCGCCCAGCTCACCGGCGAGATGGTGCGCGACATCTACGGCATGAGCGAGCAGGACCTCGAACAGGCCGAGAGCCTGACCAGCACCGCGCTCGAGCCGGCGGCGCGGCCGCGCATCGCGGCCTGACCGCGCCCGCCGTCCTGCCGCGGGACGGGGGCTTCGTTTTCGACGTGCAGGGCCGGCGCGGCCCGGTCAGTGCACGCTGACCGGCACCATCTCGTGCTGGACGATCGCGGCGTCCGCCAGCGCCCGGTCGGGTGCGAGCCCGATCTGCTCGCCGTCGGCGCCGAAGATCGCGAAGGCCGACTGGCCGTCCACCATCACCGGGCGGACATAGGCAAGGCCGCCCACGCCCATCTCGGCCAGTTGCTGGCGGGTCGGGACGGGGACGTTCGCCTGGCCACGGGTCTTGTGCGTGTTCATCGCGTCACACTCCTCCGGCGCGCCAGTCTGGCCACGCCATGGTTTCCGGTCCGTTTCCGGCCCCGGATGGTCAACCGGACGCCCTGGCCGGACGCAGGCCGATCTGGATCGTCCGCGCCCTGCTCTCGGGCTGGAGCCGCTCCAGGTCGATGTGCAGCAGGCCGCTGTCGAGCCAGGCCCCCTTCACCTCGATCCCGTCGGCCAGCACGAAGGTGCGCTGGAACTGCCGCGCGGCGATGCCGCGATGCAGGAACACCCGGCCCTGGCCGTCCTCGGCCTGGCGGCCGCGGATGACGAGCTGGCTGTCCTCGACCGAGATCGCGAGGTCGTCCATCGTGAATCCGGCCACCGCGAGCGTGATGCGCAGGCTCGACGGCCCGGTCTGCTCGATGTTGTAGGGCGGGTAGCCCTCGCCGCCGTTCTTCGACAGCCGCTCGAGCATCTGCTCGAGATGGTCGAAGCCGAGAAACAGCGGACTGCCGAAGGGCGATGCGCGGGTCATGCCGGTCTCCTCGTTCCGAGCGAGCGTCCTGCCGGGGCCCCGAAGGCACCCCGGCTCCGGTGGAGATGGGAAAGCCGCCGCAACGGCGCAAGACCGGCCCGCGCGGTCCGGGCATTGCCCGCGGGGGGCGGGCTCGCTACCTGACGCGCATGACCGACCCAACCCCCGCAGCGCCCGCCGAGGCGGAGCGGCTGCGCATCCTGATCGCCCCGGACCCGGTGCTGCGGCGCAAGACCCGGTCGGTGGCGGCGGCCGACGCCTCGACCGTGCGTGACCTCATCCCCCGCATGCTGGCGACCATGTATGCCGCCCCGGGAATCGGGCTTGCCGCACCGCAGATCGGCCTCGGGCTCCGCCTCGCGGTGATCGACCTCCAGCGTGAGGAGCGGCGCGAGCCGGTGGTGCTGATCAACCCCGAGATCGTCAGGGCAAGCGTGGAGACCGAGACGCGCGAGGAGGGCTGCCTGTCGCTGCCCGACCAGTACGCCGACGTCACGCGGCCGCGCGCGGTGACGGTCCGCTTCGAGGGGCCGGACGGCGTGCGCCGCACGATCGAGGCCGAGGGGCTGATGGCGCGCTGCCTCCAGCACGAGATCGATCATCTCGACGGCGTGCTGTTCATCGACCACATCTCGTCGCTCAGGCGGAACATGATCCTGCGCCGGCTGGCCAAGGCGCAGCGGGAGAAGGCGCAGGCGTGAGGCTCGCCTTCATGGGCAGTCCCGACTTCGCGGTGCCCGCCCTGCGCGCGCTGCACGCGGCGGGGCATGCGATCGCCGCGGTCTATTGCCAGCCGCCGAAGCCCGCGCATCGCGGCCAGCGCGAGACGAAATGCGCGGTGCACCTCGCGGCCGAGGCGCTGGGGCTGCCGGTGCGCACGCCGGCACGGCTGCGGCGCGACGCGGCCGAGCATGCGGCCTTCGCGGCCCTCGATCTCGACGCCGCGGTGGTCGCCGCCTACGGGCTCATCCTGCCGAAGCCGATGCTGGACGCGCCGCGCCGGGGCTGCCTGAACATCCATGCCTCGCTGCTGCCGCGCTGGCGCGGGGCGGCGCCGATCCAGGCCGCGATCCTCGCCGGCGACGACCGCACGGGCGTGACCATCATGCGGATGGAGGAGGGGCTCGACACCGGGCCGATGCTGCTCGCCGAGGCGGTGCCGATCGGCGCGGACACCACGGCGTCTTCGCTGCACGATGCGTTGGCCGCACTCGGCGCGCAGCTGATCCTGCGCGCGCTGGAGGCAGACCTCCCGGCGGTGAAGCAGCCCGAGGCGGGCGTCACCTACGCGCCCAAGCTCACGCGCGAGCACGGGCGGATCGACTGGACGCGCGACGCGGTCGCGATCGACCGCCAGGTGCGCGCGCTCAATCCCTGGCCCGGGACGCACACGCGTCACGGCGAGGAGACGCTGAAGCTGCTCGGCACCGCGCCGCTGTCGGATCGAACGGACGCGCCGCCGGGCACGGTGCTGGACGGCGGCCGCGTCGCCTGCGGCGACGGCACGGTGCTGCGGCTGACGCGGCTGCAGCGGGCCGGCCGTGCCGCCCAGCAGATCGACGCCTTCCTGCGCGGCTATCCGCTCGCCCCCGGCGACCGGCTCGGCTGATGCCGCGCTACGCCCTGCTGGTCGAGTACGACGGCGCGGGCTTCGTCGGCTGGCAGCGGCAGCAGAGCGGCGTCTCGGTGCAGCAGGTGCTGGAGGAGGCGGCCGCGCACCTCACCCCGTGCGACCCCGTGGTCGCGGTCGCGGCCGGGCGCACGGATGCCGGCGTGCACGCAGAAGCGCAGGTCGTGCATCTCGACCTCGCCCGCGAGATCGAGCCGCGGCGGCTGCGCGAGGCGGTGAACTTCCATCTCGGCGCGCACCGCGTGTCGGTCGTGAAGGCCGCGCGCGCGCCAGCGGCATTCCATGCGCGGTTCTCGGCGATCGGGCGCGCCTATCGCTACGACATCCTCGACCGGCGCGCCCGTCCCGCCCTGCTGGCCGGGCGGGTATGGCACGTGAAGCGCCGGCTCGACGAGGTCGCGATGCAGGCGGCCGCCGCGCTGCTGGTCGGCCGGCAAGACTTCACCTCGTTCCGCGCCGCCGCCTGCCAGGCCGCGAGCCCGGTGAAGACGCTCGACCGGCTGGACGTCGCGCGCGAGGGCGACCGCGTGCGCATCGTCGCCGAGGCACGGAGCTTCCTGCACCACCAGGTGCGCAACCTGGTCGGCACGCTGAAGCTGGTGGGCGAGGGGCGCTGGACGCCGGCCGAGGTCGCCGCCGCGCTCGCCGCGCGCGACCGGGCCGCGGCGGGGCCGACCGCTCCTGCCGAGGGGCTGACGCTGACCGCCGTGCGCTACGCCGCCGATCCGTTCGTGGGCTAGACGGTGCCGATGCTCCGCGCCTTCCTCGCCTACTACCGGCCGCACAAGCGGCTGCTGATGCTCGATTTCGGCTGTGCCGCGCTCTCGGGCATGCTGGAGCTCGCCTTCCCGATGGCGGTGCGCGGCTTCATCGACCATCTGCTGCCGGGCCAGGACCTGAAGCTGATCCTGGTCGCGATCGCCGCGCTGATGACGCTCTACCTGATCAACGGCGCGCTGATGGCGATCGTCACGTATTGGGGCCACGTGCTCGGCATCGCGATCGAGACCGAGCTGCGTCGGCGCGCCTTCGACCACCTGATGCGGCTGTCGTTCCGCTTCTATGACGGGCAGAAGACCGGCCATCTGGTCGGACGCATGACCAAGGACCTCGAGGAGATCGGCGAGGTCGCGCATCACGGGCCGGAGGACCTGCTGATCGCGGTGCTGACCTTCCTCGGCGCCTTCGCGCTGATGGTCTACGTCAATCCGCCGCTCGCATTCATCGCCGGGCTGGTGGTGCCGATCGCCGCCTGGGTGATCACCCGTTACGGCGGGAAGATGACGCAGAACTGGCAGGCGCAGTTCGGCCGCGTCGGCGCCTTCAACGCCCGCATCGAGGAGGCGGTGGGCGGCATCCGCGTGGTCAAGGCCTTCGCCAACGAGGCGCATGAGCGGCGGCTGTTCGGCGAGGACAACGACAAGTACCGCCGCGTGAAGCTCGACGCCTACCGCATCATGGCGGTCAGCCTGACGCTGAACTATCTCGGCATGCGCGCGGTGCAGGTGATCGTCATGCTCGCCGGCTCGATCTTCATCGTTCAGGGCGCGATGACGATCGGCGACTTCGTCGCCTTCCTGCTGCTGGTCGGCGTGTTCTACCGTCCGCTCGACAAGATCAACGCGGTGATCGAGACCTACCCCAAGGGCATCGCCGGGTTCCGCCGCTACCTCCAACTGATCGGCACCGAGCCCGACATCGTCGACCGGCCACAGGCGCGTCCGGCGCCGCCGTTGAAGGGCGCGGTGCGCTACGAGGGCGTGCGCTTCGGCTACGAGCCCGACCGACCGGTGCTGTCGGGCATCGACCTCGCCATCGCGCCGGGCGAGACGATCGCGCTGGTCGGACCGTCCGGCGCGGGCAAGACCACGCTCTGTGCGCTGCTGCCACGCTTCTACGACGTCGATGCCGGGCGCATCACCATCGACGGCATCGACATCCGTGACCTGACGCTCGACTCGCTGCGCGGGCAGATCGGCATCGTGCAGCAGGACGTGTTCCTGTTCGCCGGCACGATCCGCGAGAACATCGCCTATGGACGGCTCGGCGCCTCGGACGAGGCGGTTCTCGAGGCGGCACGGCGTGCGCGGCTCGACGGCATGATCCGCGAACTGCCCGACGGGCTCGACACCGTGATCGGCGAGCGCGGCGTCAAGCTGTCGGGCGGGCAGAAGCAGCGGCTCGCGATCGCGCGCATCTTCCTGAAGAACCCGCCGATCCTGATCCTCGACGAGGCGACGAGCGCGCTCGACACCGAGACCGAGCGCGCGATCCAGGCCTCGCTCGCCGAACTCGCCGAGGGCCGCACCACCCTGGTGATCGCGCACCGGCTCGCCACCATCCGCGATGCCGACCGGATCGTGGTGGTCGCGGACGGCCGGATCGCCGAGCAGGGCACGCATCGGGATCTGCTGGAGCGGGGCGCGGTGTACCGGGGCCTGCACGAGGCGCAGTTCGGACTCGAGGCGTCACCGGGCTGAGCGTGCGAGCCCACCTCGGTGGGATCGCCGAGCCGCGCGCCGAGCGCGGCGACCTTTCGGCTCCCCTGGCGACCGCGTCACGCCTCCGGCAGCCGCACCACGAAGCGCGCGCCGATCACCGCGCCCGACTCGTCGCGCCGGTTCTCGGCGAGGATGCGCCCCCGCAGCGCCTCGACGATCTGGCGCGAGATCGACAGCCCGAGCCCGGAATGCGCGCCGAAGCGCTCGCCCTTGGGCCGTTCCGAGTAGAACCGCTCGAAGATGTGCTCGAGCTTGGCCTCGGGAATTCCGGGCCCCTCGTCCTCGACCGCGACCTCGACCACGCCGCCGGCGCGCCGCCCGATCAGCCGGATCGTGCCGCCGGAGGGGCTGAACGACACGGCGTTGCCGATCAGGTTGCGCAACACCTGCACGAGCCGGCCCTCAACGCCGTTCACGACGAGCCCGCTTTCCGGCGCCTCCAGCACCACGCGCGGCCCGTCCGGCTCGCGCGTGGTCTCATGGATGTCGGCGAGCGTGGCCAGGATCGGCGCGACATCGACCCGCTCGGCGATGCTGCGCGACAATTCGGCATCCACGCGGCTTGCATCCGAGATGTCGCTGATCAGCCGATCGAGCCGCTGCACGTCCTCGGCGATCACCGCGAGCAGGCGCTGCTGGCGCTCCGGGTCCTCGACGCGGCGCAGCGTCTCGATCGCGCTGCGGATCGAGGTGAGCGGGTTCTTGATCTCGTGCGCGACATCGGCGGCGAAGCGCTCGATCGCGTCCATCCGGTTCCACAGCGCGGCCGCGCTCTCGTCGAGCGCCTGGGCGAGCGCGCCGATCTCGTCGCGCCGGGCCTTGAGCGAGCGCCGGACGTGGCCGCGCCGGCCGCGCCCCTCGCGCATGCGCTCGGCCGCGCGCGCGAGGCGGAGCAGTGGCCGAGCGATCGTGGTGGAGAGATAGAACGAGAGGCCGACCGTCAGGGCGAGGGCGAGGGCGAAGGCGGCGATGATGGTCATGCGCACCTGGAACAGCGCCGCGTCCACCTCGCGCGCCTCCCGCGTCAGCAGCACCACGCCGACCACCTCGCGGTTGCGGATCGCCGGCACCGCGACGGACACGACCAGCCGCCCGTCCTCGGTGCGGCGCACGAGCGGCACCGCCTGGCCAGCGGTCGCGGCGGTGAGCAGCGGGCGGATATCCGGGTTCCATTCGCCGTCGCCCGGGATGGTCGGGTAGGTGGCCGCGCGCGGCAGCAGCGCCATCACGGTCTCGTAGGCGGCGATCACGGCAGCGGCGAGCGGCCCGTGCCGTGGCGGTGGCGGGGGCAGGGGCTCGGTGGTCACCACGCCGCCGGGCCCCGCGATCACCCGGGAGTCGGCGACCAGTTCGCCATCGGGGTCATAGAGGCGGGCCTGGGCGAACGGCGTGGGCTCGACCAGGCGGCGCAGCAACGGGCGCGCGAGATCGGGCACCAGCTCCGGCCGCTCGGGGTCCTCGATCGAGGTCGCGCTTTCGCCGATCGCGCCGGCGAAGACCTGGGCCTGCACGCGGAGCGACGCGGCCTCGGCGTCGACCAGCCCGTCCTGGTAGGTGTCGAGATAGAGCAGGGCGGCGACGAGGAGGCCGAGCGGCAGCGCGTTGACCAGCAGGATCCGCCGCAGCAGCGGCGAGAACATCAGCTTGCGCAGCCGCCGTCGCGGCTCGGCCGCGACGTCCTCGCCGGGCTCGACGCCCCTCAGCGTCCCCGAATCGGGCATGCGGGCACCAGGGAGGTCATTCCTCCTTGTAGCGGTAGCCGATGCCGTAGAGGGTCTCGATCTGCGCGAAGCCGTTGTCGACGGCGCGGAACTTCTTGCGGATGCGCTTCACGTGGCTGTCGATGGTCCGGTCGTCGACGTAGATGTTCTCGCCATAGGCCGCGTCGATCAGCTGATCGCGCGACTTGACGATGCCGGGACGCGTCGCCAGCGCCTTGACCAGCAGGAACTCGGTGACGGTGAGCTGCACCGGCTGGCCCTTCCAGGTGCAAAGATGGCGGTTCTCGTCGAGCGCGAGCGAGCCGCGCGCCAGCACCCCGCCGGGCGGCTGGCCCGAGCCCTCGCCGCGGGCAAGCTCGTTGCGGCGCAGCAGGGCGCGGATGCGCTCGATCACCAGGCGCTGGCTGAACGGCTTGGTGATGTAGTCGTCGGCGCCGAGGCGCAGCCCCATCAGCTCGTCCACCTCCTCGTCCTTGGAGGTGAGGAAGATCACCGGCAGCGCAGTCTGCTTGCGCAGGCGCTGGAGCAGTTCCAGCCCGTCCATACGCGGCATCTTGATGTCGAGCACGGCGAGATCGACCGGCTTGGCGGTCAGCCCGTGCAGCGCGCTCTCGCCGTCGGTATAGGTGCGCACCTGATACCCTTCGGCCTCGAGCGTCATCGCGAGCGAGGTGAGGATGTTGCGGTCGTCATCGACCAGGGCGATGGTCTGCGGCATCGTGGCCTCGGCCAAGGGAGCGGGCTGGCTGGCGGCCTGGGGGGTCATGGCGGTCTGCATGCTCCCCAGGCTGACGCGCCATTGTGGCTGATCTCGGACGGAACGTGAACGGATCATGGCACGCGCATCGGACAACGCAGATCCCCCACCGGAGGTTGCAGCGCGCGCGCTGATCCGTGCCGCGAAGGAGGCCACACTCGCCACCGTGTCCGCCTCGGGCCAGCCCTTCGCCTCGCTGGTGACGCCGGCGACCGCGCCGGATCTGACCGTGCTGCTGTTCCTGTCGCAGCTCTCCGGCCACACCCGGCATCTGATGGCCGATGGGCGCTGCTCGCTGCTGTTCATGGGCGCTGCGGCCGGGCCGAATCCGCAGAAGCGGCCGCGCGTGACCATCACCGGCGTGGCCGAGCGGCTGGAGGGCGACGCGGCGGCGCTGAAGGCGCGCTGGCTCGCGCGCCATCCCTATGCCGGGCTCTATGCCGACCTGCCCGATTTCGCGCTCTGGCGGGTGGTGCCGCAGGAGGCGCTCCATGTCGGCGGGTTCGCCACGGCCCGGCGGGTGCCAGGCTCGGCGCTCCGGCCGGACCCGGGAGCGGTCGCGGCGCTGGCGGCGGCCGAGGCCGGCATCCTGGACCATGTGAACACCGAGCATGCGGATGCCGTGGCGGTGATCGTGCGCCGGCTGCTCGGGCGGGCCGGCCGCGGCTGGCGGATGGCCGGGGTGGATGTGGACGGCTGCGATTTCGCGCGCGGGAACCAGGTGGTGCGGCTCGCGTTCCCGGAGTCGGTCCAGGACGCCGACGGGGTGCGCAGGGCGCTGATCCTGGCGGCGCGGGCGGCGCGGGGGTCTGCTCAAAATCTGGGCGATTCTTAGGTTTTTCGCCATTTTTTGACCGCGCTCCTCGCCGACCCTATCTAGCACTCAGACGGCCCCGTCCCGTCCGGCCTCAGAACCACGCGAGGAGACGCCTATGCCGCAGCCGACCATCGCCATTCCCGGGCTTGCCCCGACCCGAACGGTGCGCGCGAACCTGGCCGCACCGGTGCTGATCGAGGCGGCGGTCGCGCGGGGGGAGGGTCGGCTCGCTGCCTCGGGCGCGCTCGTGGTGAACACCGGCCAGCACACCGGCCGCAGCGCCGGCGACAAGTACGTGGTGGACGAGCCCTCGGTGCGCGCGGCGATCGACTGGGGCGCGGTGAACCAGCCCCTGCCGCCCGACCGCTTCGCGATGCTGCGTGGCCGCGTGGCAGGCTACCTCGCCGGCCAGGAGCTGTTCGTGCAGGATCTCTACGCCGGTGCCGACCCGGCGCACCGTATCCGCGTGCGCGTGATCACCACCCATGCCTGGCACGCGCTGTTCGCGCGCAACATGTTCATCCGCCCTGCGCGGGAGGAGCTCGCCGGCTTCGAACCGGACTGGACCATCCTGCACGCGCCCGAGTTCCGCGCCGACCCGACACTCGACGGCACGCGCGGCGACTGCGCGATCGCGCTCTCGGTCGACTGGCGCGAGGTGGTGATCTGCGGCACGAGCTATGCCGGCGAGATCAAGAAGTCGATCTTCACGGTGATGAACCACCTGCTGCCCGAGCGTGGCGTGCTGCCGATGCACTGCTCGGCGAATGTGGGCGAGCGGGGGGACGTGGCCCTGTTCTTCGGCCTCTCCGGCACCGGCAAGACGACGCTCTCCTCCGACCCGGCGCGGCGGCTGATCGGCGATGACGAGCACGGCTGGGGCGAGGGCGGCACCTTCAACCTGGAGGGCGGCTGCTACGCCAAGGTGATCCGGCTCGATCCCGAGGCCGAGCCGCAGATCTGGTCGGCAATGCACCGCTTCGGCACCGTGCTGGAGAACGTGGTGGTCGACGAGACCACCGGCGTGCTCGATCTCGAGGACGCGCGGCATACCGAGAACACCCGCGCCTGCTATCCGATCGACTTCATCGACGGCGCGCGCGCGGACGGGCGCGCCGGCCAGCCGCGCCACGTGTTCATGCTGACGGCGGATGCGTTCGGCGTGCTGCCGCCGATCGCCAGGCTCACGCCTGAGCAGGCGATGTATCACTTCCTGTCGGGCTACACCGCGCGCGTCGCCGGCACCGAGAAGGGGTTGGGGAGCGAGCCCAAGGCGACGTTCTCGGCCTGCTTCGGCGCGCCGTTCCTGCCGCGCCCGCCTTCGGTCTACGGGCGGATGCTGGCCGAGCGGATCGCGCGCCACGGTGCGGCGTGCTGGCTGGTCAATACCGGCTGGACCGGCGGCGCCTACGGCGTCGGCCAGCGCATGCGCATCGCCGACACCCGCGCGCTGCTCGCCGCGGCGCTGGACGGCAGCCTCGCGCGCGCGCCGATGCGCAAGGACCCGTTCTTCGGCTTTACCGTGCCGACCGCGTGCCCCGGCGTCGATCCGCGCGTGCTCGACCCGCGCGCGACCTGGGCCGATGGCGCGGCGTACGACGCGGCGGCGCGCGACCTCGTTCGGCGGTTCGAGCGCAACTTCGAGCGCTTCGCCGCCGAGGTGGACGACGGCGTGCGCGAGGCGGCGATCCGCGCGGCCGCCTGAGGCGGCTCAGCCGCCGTCGCGCCGGAACCGCGCCGCCACCAGCGGATCGGCGAGTGCCTGGGCCGCATCGTTGCGCGTGGTGCGTACCTCCACGCGGTCGAACCACGCCGCCTCCCCGCGGGCGCGTTTCAGGAACAGCCGGTGCAGCGCGCCCGCAAGCGAGGCGCGCGGGGTGCAGCAGGAGCAGGTGGCGCCGTGGCCGGGCCGCTCCGGCGCCATGCGCTCGACCAGAGGATTGCCGCGCGGCGCCAGCGCCGTCGCCTCCACCACCAGCGCCGCGCCCGGCGCCGGGCCGCCGGGCCGCGGCGGAGCGAAGTGCACCGGGATGCGGTCGTCCCCCATGACTCGACATAAAGACATGTTTATGTCATTGGCAAGGGCATGCGTGAGGTCCTCGCCGCGCTGCGCGCCATCGCCGAGCCGACCCGGCTCCGCCTCGTCGCGCTCGCCGCCGAGGGCGAGTGGTGCGTCACCGACCTGGTCGAGATCCTCGGCCAGTCCCAGCCGCGGCTGTCGCGCCACCTGAAGCTGCTGACCGATGCCGGCGTGCTCGCCCGCGCGCGCGAGGGCGCCAACATCTACTTCCGCCTCGCCGAGAGCGGTCCCGGCGGGGCGCTGGCGCGCTCCGCGCTGGCGCGCTTGAGCGAGGACGACCCTCTGCTCGCCGCCGACCGCCATCGCGCCCACTCGCTCCGCGCCGCCCGCGCCCGCGCCGCCTCGGCCGCGTTCCAGGCCAACCCGACCGCGTGGGACGAACTGCGCGCGCTCGATCTGCCGGCCGCCGCGATCGAGGCGCGCCTGCTCGCCGACCTGCCGCCCGGGCCGCTCGGCCGGCTGCTCGACATCGGCACCGGCACCGGGCGGATGCTCGAACTGCTCGCCCCGCGCGCCGAGACCGCGACCGGCGTCGATCTCTCGCGCGAGATGCTGGCGCTCGCCCGCGCGCGGCTCGCCGAGGCCGGGCTCGGCCGCTGTGCGCTGCGCCAGGCCGACATGACGCGGCTGCCCTTCGGCCCGGCCAGCTTCGACCTGATCACCCTCGCGATGGTGCTGCACTACGCCGACAGCCCCGAGGAGGTGCTCGCCGAGGCCGCGCGCGTGCTCGCCCCCGGCGGCACGCTCGCGATCATCGACCTCGCCCCGCACCGCGACGACGCGCTGGTCCGCCGCCTCGCGCATCGCTGGCCCGGTTTCCCCGCGCCGCAGATGGCCGCTTGGCTCGCCGCTGCCGGGCTTGCCCCACGCCCGGCCGTGGCGCTGCCCGGCCCGCTCGCCGTGCATCTGCATCTCGCCGCCCGCCCCGTGCTTGCGTCCGCCGCCGCCGCCGCCCGCATCGACGCCTGAGGAGCCTGCCATGTCCCGCCCGCACCTGCTCGACGCGCTCCGCGACACCGTGCTGCTTTGCGACGGCGGCTTCGGCGCGCGCATCCAGGCGATGACGCTCGACATCGAGCGCGACTTCCTGGGCAAGGAGAACTGCACCGAGGTGCTCCTGCTCTCGCGCCCCGACATCGTGCGCGAGATCCATCGCGGCTACTACGAGGCCGGCGCCGACATGGTGGAAACCAACACCTTCGGCGCCTCGCCGATCACGCTCGCCGAGTTCGGGCTGGAGGATCAGGCCTTCGCGCTGAACAAGGTCGCGGTCGAGCTCGCGCGCGAGGCGTCAGAGCAGTTCAGCGACGGCCGGCACCGCTGGGTGGTCGGCTCGATCGGTCCGGGCACGAAACTGCCGACCCTCGGCAACATCGACTACGACACGCTGGAAGCCGCGCTGACCGTACAGGCCGATGGGCTGATCGCCGGCGGGGCGGATGCGATCCTGATCGAGACCTGCCAGGACACGCTGCAGATCAAGGCGGCGGTGAACGGGGCGAAGATCGCGCGCGCCCGCGCCGGCAGGGACGAGCTGCCGGTGTTCGTGCAGGTGACGGTCGAGACCACCGGCACGCTGCTGGTCGGGCCCGACATCTCGGCCGCCGCCGCGGTGATCCACGCGCTCGACGTCCCATTGATGGGGCTCAACTGCGCCACGGGTCCGCAGGAGATGGCCGAGCATGTGCGCTGGCTGGCGCAGAACTGGCCGGGCCTCATCAGCGTGCAGCCCAACGCGGGTCTGCCCGAGCTGGTGGACGGCAGGACGCACTATCCGCTGACCCCAGAGGAGCTCGCAGTCTGGCTGGAGCGTTTCGTCACCGAGGACGGCGTGGCCCTGATCGGCGGCTGCTGCGGCACCAACAACACGCATATCGCCGCACTCGATGCGATGCTGCGCAGGCGCGCGGGCAGCACGCACCGACCGGCGCCGGTGGCGCGCAAGCCCGTCTGGGTTCCCTCGGTCGCCTCGCTCTACACCGCGACCGCGCTGCGCCAGGAGAACGCCTATTTCTCGATCGGCGAGCGCTGCAACGCCAACGGCTCGAAGAAGTGGCGCGAGCTCCAGGCCGCGAATGACTGGGACGGCTGCGTGGCGATGGGCCGCGAGCAGGTGGGCGAGGGCTCGAACAGCCTGGACATCTGCACCGCCTTCGTCGGCCGCGACGAGCTCTATGAGATGAGCGAGGTGATCCGCCGCTTCACCTCCTCGGTGAACGCGCCGCTGGTGATCGACAGCACCGAGACCAACGTGATCGAGGCGGCGCTGAAGCTGCACGGCGGCAAGCCGATCATCAACTCGATCAACTTCGAGGAGGGCGAGCGTGCGGCGCGCGAGCGGATGCTGCTCGCGAAGAAGTTCGGCGCGGCGGTGATCGCGCTGACGATCGACGAGGCCGGCATGGCCAAGACCGCGGAGGACAAGCTCCGCATCGCGAAGCGCCTCGTCGAGTTCGCCTGCGACCGGCACGGCCTGCCGCAATCCGACCTGCTGATCGATCCGCTGACCTTCACCATCGCCACCGGCAACGAGGACGACCGCAAGCTCGGGCAATGGACGCTCGAAGGCATCCGGATGATCCGCGAGGCATTCCCCGACATCCAGATCATCCTCGGGCTCTCGAACATCTCCTTCGGCCTGAATCCCGCCGCGCGGCACGTGCTGAACAGCGTGTTCCTCGATCACGCGCTGCGCGCCGGCATGACCGGCGCGATCGTGCATGTCTCGAAGATCAAGCCGCTGCACCAGATTCCGGAAGAGGAGGTGCGGGTCGCCGAGGATCTGATCTTCGACCGCCGCCGCGATGGCTACGATCCCTTGCAGCGCATGCTGGAGCTGTTCGCCGACCGCAAGGCGGCCGACACGGGCAAGCGCAAGCGTGCCGAGACGGTCGAGGGGCGGCTGAAGGACCGCATCGTCGACGGCGACCGCAAGGGGCTGGAGGACGATCTCGCCGGCGCCATGGCCAAGGGGATCGCCCCGCTCGACATCATCAACACCATCCTGCTCGACGGCATGAAGGTGGTGGGCGAGCTGTTCGGCGCGGGCAAGATGCAGCTGCCCTTCGTGCTGCAATCGGCCGAGACCATGAAGGCGGCGGTCGCGTATCTCGAACCGCACATGGAACGGGTCGAGGGCCAGGCCAAGGGCACCGTCGTGCTCGCCACCGTCAAGGGCGACGTGCACGACATCGGCAAGAACCTGGTCGACATCATCCTGACCAACAACGGCTACCGGGTGATCAACCTGGGCATCAAGGTGACGCTCGCCGACATGCTGAAGGCGGCGAACGAAAACAAGGCGCACGCGATCGGCATGAGCGGGCTGCTCGTGAAGTCCACCGTGGTGATGCGCGAGAACCTCGAGGAGATGACGCGGCTCGGCGTCGAGATCCCGGTGATGCTGGGCGGTGCGGCGCTGACGCGCACCTATGTCGAGCAGGACTGCGCGATCGCCTACGGCTCGGGGCGCGTCGCCTACGCGCGCGACGCGTTCGACGGGCTGCATCTGATGGATCGCGTGGTCGGCGGGCAGTTCGACGACTACCTCGCCGCGGTGCAGGCCAAGCGCAAGGGCAAGCCGACCAACACGCGGCGCAAGCTCGGCGAGGCGGCGGACGCCGCGACCGCGCCAGTCGATCGCGCCTATGCGCGCGCGCGGCGGCGGCGCTTGGCGCAGGGCTACGTGCCGCCGGCGCCGCCGTTCTGGGGCGCGCGCCTGCTCGAGGCGCCGACCAAGGCGGTGGTGCCGTTCATCAACGAGCGGTCGCTCTACCAGTTCCAGTGGGGCTTCCGGAAACAGGGCCGGCGACTGGAGGACTTCCTCGGCTGGGCGAAGCAGGAGCTGCGCCCGGTGCTGAAGCGGATGCTGCGGCTCTGCGAGGAGGAGGACATCCTCAAGCCGCAGGCGCTCTACGGCTACTGGAAGGCGGCCGGCGAGGGTAACGACGTGGTGCTGTTCATGGAGGACGGCAGGACCGAGCTCTGCCGCTTCACCCTGCCACGCCAGGCGAAGGAGGACGGCGAATGCATCGCCGACTTCTTCCGCGACATCGATGACGGGCCGGAGAACCGCGACGTGATCGGGCTCCAGGTGGTGACGGTCGGGCAGAAGGCGTCCGACATGGCGCGGCAGTGGTTCGAGGCGAACCGCTACCAGGACTATCTCTACCTGCACGGGCTGTCGGTCGAGGTGGCGGAGGCGATGGCGGAGTACGTGCACAAGCGCATCCGCGCGGAGTGCGGCTTCGCCGCCGAGGACGATCGCGACATCGACAAGATGCTGCAACAGGGCTATCGCGGCAGCCGCTACTCGTTTGGCTACCCCGCCTGCCCGAAGCTGCAGGACCAGCTGCCGCTGCTCAGCCTGCTGGATGGCGAGCGGATCGGCGTGTCGCTGTCGGACGAGTGGCAGCTCCATCCCGAACAGAGCACCAGCGCGATCGTGGTGCTCCATCCGCGCGCGAAGTACTTCTCGGTCTGAACCGGACCGGTCGGGGAACGGCCCTCACCCTGACCCTCTCGCACTGGCGTGGGAGAGGGAACCGGCGGCACCGCAGGTCTCCTCTCCCGGCGCGCGGGAGATGGTCGGGTGAGGGGGCAACGGGCGGTCAGTCGGGGCGGCGGCGCGCCCTCAGCGCCGCGAGGCCGGCCAAGCCCAGGCCGAACAGGGCGAGCGTGGACGGCTCAGGCACGGGAGCCGGGTCCGTCTCCATCACCCTCGTCAGCGAGGTCACTGAGAACAGGACTGAGCTGACTATGCGAGAATCCTCGTTATTCCGAAAGATGATTTGTGCGAGGCGTTCATCGAAATCAGCGAGATTCAGGTCCGTTGGCAATGGGTCGTCAGCAGCATCAAAAACAAGCCCACCGCTATCCCTGAGTAGAAACCGGAACAAAGCGGTTGTCCACCCATCTATCGCGTCAGCCATCGGAGAGGTACTGGATACAACCATGTAACCGTCGCCAAATGACCCACTCTCGACAGTCACAAATCCGCTGCTATCCGATGCCGCATAGGTGTCTGTGCTGATGCTGAAGGACGTCAGGGCCGGAAATGGAGCCAAGGAAGCGTCGCTGCCGGGGAGAGCCCCCACGCTGGTATCCACCGTCCAGGACCCACTCACTTCCTGTCCTGCGCTGAATGGAGGGCTCAGTTCGGAGGGCACACTGTCAACGAACCCTGTGAACTCGTAGGTCACCAAGGCCGACTGCGCGGGCATGGCCAAGCCACACCCGAGCGCGACCGCCGCGCAGTATGTCCATGAACGCATGATTGCTCCCCCATAAAGATTCGTTAATGCGAGTTTGCCTCTCTCAACCAACCAGTTTCAAGAGAGGAATGCGCGCGGGCCCATGATGCCGGCGCGTCCGCGATGCGGGGCCAGTGTCCCTCCCGCGCCGACACCGTGCAGAGGCGCCGAGCCCCCGGTCCCGCGCGGCGCCGATCACCGCGAACGGATCGGCGTGTCGCTGTCGGACGAGTGGCAGCTCCATCCCGAACAGAGCACCAGCGCGATCGTGGTGCTCCATCCGCGCGCGAAGTACTTTTCGGTCTAGCGGGCGCAGCGCCCGAGAGGAGACCTCTGCGAAACGGCTTGCCTGGGAGTTTGAGTTTTGATTCGCTGTTG
>CAZHMM010000055.1:0-15433 GCA_964533585.1 uncultured Elioraea sp.
CCGGGACCCTGCCGGTGGCGCCGCTCTGGCAGGGCGGCGGCGGCGCGCCGGTGCCCGAGGCGGGCTTCCTCGGCTTCGATGCTGGCCGGCCCGAGGGTGCCCGGCCACCCGGCCGCCCACGCGGCTGAGCGGCCGCGGCCGAGCCGGTGGCCGGAATGCCCAGAAAAGAAGACCGATGAAAGGCTACTGACGCATCCGAGCGGAGTGTGTAGCATCGGCGCAGGCTCACGCATGCGGTTCGCTGGCAAGGGACGGAACGGCCCTGCCCGCGGCCCAATGGGAGGTTTGTTGGGACGATGAACGAGCAGGAACTCTGGCGGCTGATGCGTCGCGTGCGCGACGGCAAGATGTCGCGCCGCGCCTTTGCTCGCCGCATGGCGGCGGTCGGCATCACCGCGCCGATGGCAACCCAGATCTTGGCCTTCGCCGGCGTCAGCCCGGCCTCGGCGCAGAGCGTGCCGGCCTATCGGCCGACCCGCCGCGGCGGCGGCGGCCACCTCAAGATCCTCTACTGGCAGGCTGCGACGCTGCTCAATCCGCACTTCGCGGTCGGCACCACCAACCAGGACGCGAGCCGGGTGTTCCATGAGCCGCTCGCCGGCTGGGCGGCCGACGGCACGCTGGTGCCGATCCTGGCGGCCGAGGTGCCGTCGATCGAGAACAAGGGCCTCGCCGAGGATGGCCGCTCGGTCACCTGGAAGCTGAAGCGCAACGTGAAGTGGCACGACGGCGAGCAGTTCTCGGCCGATGACGTGATGTTCAACTACGAGTACGCGAAGAACCCGCAGATCGCGACGACCTCCTCGGGCAGCTACCGCGACGTGAACGTCGTCAAGGTGGACGACTTCACGGTGCGGGTGGAGTTCGAGCGGCCGAGCCCGTTCTGGGCCGATGCCTTCGTCGGGTCGGTCGGCATGATGATCCCGAAGCACCTGTACAAGGACTATGCGGGCGCGAATGCGCGCGAGGCGCCGACCAATCTGCGCCCCGTCGGCACCGGTGCCTACAAGTTCGCGAGCTTCGCGCCGGGCGACCTGCTGCGCGGCGAGGCGTTCGCCGACTACCACACCGAGAATCGCCCCCACTTCGACACGATGGAGATCAAGGGTGGCGGCGACGCGGTCTCGGCCGCGCGCGCCGTGCTGCAGACCGGTGACTACGACTACGCCTGGAACATGCAGGTCGAGGACCAGACGCTGCAGCGCCTCGAGGCGGCCGGCCGCGGCAGGGTGAACATCGTCGAGAGCGGCTCGATCGAGTTCATCCAGCTCAACACCACCGACCCCAACCGCGACGTCGACGGGGAGCGGTCGCATATCAGCACGCAGCACCCGGCCTTCCGCGATCCGGCGGTGCGCCAGGCGATGGCCCTGCTGGTGGACCGCCAGTCGGTGCAGAACTTCATCTACGGCCGCACCGGCCCGGCGACGCCGAACTTCCTGAACGCGCCGCCGCGCTTCCGCTCGCCGAACATGACGATGGAGTTCAGCGTCGATCGGGCGAACCAGCTCCTCGACCAGGCCGGCTGGGCGCGCGGCTCCGACGGCATCCGCGCCAAGGACGGCGTGCGGCTGAAGTTCCTCTTCCAGACCTCGATCAACGCGCCGCGCCAGCGCACGCAGCAGATCATCCAGCAGGCGGCGCGCCGCGCCGGCATCGAGATCGAGCTGAAGTCGGTCGTCGCCTCGGTGTTCTTCTCCTCGGATGTCGGCAACACCGACACCTACGGGAAGTTCTACGCCGACATGCAGATGTACACGACGACCATGCCGCAGGCCGATCCGCAGCGGTTCATGAACCAGTACGTGTCGTGGGAGGTCTCGCAGAAGGCGAACTCCTGGCAGGGGCGCAACATCGTCCGCTGGCGCAACGAGGAGTACGACCGCATCTACCGCGAGGCGGAGAGCGAGCTCGATCCGGTGAAGCGGGCGGCGCTGTTCATCCGCATGAACGACCTGGTCGTCGGCTCGAACCATATCATCCCGATCGTGCAGCGGCCGCTGGTCAGCGCCAGCCTGAACAACCTCAGGCCGGTGCTGAGCGGCTGGGACACGACGATGTGGCTGCTGCGCGACTGGTATCGCGAGACCTGATGCGGCCTGCGCCCGGCGCGTGACGCAGTACGTCATCCGTCGCCTGCTGATCGCGATCCCGAGCCTGCTCGGGATCAGCGTGATCCTCTTCACGGTGCTGGCGCTCGCGCCGGGCGATCCGTTCGAGGAACTGGCGACCAACCCCGCCATCCCGCCCGAGGTGCGCCTGCAATTGCGGGCGAGCCTCGGGCTCGATGACCCGATCCATCTCCGCTACATCGCGTGGCTGACCTCGATGCTGCGCGGCGAATGGGGCTACTCCTTCGTCAGCCGGATCAATGTCGACCAGCTGATCCTGCAACGCCTGCCGACCACGCTGGTGATCATCGGCTCGTCGCAGATCCTTGCCCTCGCGATCGCCCTGCCGGTCGGCGTGCTGGCGGCGACCCGCCCCTACTCGCTGTTCGACAAGATCGCCAACACGCTCGCCTTCATCGGCTTCTCGCTGCCCACCTTCTTCACCGGGCTGATGTTCATCCTGTTCTTCTCGATCTACCTCGACTGGCTGCCCTTCGTGTACCGCACCGGGATCGAGGCGACGGGCTGGCGCTGGCTCTGGGAGCAGGTGAAGCAGTCGATCATGCCGGTGATGGTGCTGGGGCTGTTCCAGGGCGCGGCGTGGACGCGCTTCGTCCGCTCCGCCGTGCTCGACGTGATCCGGCTCGATTACGTGACGACGGCGCGCTCCAAGGGCCTGCCCGAACGCACCGTGATCACCAAGCACGTGGTGCGCAATGCGCTGATCCCGGTGGTGACGCTGGTCGCGCTGCAGATGCCGGTGGTGTTCGGCGGCGCGATCGTCACCGAGCAGATCTTCCGCGTGCCCGGCATCGGCTCGCTGCTGATCACCGCGATCCTGTCCAACGACACGCCGGTGATCATGGCGGTCACCTTCGTGTTCGCCTGCCTTGTCGTGTTCTTCAACCTGCTCGCCGACGTGATCTATGGCTGGCTCGACCCTCGCATCAGCTACCGCTAGCGCGGCGACGAGCCCCGCCGGCGCCGTGCCGCGCAAGCGCGTCTCGCCCTGGGGCGAGGCGTGGCGCCGCTTCCGCAAGCACCGCCTCGCCGTCGCCAGCGCGGTGGTGCTGTCGGTGATCATCGTCGCGGTGCTGTTCGGGCCGCTGGTCTGGCGCGTGCCGATCGACGAGATCGACTTCAGCGTCCGCCTCGAGGGCCCGTCCTGGGCCCACCCGCTCGGCACGGACGATCTCGGCCAGGACCTGCTCGCGCGCATGCTCTATGGCGGGCGCATCTCGCTCGCGGTCGGCTTCGCGGCGATGCTGGTCGCGGTGCTGCTCGGCACGCTGATAGGCTCGGTCGCGGGCATCGCCTCGGGACGGGTCGATGCGTTCCTGATGTGGCTGACCGACCTGTTCCTGTCGCTGCCCGAACTGCCGCTCTTGCTGCTGGTGATCTACCTGTTCCGCGACACGCTGCGCGGGCTGGTCGGCGCCGAGCTCGGCGTGTTCATCCTGATCGTCTCGGTGATCGGCGGGTTCCGCTGGATGCCGGTGGCACGCCTGGTGCGCGCGCAGTTCTTCTCCTTGCGCGAGAAGGAGTTCGTCGAGGCGGCGCGCGCGCTCGGCGCCTCCACCCCGCGGCTGGTGGTGCGCCACATCCTGCCCAACGCGCTCGGGCCGGTGATCGTCGCCGCGACGATCGACATCGCCGCCGCGATCATCGCCGAATCGACCCTCTCCTTCCTCGGCCTCGGCTTCCCCCCCGACATCCCGACCTGGGGCCGGCTGCTGTTCGACGCCAAGGACAACCTCGATTTCGCGCCGCACTGGGCGCTGTTCCCCGGGCTCGCGATCTTCCTCACCGTGCTGACCATCAACTTCGTCGGCGACGGGCTGCGCGATGCGCTCGATCCGCGGAGAGTCGTGTGAAGCTGACCAACGGCGGCGGGTCGCGGCTGCTCGAGATCGACGGGCTGAAGGTGCATTTCCGCACCGATGACGGCTGGGTGCGCGCGGTGGATGGGGTCGATATCGGCATCGGCCGCGGCGAGACCGTCTGCGTCGTCGGCGAATCCGGCTGCGGCAAGACCGTCACGGCGATGACGGTGATGAAGCTGATCGCCATGCCGCCCGGCAAGATCGTCGCCGGAGAGATCCGCTGGCAGGGCCGCGACCTCGTGCCGCTCGACGCCGAGGGCATGCGCGCGATCCGGGCGAAGGAGATCGGCATCGTCTTCCAGGAGCCGATGACCTCGCTCAACCCGGTCTATACGGTCGGCGAGCAGATCGCCGAGAGCCTCCGCCTGCACGAGGGCCTCTCCAAGCGCGCGGCGATCGACCGCGCGGTGGAGATGCTGAAGCTCGTGCACATCCCCAACCCGCAGCGCCGGGTGCACGACTATCCGCACCAGTTCTCCGGCGGCATGCGCCAGCGCGTGATGATCGCCATGGCGCTCGCCTGCGGGCCGAAGCTGCTGATCGCCGACGAGCCGACCACCGCGCTCGACGTCACCATCCAGGCGCAGATTCTCGACCTGCTGAACGAGATGAAGGACCGACTGGGCATGGCGGTGATGCTGATCACCCACGCCATGGGGGTGGTGGCCGAGACCGCGCAGCGCGTCGTCGTGATGTACGCCGGCAAGGTGGTCGAGGAGGCGCCGGTGGTCGAGCTGTTCGGCAATCCGCGCCACCCCTATACCCAGGGGCTGATCCGTTCGATCCCCCGGCTCGATCTCGCCGCGGTGAAGAAGGAACGGCTGGAGGCGATCCCGGGCACGGTGCCGTCCCTGCTGCACCCGCCGCCCGGCTGCCGCTTCGCGGCGCGCTGCCGCCATGCCATGCCGCAATGCGTCGAGGCCGAGCCGCCGCTGCGCGAGATCGCGCCCGGCCACAAAGTGGCGTGCGTGCTGTGACCGCGTCCGTTCCCGCATCCTCGCTCCGGACCGGCCCGTTGCTGCGGGTCAAGGACCTGGTGAAGCGATTCCCGATCAAGGGCGGCATCCTGCGCCGCACGATCGACGAGGTGCATGCGGTCTCGGGCGTCACCTTCGACCTCGCACCCGGCGAGACGCTCGGCGTGGTCGGCGAATCGGGCTGCGGCAAGTCGACCACCGGGCGCTGCATCCTGCGCCTGATCGAGCCCACCTCGGGCGAGGTGTGGTTCGAGGGCCGCGACGTGACGGCGATGGACCGCAAGGCGCTCGGCGCGCTCAGGCGGGACATGCAGATCATCTTCCAGGACCCGTTCGCCTCGCTCAATCCGCGCATGACGGTGGGCGCGATCATCGGCGAGGCGCTGGTGATCCATCGGCTCGCGCGCGGGCGCGAGATCGAGGACAAGGTCGCCGATCTGCTCGAGACGGTCGGCCTGAACGCGGATCACATGCGCCGCTTCCCGCACGAGTTCTCGGGCGGGCAGCGCCAGCGCATCGGCATCGCCCGCGCGCTCGCGGTCTCGCCCAAGCTCGTCGTGTGCGACGAGCCGGTGAGCGCGCTCGACGTCTCGATCCAGGCGCAGGTGGTGAACCTGCTCGAGGATCTGCAGGAGAAGTTCGGGCTGACCTACCTGTTCATCGCCCACGACCTCTCGGTGGTCGAGCACATCAGCGACCGGGTGGCGGTGATGTATCTCGGGCGGATCGTCGAGCTCGCCTCGTCGCGCGAGCTCTACACCACGCCCTTGCACCCCTATACCGAGGCGCTGCTGTCAGCGGTGCCGATCCCGGACCCGACGCTGAAGCGCACGCGCATCCGGCTGGAGGGCGACGTGCCCTCGCCGCTCAACCCGCCCTCGGGCTGCCACTTCCACACGCGCTGCCCGATCGCCAAGCAGGATCTCTGCTCGGCCGAGGCGCCGCCGCTGCGCGAGGCGCGGCCGGGCCACTGGGTCGCCTGCCACCTGCGCGGCTGAGCCGGCCGGCCCTGCCTGCGCGGCTCAGCCGCGTGGCCGGATCAGACCAGGAAGATCGCCATCAGGATCAGCAGCAGCACGATCCCGACGATCGACCACACCGTGAAGGTGATGAAGCTGCTGTAGACGCGCTGGCGCGACTTCAGGAACTCCGCCTGCTTCGGATCATCCGCCATCACCGCCCCGCCATGCTGCGCCATTGTCGCCCCTCGCTGTCGTCTGCGCCTTCTAGTCGGAGCCCGGCGCGCCCGGCAAGGGGTTGAACAGCACCGCCTCGCGCGCCGCCGGCACGCCTCCGCCGCGGATGAACGCCGCGAGCGCCGCCGGATAGAGCGCGTGCTCGGCGGCGAGCACGCGCGCGGCGAGCGCATCCGCATCGTCGTCCGGCAGCACCGGCACCGCCGCCTGGGCGAGGATCGGCCCCTCATCGGTGCCCTCGGTGACCAGATGCACCGTGCAGCCGTGCAGCTTCACCCCGGCGGCGAGGGCGCGAGCATGCGTGTCGAGGCCCGGGAAGGCCGGCAGCAGGCTGGGATGGATGTTCAGCATCCGGCCCTGCCACAGCCCGACGAGATAGGGTGTGAGCAGGCGCATGTAGCCGGCGAGGCAGACGAGCTCCGCGCCCGCCCCGTGAAGCATCGCCTGCACGGCGGCCTCGTGCGCGGCGCGGTCGCGGCCGAAACGGCGGTGCTCGACCAGCGCGGTGGGCACGCCAGCCGCCTCGGCCGCGACGAGCCCCGGCGCGCCGGCCACGTTCGACAGCACCAGCACGATCTCGGCCGGATAGGTCGGCTCGGCCGCCGCGGCGAGCAGCGCGCGCAGATTGCTGCCGCGACCCGAGATCAGCACCGCGACGCGGCGCTTCATCCCGGCCAGCCCTCCGGCAGGGCGATCGTCACGCGCTGCGCGCCCGCGGCCGCGCGCAGCACGCCGATCCGGTGCACCGTCTCGCCGGCGCCGCGCAGCACGGCCTCGGCCTCGTCGGCCCGGCCGGCCGCCACCACCGCGACCATGCCGATGCCGCAGTTGAACACGCGCAGCATCTCCTCGGCCACGACCCCGCCCTGGCGCGCGAGCCAGGCGAACACCGGCGGCACGGGCCAGGTGGCGGCATCGAGCGCGGCCCCGACGGTCGCGGGCAGCACGCGCGGCAGGTTGCCGGGCAGGCCGCCGCCGGTGATGTGCGCTGCCGCCTTGAGCAAGCCGGCCCGGTGCAGCGCGAGCAGGCCCGCGACATAGATCCGGGTCGGCGTCAGCAGCGCCTCGCCGAGCGTCGTGCCGGCCTGCCACGGACACGGCGCCTGCCAGCGCGCCGCGTCGCCGCCGGCGATCCGACGCACCAGCGAGAAGCCGTTCGAATGCACCCCCGAGGAGGCGAGCCCGAGCAGCACGTCGCCGGGGCCGAGATCCGCGCGCGGCAGCAGCCGTCCGCGCTCGGCCGCGCCGACCGCGAAGCCGGCGAGGTCGTAGTCGCCGCCCCGGTACATCCCCGGCATCTCGGCGGTCTCGCCGCCGATCAGCGCGCAGCCGGCGATCCGGCAGCCCTCGGCGATGCCGGCGATCACATGCGCCGCCTCGTCCACCTCCAGCCGCCCCGTGGCGAAGTAGTCGAGGAAGAACAGCGGCTCGGCGCCCTGCACCACGAGATCGTTGACGCACATCGCCACGAGATCGATGCCGACGGTCTCATGCCGGCCCGTCTCGATGGCGACGCGCAGCTTGGTGCCGACCCCGTCGGTGCTCGCGACCAGCACCGGATCGGCGTAGCCGGCGCCGCGCGGGTCGAACAGCGCGCCGAAGCCGCCGATCCCGCCCATGGTGCCGGCCCGGGCGGTGGCGCGGGCGAGCGGCTTGATCCGCTCGACCAGCGCGTCGCCGGCGTCGATGTCCACCCCGGCATCGCGATAGCTCAGGCTTGGTATGACGGCCTCCGATCGGCTAAGGGAACCCCTGCCGCGCGCCGGTGCTGGGACCGCGCGGCGGCACGTCTGGGGGGCGAGGTGGCGAGAATAGACCGCCTGCGGCGGGGTGCGGCAATCGGGGTTTTCGCGGCTCTGCTCGGCGGGGTGCCGTTCGGCCGCCCGGCCGCGCAGGGCGGCTTCGTGATCCGCGACATCCCCGTCGAGGCCACCGGGCCCAGCCCGATGGCCGCGCGCGAGATCGCCCATCGCGAGGGCTTCCGGCTCGCCTGGCGGCGCCTGCTCGAGGCCGAGGCGCCGGACCAGGTGCCGCGCCTGGCCGCTCTGCCCGACAGCGAGCTCGACCGCCTGGTGGAAAGCTTCGAGATCGCGCGCGAGCATGTCGGCACCACCCGCTACAGCGCGGCGATGACCGTGTTCTTCCGACCCGACCCGGTGCGTGCCCTGCTCGCGCGGGGCGGCGCCGGGCAGGCGGCGATCGAGGTGGTCGCGGTGTTCGCCTCGCTGGCCGACTGGACCGAGATCCGCCGCCGCCTCGCCGCCAGCCCCGCCGTCTCGCGCGTGGAGGTCCGCGGCCTCTCGGCCACCACCGCGCGCCTCGGCCTGACCCTGACCGCCGGGCCGGAGCGCGCCGCCACCTCGCTCGCCGCCGCCGGACTCGCGCTCTCGCGCGAGCCCGAGGGCTGGCGGCTGTCGCGCCGCGGGGACTGACGTGCAGACGACCCTGCCCGGTCCGGACGGTCGGGACGCGATGATCACCCTGCCGAACCTGATCACGCTCGCGCGGCTGTTCGCCGTCCCCCTCGCGGTCTGGCTGATCCTCCAGCGCGAGATGGCGCTCGCCTTCTGGCTGTTCGTCGCCGCCGGGGTCTCGGACGCGGTGGACGGCTTCATCGCCAAGCGGTTCGACGCACGCAGCCAGGTCGGCGCGGTGCTCGATCCGGTCGCCGACAAGGCGCTGCTGGTCAGCGTCTATGTCACGCTCGGCGCGACCGGGTTCCTGCCGTCCTGGCTGGTGATCCTGGTGGTGTTCCGCGACGTGCTGATCGTCGGCGGCGTGCTGACGCTCTATGTTCTCGGCCAGGAGCCGGCGATCCGGCCGCTGTTCGTCAGCAAGGCGAATACCGCGATGCAGATCCTGCTCGCCGCGGCGGTGCTGCTGCATGCCGCCTATGGCGTGCCCGCCGCCGGCGTCGTCGCGGCGCTGCTCTGGATCACCGCGGCAACGACCCTCGGCTCGGGCGCGGCCTATGTCGCGCGCTGGGTGCGGGGCGGCGGGGCGAGCGGATGAGCGAGGCGCCCCCCGCCGGCAACGGCCGCCGCCAGCGGCTGTTCCTGATCCTCGGCGCGCTCGCCGCCTTCGCGCTGGCGCTGCACCTCTTCGCCTCGATCCTGCTGCCCTTCGTGCTCGGCACGCTGATCGCCTATCTGCTCGATCCGCTGGCCGACCGGCTGGAGGCGGTCGGCGTGCCGCGCAGCCTCGCCGCGGTGCTGCTGGTGGTGGCGATGCTGGCCTTGATCATCGCCTTCTTCCTGCTGCTCTACCCGCTGATCCTCGCCCAGCTGACCATCCTGATCTCGCTCGTGCCGCAATATATCCGTTCCGTAAGCGAGCTGATCCAGGAATCGCTGCTCTGGCTGGAGGAGCGGCTCGGCCCCGAATTCGTCGACCAGCGGCTGCGCCAGCTCGCGCTCAACCAGGTGAACACGATGCTGGCCTGGGTCACCGGGGCGATCGCCACCGTGGTGGGCGGCGGGGTGCAGCTCTTCAACGTGCTGATGGTCGTGGTGGTCACGCCGATCGTGGCGTTCTACCTGCTGCGCGACTGGCCGAAGATGGTCGCGAGCGTGGATTCCTGGGTGCCGCGCCGCTATGTCCCCACCGTGCGCGAGATCGCGCGCGAGATCGACCGCATCCTCTCGGCCTGGGTGCGCGGCCAGGCGCTGGTCTGCCTGATCTTGGCGGTGTTCTACGCGGTCGCCCTCACCGCCGCGGGGCTCCAGCTCGGCCTGATCGTCGGCCTGACGGCCGGGCTGATCTCGTTCATCCCCTATGTCGGCACGCTCACGGGCTTCGTCATCGGCGTCGGCATGGCGCTCGCGCAGTTCACCGACTGGCGCGACGTCGCGATGATCGCCGGCATCTTCGTCTTCGGCAACATCATCGAGGGCTACGTGATCTATCCGCGCCTGCTCGGCGAGCGGGTCGAGCTGCATGCGGTCTGGGTGCTGTTTGCGCTGTTCGCCGGCGGCGCGGTGCTGGGCTTCATCGGCGTGCTGCTCGCCGTGCCGGCGGCCGCGGCGATCGGCGTGGTGACGCGCTACTGGCTGAAGCGCTACCGCGCGAGCCCGCTCTACCTCGACGAGGGCGATCCGTGAGCGGGCCGGGCCAGCTCGCCTTCGCCTTTCCCCCCTCGGTCTCCTACGCGGAGGCCGATTTCGTGCCGGGTGCCTGCTCGGACGAGGCGCGCGCCTGGCTCGACCGCTGGCCGGACTGGCCGGCGGGCCGGCTCGGCCTCTGGGGCCCGGAGGGCGCGGGCAAGAGCCACCTCGCGGCGATCTGGGCCGCGCGGGCCGGCGCGGCGATCCTGCCTGGCGCGGCGCTCGCGGGCGCGGAGGCGCCGGCGCTGCTCGGGGCCGCGCGCCACGCCGCGATCGAGGACGCCGACCGCGTCGCCGGCGACCCCGCCGCCGAGCGGACGCTGTTCCACCTGCTGAACCTGCTCGCCGAGGCGGGCGGCACCGCGCTGCTGACCGGCCGCGCCCCTCCCGCACGCTGGCCGGTCGGGCTGGCCGATCTGCGCTCGCGGCTCGCCGCCGGGGGCGCGGTCGCGATCGCCGCGCCGGACCAGGCCGTGCTCGCCGCCGTGCTCGCCAAGGCGCTGGCCGACCGCCAAGTCACGGTCGAGCCGGCGGTGCTCGCCTATCTGGTGACGCGCCTGCCGCGCACCTTCGCGGCGATGCAGCAGGCGGCCGCCACGCTCGACCGCGCCGCCCTCGCCGCCGGACGGCGGATCACCCGGGCGCTCGCCGCCCGGCTGGTCGCGGCGGATGACAATCCCGAGGCATAGCCGGGCGAGACCTCCCGCCGTCCGGCCCGGCTCCTGTATGGTGGCCGGCGCCTGGAGGAGAGCGGCATGAACGAACTGCGCGACGCGGTCCGCGACGAGGCCGTCGCCGGCACCCCGGCCCGCACGATCGGGCCGGGTGATCCCGAGCGCTTCATCAATCGCGAGCTGTCGTGGCTCGCCTTCAACACGCGCGTGCTCGAGGAGGCCGACAATCCCCGCCATCCGCTGCTGGAGCGGGTGCGCTTCATCTCGATCTCCGCCACCAACCTCGACGAGTTCTACTCGGTGCGCGTCGCCGGGCTGGTCGGGCAGGCGGCGGCCGGGCTCACCGTCACCAGCCAGGACGGGCTGACGCCGGGCCTCCAGCTCGCCGCGATCCACCTCAAGGCGCAGGAGCTGATGGCCGAGCAGCAGCGGGTCTGGCGCGACCTGCGCGGGGTGCTGCGCGAGCAGGGGCTCGCGGTGATCGATCCCGACGAGCTGACCGAGCAGGACCGCGGCTGGCTCGAGCAGTGGTTCATGGACCGGATCTTCCCGGTCCTGACCCCGCTCGCGATCGATCCCGCCCACCCATTCCCGTTCATCCCCTCGATGGGGCTCGTGATGGTGCTGAAGCTCGCGCAGGACGAGGACGGCACGGTGATGCGCGCGCTCCTGCCGATCCCGGCGCAGCTCGACCGCTTCGTGCGCCTGCCCGAGGGTCCGGGCATCCGCTTCCTGCTGCTCGAGGACGTGATCGGGCTGTTCCTCGCCCGGCTGTTCCCCGGCTTCGCGCTCGCCGGCAAGGGCTGTTTCCGGCTGATCCGCGACAGCGACGTCGAGTTCGAGGAGGAGGCGGAGGATCTCGTCCGCTCCTACGAGACGGCGCTGAAGCGCCGCCGCCGCGGCAACGTGATCCGGCTGTCGGTGAACAAGGCGATGCCGGCCGACCTGCTCGAGTTCGTCGCCGACGAGCTGAAGGCCCAGCGCGCCGAGATGTTCGTCGTCGACGGCATCCTCGGCATCGGCGATCTGAAGCAGATCATCGTCGATGACCGCCCCGACCTGCTGTTCACCCCCTTCAGCGCGCGCTTCCCCGAGCGCATCCGCGATTTCGGCGGCGACTGCTTCGCCGCGATCCGCCACAAGGACATCGTCGTCCACCATCCCTACGAGTCGTTCGACGTGGTGGTGCAGTTCCTGCGCCAGGCCGCGCGCGACCCGAACGTGGTGGCGATCAAGCAGACGCTGTACCGCACCAGCCGCGACTCCCCGATCGTCCGCGCGCTGATCGAGGCGGCCGAGAACGGCAAGTCGGTCACCGCGATGGTCGAACTCAAGGCGCGGTTCGACGAGGAGCAGAACATCCGCTGGGCGCGCGAGATGGAGGCGGCCGGCGTGCAGGTGGTGTATGGCTTCGTCGAGCTGAAGATCCACGCCAAGGTGAGCCTGGTGGTCCGCCGCGAGGGCGGCAGCCTGCGCAGCTATGTCCATTACGGCACCGGAAATTATCACCCCTATACCGCGCGCGTGTACACCGACCTCTCCTTCTTCACCTGCGAGCCGCGGCTGACGCGCGATGCCGCGCGCGTGTTCAACTACATGACAGGCTATGCGCGCCCCGAGACGATGGATGCGATCTCGTTCGCGCCGATCACGCTCCGCCGTGACCTGATCGCGCTGATCGAGGCCGAGGCCGCGCATGCGCGCGCCGGCCGGCCGGCGACGATCTGGCTGAAGATGAACTCGCTGGTGGACGGCGAGCTGATCGACGCGCTCTACCGCGCCTCCGCCGACGGGGTGAAGGTCGAGATCGTCTGCCGCGGCATCTGCTGCCTGCGCCCGGGCGTGCCGGGACTGTCCGAGACGATCTCGGTGAAGTCGATCGTCGGGCGCTTCCTCGAACACGGGCGCATCTTCTGCTTCGGCAACGGCCGGCCCATGCCCTCGCGCGAGGCCAAGGTGTTCATCGCCTCGGCGGACTGGATGGCGCGCAACATGGACTGGCGCGTCGAGGTGATGGTGCCGATCTTCAACGAAACCGTGCACGCGCAGATCCTCGACCAGATCATGGTGGTGAACCTGAAGGACGCGGCGCAGTCCTGGCGCCTCCGCTCCGATGGCAGCTACGGCCGCGAGCCGGCCGGCGAGGGCGCGATCTCGGCGCATGAGTACTTCATGACCAACCCCTCGCTGTCGGGGCGCGGCAGCGCGCTGCACGGGCCGGGCACGGTCGCCGCTGCGCCGGCGCCACGCGAGCGGCAGGACCGGGTCGCGCACGACTGATGGCGATGCTGCGGCCGCTCACGGAGTCCGTCGTGGTGCCGCGCCGGCTCGGCGTGGTCGATCTCGGTTCGAACTCGGTGCGGCTCGTCGTGTTCGAGGGCCTCACCCGCAACCCGCAGGTCGTGTTCAACGAGAAGTCGATCCTCGGCCTCGGCCGCGGGTTGCAGGCGACCGGGCGGCTGAACGAGGACGCGATCGGGGAGTGCATCACCGTGC
This sequence comes from uncultured Elioraea sp., assembly GCA_964533585.1. GTDB lineage: Bacteria > Pseudomonadota > Alphaproteobacteria > Acetobacterales > Acetobacteraceae > Elioraea. The sequence continues at coordinate 13,441 of CAZHMM010000055.1, forward strand.
TCGAGCGCTATGCGGTGGTCGCCGCGGCGATGCGCGCCGATCCGGTCGAGGTGCTGGCGACCGCGGCCGTGCGCGACGCGCTGAACGGCCCCGCCTTCGTCGAGATGCTGCGCCGCCGCTTCCCCGCCCTGCCGATCCGCGTGCTCGACGGCGACGAGGAGGCGCGCATCTCGGCCGAGGGCGTGCTCGGCGGCATCGCCGAGGCCGACGGGGTGCTCGGCGATCTCGGCGGCGGCAGCCTCGAGGTGGTGCGCATCGCCGGCGGCAGCATCACCGCCTCGGCCACGCTGAGGCTCGGCGTGATCCGGCTGGCCGAGCAGGCGGGCGGCGACGTGGTGCGGGCGCGCGCGATCGCCGAGGAGACGCTGCGCGGCGTGCCCTGGCTCGGCGAGGCGGCCGGGCGCGATCTCTATCTGGTCGGCGGCGCCTGGCGCGCGCTCGCGCGCATCCATGTCGGCCAGACCGGCTATCCGTTGCAGGTGGTGCACCACTACACGCTCTCGCGCGAGGAGGCGCGCGACCTGACCGGCGTGATCACCAATCTCTCCAAGCGCACGCTCGACCGCATTCCCGGCGTCTCGCGCAAGCGGCTCGAGACGCTGCCCTATGCGGCCGTCGTGCTGCGGCGGCTCTTGCGCGCGACCCAGGCGCGGCGTGTGGTGTTCAGCGCGAGCGGGCTGCGCGAGGGCTGGTACGCGCGCCACCTGCCGGAGGCGGTGCGCGCCGAGGACCCGGTGATCGCCGCCGGCCAGGATCTCTGCCGCCGCTTCAGCCGCAGCGAGGACCTGCCGCCGGCGCTGATCGGCTGGACCGCGCCGCTGTTCCCCGAGGAGACGCCCGCACTGGCGCGGCTGCGCGAGACCGCCTGCTGGGTCGGCGATATCGGCGCGCACGAGCATCCCGACTACAAGGCCGAGCAGGCCTTCCTGCGCCTGATGCGCCAGCCCGGCATCGGCCTCGACCACCACGCGCGCGCCTTCCTGGCGCTGACGCTGGCGATGCGTCACGAGGCGAACCCGCTCGCCGCCTGGCTGCAGCCGGCACGCGCCCTGCTCGACGTCGCCTCGACCAAGCGCGCCGAGACGCTGGGGGCGGCGCTCCGGCTCGCCTTCACCCTCTCGGGCGGCACGGCGACGCTGCTCGGGCTGACCTCGCTCCGGCTCGAACAGCAGCGGCTGGTGCTGCGGCTCGCCCGCTCGGGCGGGGTGTTCGCCGGGGAGAGCGTGTGGCGGCGGCTGGAGCGACTGGCCGAAGCGCTGGCGCGCGAACCGGCGACCGAGATCGCGCCGGAAGAGGCGGCGGCCTAACGCCTGCCACCGCACCGGTATTGTGCTGTTTGTCACACAAGTGCAGGAAGCGTATTGTTTATCCTCCAAAACCAGAGGCGGGTCTCCGCAATCACGGGTGGAGGATGCGATGCCGGACGGACACGGAACTGCCGCCGCCACGCAGCCGGCGCTGCCGGACGACGACACGCTGCACGCGCTCGGGCGGGTCGAGATCGAGCGGGCGCTGATCGATGTCGCGCTGCTGCGCACCTTCGTCTCCGGCCGCAACGACGCGATGCTCGAGCGCGCCTTCACCGACAGCGCCTTCCCGGCCAAGCCGCCGCCCGAGACCACCAGCCGCGACGCGTTCCTGCGCCGCCTCGCCGAGATCGAGCAGCAGGGCGTCGCGGCGCTCGCGCACGATCCGGCCGCGATCGCCTTCCTGTTCGGCGCGCGCGACACGCTGAACGCGGCGGCCGCGCCGGCGGACGCCTACACCATCGCCTTCACCGGCTTCTACACGGGAGGGCTGCCCGAGGCCGAGGTGCTGCGCCGGCGCCCAGACTTCGCCGAGCTGCGCGCGCAGGCCCGCACCAGCAAGGTGGTGATCGGCGCGCTCGCACTCGGCGGCATCCTCGCGGTGCTGCTCGCGGTCGCGCTCTCCGTCCATGCGATGGTCGGCAAGACCGTGCTCGACCAGGTCGGCAAGACCGCGGCCGCGCTCG
>CAZHMM010000055.1:15533-21355 GCA_964533585.1 uncultured Elioraea sp.
TGCTGTTCGGCGTGCTCGGCGGCGCGGTCTATGCGGTGCGCCGGCTGAACCAGAAGATCGTCTCCAGCGAGCTGCATCCGCGCGACTCGCGGCATGCGCTGTTCCGCATCTTCATGGCGTTCCTGCTCGGCGGCTGCATCGGCCTGTTCTTCAGCCCCGAGGGCACCAAGGTGGACGGGCCGAACGGCGAGATCACGCTGTCGATCGCGGCGCTCGCCTTCCTCGCCGGCTACTCGGTCGAGGTGGTGTTCCGCTTCTTCGACATGGTGATCACCCAGGCGCTGCGGGTGGTGCACGCGGTCGCCCCCGCTGCGGGCGGCCCCGCCGCACGGCCCGGCTGAGCGTGCCGCCGCGCCCGCCGGTTGCGCCGATGTGCGGCTCCGCACTCGCATCCGCCCGTATGCCGGCGTAAGGTTCCCCGGCAGGACCGATCCGGTTCCCGGGAGAGCCGTCATGCCCGACGACCAGGCTGGACGCGACACGCCAGGCGAGCGGCCGCGCCCGGCCACGGCGGCGCTGGATGCGACGGTGCGCCGCGCGCTCGACGATCTGGACACGCTGATCACCACGCTCTCGGCGCGCAGCGACAAGGGGCTGAGCGCGATCATCGACGCCGCCGCCCGGCCCGGGGACACGCTGCTGGCGAGCCCGGCCGTGTTCACGGCGCGCTGCGCGGAGCTGCTGACCACCCCGGTCAAGACCATCGTCCACAAGAACGACCTGCTCGCCGATCTGCTGCGCGCCTGCGATGTGCTGAACAGCGCGAGCTATCCCGCCTCGGCGGCGACCTTCCGCATGACGGCGTTCTACACCGGCAACCGGCGCATCGAGACCGAGAACGGCAATGCCGACATCTTCGCCGCCGACGCGAACGCGATGTGGTGGACGCGCTGGGCCATGCGCGCGCTCGCGGGGCTGTCGATCGCCGTGCTGGTGTTCACCATCCTGCTGTCCACCGCCGCGCTGAACGGGCGGATGATCTCGGGCGACAACGCGGCGATCCGGGCCGAGTTCGAGGCGGCGATGGCGGCGGTCGCCGCGCTCGAGGCGCCGCGTCTTGCCGCGGCGCGCCCCGACCTCCACCGCCCCGAGATGGGGGATGTGCGCATCCGTCCCTGCGACGCGATCGGCTCGGTGGCCACGGGCGAGGGCACGTTCCGGATCCAGACCTTCCCCGATCCCGCCGTGGTGGCGGCCTGCGACCGCTACGACGATCGCCTGCGCCGCTGGCAGGTCAACGAGGCGCAGATCCGCGACTGGAATCGCTGGGTGGACGGGCTGTTCTTCGGCATCGGCCGGCGGGTGCCGCCGCAGGGCGCGGTGGTGGGCCCGGCCGACCCGGCGGAGGCGCTCGCGACCAGCGAGCGCGTGCTGGCGGCCCGGATCGAGGCGCTGGCCGCACTGCTGCTGCCGCTCTATGGCTTCATCGGCTCGGCGGCGTTCGTGTTCCGCCGGCTGATGCAGAAGGTGCAGGCCGCCGAACTGGACGCGACCGAACTGCGCCAGGGCGTGATCCGGCTCGCCCTCGGCACGATCCTCGGCGGCGTGATCGGGCTGTTCTTCGGGCCTGAGGGCATCGCGATGACCGACGATGCGCTGCCGGTGAAGGCGTTCGGGCTGTCGGCGCTGGCGCTGCTGGCGGGCTATTCGGTCGGGCTGGTGTTCACCTTCTTCGACTTCTTCATCCACGCCCTGTTCCAGCCGCTGCGCACGGCGACGCAGGAGGGCGGGGCGCCGAAGCCGGACCGTCGCCCTGGCGGCTGACGGCGGTTCAGCCCAGCGGCACCAGCCTGATCCGCCGCCCCTCTGCGGCCAGCGCCACGCGCCCGGCCTTCAGCGCCAGCGCGTCCTCGCCGAACACCTGCCGCCGCCAGCCATGCAGTGCGGCGATCTCGGGCGCGTCCTCGCCTGCCAGCCGGTCGATGTCGTCGGACGAGGCGACCAGCTTCTGCGCCACGTGGTGCTCGTCGCATTTCGCTGCCAGCAGCACCTTCAGCAGCGCCACCAGCGCCGGGCTCGGCCGCGCGCCGGCGCCGCGCTCCGGCGCCTCGGGCAATGCGCTCTCGGGCAGCGTCTTGGCCTCGGCGATCGCCGCGAGCAGCGCCGCGCCGGCCTTGCCCTCGGCCACCGAGCGCGGAAAGCCGCGCGCACGCGCCAATTGCGCCGCGTCGGTCGGTGCCTGCGCGGCGATCTCGAGCAGCGTCTCGTCCTTCACCAGGCGCTGGCGCGGGATGTTGATGCGCTGCGCCTCGCGCTCGCGCCAGGCGGCGACCGCGCGCAGCACGCCGAGGAAGCGGCGGTTGCCGCTGCGGCTGCGCAGCCTGATCCACGCCTCCTCGGGCTCGGTGCGGTAGGTCGCCGGGTCGGTCAGCGCGGCCATCTCCTCGGCCACCCAGTCGAGCCGCCCCTCGCGTTCGAGCCGTGCGCGCAGCTTCGCGTACACCTTGCGCAGATGCGTCACGTCGGCGGCGGCATAGGCGATCTGCTGCGCGGAGAGCGGCCGGGCGGACCAGTCGCTGAAGCGGAACGCCTTGTCGATCGAGGCGCCGGCGAGCGCGCCGACCAGCGCGTCATAGCCCACCTGGTCGCCGAAGCCCGCCACCATGGCCGCGATCTGGGTGTCGAACAGCGGCGTCGGCACGCGGCCGGTGCGGAGCACGACGATCTCGATGTCCTGCCGCGCGGCGTGGAACACCTTGGTCACGGCAGGATTGTCGAACAGCGCATAGAGCGGCGCGAGGTCGAGCCCGTCGGCCTGGGCGTCGATCACCGCGACGTCGGCGGGCCCGGCGATCTGCACGACGCAGAGCTCCGGCCAGTAGGTGCGCTCGCGCATGAACTCGGTATCGACGGTGACGAACTCGGCCGTCGCCAGCCTTTCGCACAGCGCGGCAAGAGCCTCGGTGGTCTCGATCAGGACGGGCGGGGGCAGGGCCGCCTTGGCGGGGGCGTTCATCGCGCCTCGCTTCTACACGCGGGGCCGCGTCGCACCAAGCGCCGCGGGGCCTGGTTCATGGGATGGGGGGTGCGGGGGCAAGGGCCAATGGCCCTTGGCCCCCGCGGGGTTCCTTGTGTTGAGGGAAAGGGCCATTGGCGGGCGCCCATCGCGGCATGCCGCGATGGGACCCGTGCCCTTCCCCTCAAACTCCCCATCCCGTCTCCATGGGGCCGCCCTTGTCATTCCGTAATCGCTATTACACCCGGCGCCCGCCGCGTGCTGGAGCCGTTTCCGACCTGTCGGAAACGGCTCCAGGGCTCTGGTGCGCGCATCTTCACCCGATCAGGTGAGTCCACCCGATCGGGATCTGCGCTAGCGTGCTCCGTCAGCCAGGCCGATGGGGGAGTCGATGGGCAAGCGCATCATTGTCTGTGCGGACGGAACCTGGAACCAGCCGGAGAGCCCGAAATCGCGCGGCCGCTCGACCAACGTGCTGCGCTTCCTGCGCGCGATCCGGCCGACCGCGGCGGACGGCACGCCGCAGGTGGTCTACTACCGGCGCGGCGTCGGCACCGATGGCTGGCTCTACCGCTTCATCGACGGCGCGACCGGGCGTGGCCTCTCACGCAACGTGCAGGAGGCGTACCGCTTCATCGGCAACAACTACGACTGGGCGCGCCACAGCACCGATCCCGACGATCCCGACCGCGACCGCCTCTACCTGTTCGGCTTCAGCCGCGGCGCCTATACGGTGCGCAGCCTCGCCGGACTGATCGGCACGATCGGGCTGATGCAGAAGACCGAGCTCGGCGACCTGATGGACGGCTACGCCTACTACCGGCTCGATCCGCGGCGGCCGGAGCTCCGCAGCGCGCACCCATTCCACACGCGCGCCGCCAACAACCCGCGCCCGGTGATCGACTGCGTCGGTGTCTGGGACACGGTCGGCGCGCTCGGCGTGCCGGGCGGCGTGTTCAATTTCCTGAACCGGCGCTTCAGCTTCCACAACACCGAGATCGGCCACGCGGTGCGCCATGCCTATCAGGCGCTGGCGATCGACGAGCACCGCAAGAGCTTCGCGCCGGCGGTCTGGCAGAAGCCGGCGGGCTGGAGCGGCGAGATGGAGCAGGCCTGGTTCGCCGGCGCGCACTGCAATGTCGGCGGCGGCTATGCCGATCATGGGCTCTCCGACATCGCCCTCGCCTGGATGGCGGAGCGCGCGATGCGCTCTGGCCTCGATCTCGATCGCGACTATCTCACGCGGATCGGATTTCCGACCGAGCAGGCGGCGTGGCATGCGGCGGCGATGGGCGACGAGTACAAGGGCCTGTACCGGTGGCTCGGCAGCCGGCATTTCCGCGAGGTGGCCGTGCCCGGCACGACGATCCATCCGAGCGTCTGGCAGCGCTGCCGCGACCTGGGCGCGTATCGGCCACGCAACATTCCGGCGCTGGAGACGCAGCTGGCCGCCTGGACGGCCGAGCATCCGGACGAGCGCGACACCATGCTGGCCTGAACCGGCGGGCAACGCCGCGCGCACGGCGCTGCCCTCACTGTGACCCTCTCCCACGACAGTGGGAGAGGGTCCCTTGTGGCGAGGCTGTGGCCGCTTTCGCCCGGCCGCAAAGATCGACCGGGTGAGGCACGCAGTCTGGTACCGTCAGCCCGGCTCCTGCAGCGGCACGCCCGCGTCGCGCAGGATCTTCGAGTAGCGCTCGACGCCGTCGCGCACCAGCGCCATCACCTGCGCGGAGGTCTCGTAGCCCGCGCGCGGCGTGACGCCGGCAAGCTCCGTCAGCCGGCCCGCGTTCTGCTGGATCGCGGTCTGGAACGCCGCGCCCAATGCCGCCACCGCCGGCGCCGGCGTGCCGGCCGGGGCCAGGATGGGGAAGAACTCCTCGTGGATCACGCCGGGCAGCCCCGCCTCGGGGGCGCTCGGCACGTCGGGCAGCGCCGGGGTGCGCTGCTCGCCCAGCACGGCGAGCGCGCGCAGCCCGCCGGCCCGCACCTGGCCGATCGACGAGGCCATGGTGGGCGAGCCGACCTGCACCTCGCCGGCGACCAGCGCGACCACGCTCGGGCCGCCGCCGCGATACTGGACGATTTCCACGTTCACCTGGGTGATCGAGCGGAACAGCTCGGCGGCGACATGCACGCCGCTGCCGATACCGGCCGAGCCGAAATTGAACCGGCCGGGATTGGCCTTCAGCAGCGCGACCAGCTCCTGCGCCGTGCGCGCCTGCACCTGCGGATTGACGACCAGCACATGCGGCGAGAAGCCGCCGACCGCGAGCCCGACGAAATCGGTGACCGAGTCGTACGGCACGCGGGCGACGATCGCGGGTACGGTCGCATGGGCGCTGTTGATCAGGATCGTGTGCCCGTCGGGCGCGGCGCGGGCGACCAGCTCGGCGCCGATCATGCTGCCGGCCCCCGCGCGGTTCTCGATCACGATCGGCTGGCCGAGCGTCTGCGCCGCCGCCTCGGCGATGATGCGGCCGACGATGTCGTTCGAGCCGCCGGGGGCGAAGGGCACGATCATGCGGATCGGCCGCGAGGGCCTCCAGGCCTGCGCGCGGACCACCGATGGCGCGAGCCCGGCGGCGAGGGCAAGGGACAGGGTCTGGCGGCGTGTCGGCATCGAGGACGTCTCCCTTGGTTCCGGCGGCGCTTGAGCCCCGGGGCGGGGCCGCGCTGCCTGTTCTCCACTTTGACATAACGTCATCGGCGCGGCGCCGCTAGACCCGGGATCGGTCTCTGGCCGGCCGGAGTTGCGCTGCCCGCGCGCGGCACGCGTCAGGGTCTGGCGCGGGTGCGGCGTAATCTGCCGTCCGCGTCGCCGTGAGCCCGGCCCGCGTGGCGCGGATACAGCGATAAAGTCGTA
>CAZHMM010000056.1:0-21207 GCA_964533585.1 uncultured Elioraea sp.
CGGGCGGGCGTTCATCGCCGAGGCGGTCGCGCGCGGCGCCGCCGCGGTGCTCGCGCCCGAGGGCACGACCTGGCCGCCCGGCGTGCCGCCGCGCCCGCTGATCACGGATGCCGATCCGCGCCGGCGGCTGGCGCTGATGGCGGCCGCGTTCCACGCCGTGCAGCCCGCCACCATCGCCGCCGTGACCGGCACCAACGGCAAGACCTCGACGGCCGATTTCCTGCGCCAGATCTGGGCCGCGCTGCATCAGGGCCGCGCCGCCTCGCTCGGCACGCTCGGCGTGATCGCGCCCGGCATGGCACCCGGCGGCGGGCTGACCACGCCCGATCCGGTGGCACTGCACGCCACGCTGGCCGAGCTCGCGCGCGCCGGCATCGCGCATGCGGCGATGGAGGCCTCCTCGCACGGGCTCGAGCAGCGCCGGCTCGACGGCGTGCGGCTCGCGGCCGCGGCCTTCACCACCTTCACGCGCGACCATCTCGACTACCACGCGACGATGGCGGCCTATCTCGCCGCCAAGCTCCGGCTGTTCGACGCGCTGCTGCCCGAAGGCGCGCCCGCGATTGCGCAGACCGCCCTGCCGGCAGAGGCGCTGGCGGCGCTGCGCGCGGCGGCAGCCCGGCGACGGCTCGCCCTGCTGACGGTCGGCGGCGGTGGCGACTTCATCGACGTGCTCCGCGCCGAGCCGCGCGCCGACGGCACTGTCGTGGCGCTGCGCCACGCCGGGCAGGCCCGGACGCTCGATCTGCCGCTGGTGGGGTTCCAGGCCGAGAACGCGCTCACCGCAGCGGCCCTCGCGATCGCGACGGGCGCCCGCGCGGAGGATGTCTTCGCGCTGCTGCCGCGCCTCGCCGGCGTGCGCGGCAGGGTCGAGCGCGTCGCCGTGCTGGCGAACGGTGCGGCGGTCTATGTCGACTACGCGCACACGCCCGACGCGATCGCCTCGGTGCTGCGCGCGCTCCGCCCGCACGCGAAGGGCCGCATCACCATCGTCTTCGGCGCTGGCGGCGACCGGGATCCGGGCAAGCGCGCGCCGATGGGCGCCGCCGCCGCAGCCGCCGACCGCGCCATCGTCACCGACGACAATCCGCGCAGCGAGGACCCGGCCGTGATCCGCGCCGCCGTGCGCGCCGGCTGCCCGGATGCGGCGGAGATCGCCGACCGGCGCGCCGCGATCGCCGCGGCGATCGCCGGGCTCGGCCCGGGCGACCTCGTCGTGATCGCCGGCAAGGGCCACGAGCAGGGCCAGATCGTAGGCGAAAGCGTGATCCCGTTCGACGACGCCAGCGTTGCGCGCGAGGAAGTCGCGCGGCTCGCCTCATGAGCGCGCTCTGGACATCGGCCGAGATCGCCGCGGCCACGAACGGGCGGGTGCTCGCGCCGTTCACCGCGAGCGGCGTCGCGATCGACACGCGCAGCCTCGAGCCGGGCGATCTGTTCGTTGCCCTGAAGGGCGCGGAGCGCGACGGCCACGACTTCGTTGCCGAGGCGCTGCGCAAGGGCGCGGCGGGTGCCCTGGTCTCGCGCATGCCGGATGAGCACGCCGCCAACCCGACGCTGGTGATGGTGGGCGACACCGCGACGGCGCTCGCCGATCTTGGCCGTGCCGGCCGGGCGCGTGCCGCCGCGCAGGTGATCGCGGTGACCGGCAGCGTCGGCAAGACCGGTACCAAGGAAGCGCTGCGCCACGTGCTGTCGGCGCAGGGCCCGACGCATGCCGCCGCGGCCAGCCACAACAACCAGATCGGCGTGCCGCTCACCTTCGCGCGCCTGCCGCGCGATGCCGCCTGGTGCGTCGCCGAGATCGGCATGAACCATCCCGGCGAGATCGCCCCGCTCGCGCGCCTCGCCGCCCCCCATGTGGCGGTCATCACCAATGTCGAGCCCGTGCATATCGGCTTCTTCGGCTCCGAGGAGGCGATCGCGGACGAGAAGGCGAGCATCATGGACGGGCTCGTCGTCGACGGCGCGGCGGTGCTGAACCGCGACAACCGGCACTTCGCGCGGCTCAGAGCCGCCGCCGAGGCGCGCGACATCGCCCGCATCATCACCTTCGGCACGGATGCGCTCGCCGATGTCCGCCTGCTCTCGTGGCGCGCCGAGGGGTTCGGCGGCCTCGCCCGCGCGGGCCTGCTCGGCCAGGAGATCGAGTTCCGCCTCGCCGCCCCCGGGCGCCACGCCGCGCTGAACGCGATGGGCGTGCTGGCCGCCGTGTTCGCCGCCGGCGCCGATCCGTTCGCGGCCGCCTCCGCCCTCGCCGACCTGACCCCCGCTGCCGGTCGCGGCCAGCGCCGGCCGATCCGCGTGCCGGGCGGCGAGGCGATCCTGCTCGACGATTCCTACAACGCCTCGCCGCCGGCCATGCGCGCGGCCTTCGCCGTGCTCGGCGAGGTGCTGGCGGCACGGCGCGTTGCCGTGCTCGGCGACATGCTCGAACTCGGCGCGCGGGCCGAGGAGGAGCATCGCGCGCTCGCCGCGCCGATCGTCGCCGCCCGGATCGACGTCGTGTTCTGCTGCGGCCCGCTGATGCGCCACCTCTACGAGGCGCTGCCGATGAGCCTGCGTGGCGCCCACGCGCCGGACAGCGAGGCGCTGCTCGCCTTCCTCAAGCCCTCGCTGCGGCCGGGCGACCTCGTGCTCGTGAAGGGCTCGCTCGGCAGCCGGATGGGCGTGATCGTCCGCGGCCTCGCCGGCGCGGCGCGGTGACCGCCCATGCTGTTCCTCGCCCTCGCCCCGCTGGCCGAAGAGTTCATCCTCTTCAATCTGTTCCGCTACCTGACCTTCCGCTCGGGCGCGGCGTGCATGACCGCGCTGTTCCTCTCCTTCGCGCTCGGCGGGCCAGTGATCCGGCGGCTGCGCCGGTTGCAGGCCGAGGGCCAGCCGATGCGCGAGCAGTACATGACCGAGTCGCATCTGCTCGGCAAACGCGGCACGCCGACCATGGGGGGCGTGCTGATCCTGATCGCGCTGCTGGTCTCGACGCTGCTCTGGGTCGATCTGCGCAACGGCTATGTCTGGGCCGTGCTGGTCGTGACCGTCGGCTACGGGCTGCTCGGCTTCGCCGACGACTTCCTGAAGGTGACCAAGCGCAACACCAAGGGCGTGCCGGCCTGGACCAAGCTCGCCGTGCAGGGCGGGCTCGGCGCGCTGGCCGCGCTCTGGATCATGTGGATCGCGCGGCCGCCGCTCGAAGCCGCCCTGGCCGTGCCGTTCTTCAAGGACCTGCTGATCCAGCTCGGCTGGTTCTTCATCCCGTTCGGCGCCGTGGTGATGATCGGCACCTCGAACGCGGTGAACCTGACCGACGGGCTCGACGGGCTGGCGATCGTGCCGGTGATGATCGCGGCCGCCGTGTTCGCGCTGATCGCCTATCTCACCGGCAACGCGGTGTTCGCGAACTACCTCCAGCTGCATTTCGTGCCCGGCGCGGGCGAACTCGCCGTGGTCTGTGCCGCGCTGATCGGCGCCGGCATGGGGTTCCTCTGGTTCAACGCGCCGCCGGCGATGGTGTTCATGGGCGACACCGGCAGCCTTGCCCTTGGCGGCGCGCTCGGCTCGATCGCGGTCGCGACCAAGCACGAGATCGTGCTGATGATCGTCGGCGGACTGTTCGTGCTCGAGACAGCGTCGGTGATCGTGCAGGTGCTGTCCTACAAGCTGACCGGCAAGCGCGTGTTCCGCATGGCGCCGCTGCACCACCACTTCGAGAAGAAGGGCTGGGCGGAGTCGACCATCGTCATCCGCTTCTGGATCATCGCCATGATCCTGGCGCTGGTCGGCCTGTCGACGCTGAAGCTGCGGTGAGGGGATGGCGCGCGAAACCCCCTTCGCCGGCGAGACCGTGGCCGTGATGGGCCTGGGGCGGGCTGGACTGCCCGGCGCGCAGGCGCTCGCGCGGCTGGGCGCGCGCGTGCTCGCGTGGGACGATTCGGAACCGGCACGGCGCCAGGCCGCGGCGGCAGGCGTGCCGCTCGCCGATCTCACCACGGCCGATTTCGGCGCGATCGACGCGCTCCTGCTCTCGCCCGGGATTCCGCACCGCCTGCCCGCACCACATCCGGTCGCCGCGCGCGCGCAGGCTGCCGGCAGGCCGATCGTCTGCGATGCCGATCTGCTGTTCCGCGCCGTGCGCGAGACCGGCTCGGCAGCGCGCTTCGCCGGCGTGACCGGCACGAACGGCAAGAGCACGACGACGGCGCTGCTCGGCCACATCCTGACCTGCGCCGGGCGGCCGCACGCGACCGGCGGCAACCTCGGCACGCCTGCCCTCGCCCTCAACATCTTGGGGTCAGATGGGGTCTACGCCCTCGAGATGTCGTCCTACATGTTGGAGCGAATCGCCCGCATCCGCTTCGATGCGGCGGCGATGCTCAATCTTTCGCCCGATCATCTCGACCGCCACGGCAACATGGCGGGCTACGCCACGGCCAAACGGCGCATCTTCGACCGCCAGGACGGCGCCTGCACGGCCGTGATCGGCGTCGACGATGCGGCTGGGCGGGCGATGGCGGACGAAGCCGCGGCGGGCCCGGCCGTGCTCATCCGGATCAGCGGCCTGCAGGTCGTGCCGGGCGGGGTCTACGTCGAGAACGAGCGGCTGATCGATGCGCGCGGCTCCTATCCGCAGCGCATCGCCAGCCTGGTGCGCCATCCGACTCTCCCCGGCACGCACAACGCCCAGAATGCCGCAGCCGCAGCCGCCCTGGCACTCGCCCTGCGCATCCCGGCCGAGGACATCGCCGCCGGCATCGCCTCCTTCCCCGGCCTGCCGCACCGCCAGGAGCGCGTCGGCGACCTCGACGGGGTGCTGTTCGTCAACGACAGCAAGGCCACGAACACGGACGCGGCGGCGCGGGCGCTCGCCTGCTACCCGCGCGTGTTCTGGATCGCTGGCGGTCGCGCAAAGGAAGGCGGCATCGCCACACTTGCACCCTTGTTCCCGCGCATCGCCCGCGCCTTCCTGATCGGCGAGTCGGCCGCGTCCTTTGCCGCGACCCTGGCCGAGCACGGCGTTGCGCACGAGATCGCCCTGACGCTCGACGAGGCCGTGCCGGCCGCCTTCGCCGCCGCGCGCGCCGAAGCGCCGTCCGTGGTGCTGCTCTCGCCGGCGGCGGCGAGCTTCGATCAGTTCGCCAATTTCGAGGCCCGCGGTGCCGCGTTCCGTACCGCCGTCGCGCGGCTCAGGGCGGAGCGCGCCGGATGACCGCGCTCGCGCGAGACGACGGCACGCGGCTCGGCCGGTGGTGGTTCACGGTCGATCGCTGGATGCTTGCATCCCTGTTCGCGCTTGCCGGCATTGGCATGCTGCTGACGCTCGCGGCGAGCCCGGCGGTCGCGGAACGGATCGGGCTCGACATGTACGCCTTCGTCCGCCGCCAGCTCGTGTTCCTGCCGCTGGCTTTGGCTCTGCTGCTGGCGGTCAGCCTGCTCGGGCCGCGCGGCGTGCGCCGGGTCGCGTTCATCGGCTTCATCATCGCCCTGATGCTGACCGCGGCGGCATCCGTGATCGGTCCCGAGATCAAGGGCGCGCGACGCTGGATCTCCCTGCCCGGCCTTTCGCTCCAGCCGTCCGAGTTCCTCAAGCCCTGCTTCGCGGTGGTTGCCGGCTGGCTGTTCGCCGAGGGCATGCGCGGTACGCGGTTCCCCGGTGCTGCGATCGCCTGTCTGCTGCTCGGGCTGGTGCTCGCCGCGCTGAAGATGCAGCCCGATATCGGCATGGCGGCGGTCGTGCTGGCGGTGTTCCTCGCGCAGTGGTTCGTCGCCGGCTTGCGCACCATCTGGGTCGCGCTGCTGGGCGGCGTGGTCGCCGGCGTGGCTGCCCTCGCCTACATGCTGTTCCCGCATGTGCAGAGCCGCGTGCTGCGCTTCCTCGACCCGGCGGCCGGCGACAACTACCAGGTCGAGCGCGCGCTCGAAGCCTTCGCCAATGGCGGGCTGACCGGCCGCGGTCCCGGCGAAGGGCGCGTGAAATCGGTGCTGCCGGACGCGCATGCCGACTTCGTCTTCGCCGTCGCGGGCGAGGAGTTCGGCCTGTTCGCCTGCCTGCTGATCGTCGCGCTGTTCGCGGTCGTCGTGCTGCGCGGCCTGTTCCGCCTGATGGGCGAGACCGATCCGTTCGTGGTGATCGCCGGCACCGGTCTGGTCGCGCAGTTCGGCTTGCAGGCCTTCGTCAACATGGCCTCGACCGTGCACCTGATTCCCACCAAGGGCATGACCCTGCCGCTGATCTCCTATGGCGGATCGTCGGTGTTCGCGGTCGCGCTCGGCATGGGAATGCTGCTCGCGCTGACGCGGCGCCGCACGCGGGGCGAGGTCGCATGAGGGGGGCGATGCTGCGACCGATCGCGATCGCCGCCGGCGGCACCGGGGGCCATCTGTTCCCCGCCGAGGCGCTGGCGGGGGAACTCGCGCGCCGCGGTGAGCGGCCGGTGCTGTTCACCGATGCGCGCACCGCCGCACGGCTCGGGCCGGGCTTCGCGGGCGTGGAGACGCATGTGATCGGCGCCGAGGGCGTAGCCGGACGCGGCCTGGCGCGCCTGCCCGGCGCGCTCATCGCGCTCGCGCGCGGTGTCGTCGAGACACGCGGGCTGCTTGCGCGGCTCACGCCGGCCACCGTGGTGGCGTTCGGCGGCTACCCGTCGATCCCGCCGGTGCTCGCCGCGCGGCTGCTCCCCCGCGCGCGCCGGCCGCGCGTCGTGCTGCACGAACAGAACGCGGTGCTCGGCCGCGCCAACCGTTCGCTCGCGCGCTTCGCCGACCTGCTCGCGCTCTCGACCGCTGCGACCGCCCGCCTGCCCGCCGGGACGCGGAGCGAAGTGATCGGCAACCCCGTGCGCGCCGAGATCGCGGCCCTCGCCGGCACCTCGTATCCGACGCCGGCGCCCGACGCGACGCTGCACCTGCTCGTGCTCGGCGGCAGCCTCGGTGCGCGCGCGCTCGCCGATCTGGTGCCCGCTGCGGTGGCGACGCTGCCCGACCCGCTGCGCGCGCGGCTCCGCCTCACCATGCAGTGCCGCGCTGAGGACGTCGAGCGCACGCGCGCGGTACTCGACGGCTCGCGCGTCACCGCCAGACTCGCGCCGTTCTTCGACGATGTCGCGGCACTCTATGCGCGCGCGCATCTGGTGATCGCGCGCGCCGGCGCCTCGACCGTCGCCGAGCTCGCCTGCGCCGGTCGGCCGTCGCTGCTGATCCCGCTGCCGCACGCGATCGACGACCATCAGACCGCGAATGCGCGCGCGCTCGCCGATGCCGGCGCGGCCGAGCTGCACCCGCAGGCAAGCCTGACGCCCGCGCTGCTCTCGACACGCCTCGCGGCCCTGCTCGCCGATCCGCTGCTGCTCGCCCGCATGGCCGAGGCCGCCGCCGCGCTCGCCGCGCCGCACGCGGCCGCACGGCTGGCCGATGCGGTGCTCACGCTCGCGCCGACGGAGGTTCCCTGATGCGCGCGCTTCCCCTCTCGATCGGCACGATCCATTTCGTCGGCATCGGCGGCATCGGCATGTCAGGCATCGCCGAGGTGCTGCACAATCTCGGCTACGCGGTGCAGGGCAGCGACCTCGCCGAGGGCTACACGGTCAAGCGCCTGCGCGAGAAGGGCGTGCGCGTGATGATCGGCCACCGCGCCGAGAACCTGGGCGACGCGCAGGTGGTGGTCGTCTCGACCGCGGTGAAGCGCGACAACCCCGAGGTCGCCGCCGCGCGCCAGCAGCTGATCCCGGTCGTGCGCCGCGCCGAGATGCTCGCCGAGCTGATGCGCCTGAAGTGGTCGATCGCGATCGGCGGCACGCACGGCAAGACCACCACCACCAGCCTGATCGCCTCGGTGCTGGAGGCCGCGCATCTCGACCCGACGGTGATCAACGGCGGCATCGTCAACGCCTATGGCGCGAACACGCGGCTGGGTGCGGGCGACTGGATGGTGGTGGAGGCCGACGAGTCCGACGGCTCCTTCCTGCGCCTGCCCGCGCTGATCGCAGTCGTCACCAACATGGATCCCGAGCATCTCGACCACTGGGGCACGGCAGAGGCGATGAAGGAGGGCTACGCCCAGTTCGTCGGCAACATCCCCTTCTATGGCTTCGCGGTGCTGTGCCTTGATCACCACGAGGTGCAGGCGATGATCCCGCGCCTCTCGGATCGGCGCATCGTCACCTACGGATTCTCGCCGCAGGCCGATGTGCGCGCCGAGAAGCTGGTGATGGACCGGCTCGGCGCAACCTTCGAGGTCGTCGTCTCCGACCGCCATGCCGGGCGGACGCGCCGGCTGAAGCCGTTCCGTCTGCCGATGCTCGGCGCGCACAACGTGCAGAACGCGCTGGCCGCGATCGCGGTCGGCGTGGAGATGGAGCTCTCCGAGGACACGATCCGCACCGCGCTCCTGGGCTTCAAGGGCGTGAAGCGGCGCTTCACCCGCACGGGCGAGGTGGGCGGCATCACCGTGATCGACGACTACGGCCACCATCCGGTCGAGATCGCCGCGGTGCTGAAGGCCGCGCGCCAGGCGGGCGCGCGCGAGGTGATCGCGGTCGTGCAGCCGCACCGCTACACGCGGCTTCAGACGCTGTTCGAGGAGTTCTGCACCTGCATGAACGACGCGGCGACGGTGATCGTCGCCGATGTCTACCCGGCGGGCGAAGCGCCGATCGCAGGCATCGATCGCGATGCGCTGGTCGAGGGGCTGATCGCACGCGGGCATCGCAGCGTCGTCGCGCTGCCCGATCCATCGCAGCTCGCCGAGATGGTGCACGCGATCGCCCGGTCGGGCGACTACGTCGTCTGCCTCGGCGCCGGCTCCATCACCAACTGGGCGAACGCGCTGCCGGGCGAGCTCGCGGCACTTCAGGCCGCGATCCCGCGCCGCGCCAATGGTGGCAGCGCATGATGCCGGCCGCGCGCACGCCGCATCTGATCGAGCGCCTGCCGCTGGTCCGCGGCCGGCTTGCCGCGGATGCGCCGATCGGGCCGTTCACCTGGTTCCGCGTCGGTGGTCCGGCCGAGGTGCTGTTCCGTCCCGCCGACGAGGCGGACCTCGCGTCGTTCCTGGCCGCCCTCGATCCGGCCGTGCCGGTGACCGTGATCGGCGCGGGCTCGAACCTGATCGTGCGCGACGGCGGCGTGCCCGGCGTCGTCGTCCGCCTCGCGCGGGGCTTCGGCGCGATCGCGGTGGAGGCGGACGGTGTGCGTGCCGGTGCCGCGTCCCTCGACCTCACCGTGGCCGAAACCGCGGCCGAGGCAGGGCTCGACGGGCTCGCCTTCCTCTCCGGCATCCCCGGCAGCGTCGGCGGCGCGGTGGCGATGAACGCCGGTGCCTACGGCGCGGAGGTAAAGGACGTGCTCGACTGGGCCGACGTCGTCACGCGCGACGGAAGCCGCATCCGGCTCGACGCGGCGGCCCTCGCCTTCGCCTACCGCAGCGCGCGCCTGCCCCCTGGCGCAATCGTCACGCGCGCGCGCTTCCGCGCCCGCCCGGGTGATCCCGTGACCATAGGCGCCGAGATGGCGCGCATTCGCGCGGCGCGCGAGGCGACCCAGCCGACACGCGCGCGCACGGGCGGCTCGACCTTCAAGAACCCGGACGGCGCCAAGGCCTGGGAACTGATCGACGCGGCCGGCTGCCGCGGACTCACCCGCGGGCGCGCGCAGGTCAGCGAGAAGCACTGCAACTTCCTGCTCAATCTCGGCGGCGCGACGGCGTCCGACATCGAGGGGCTGGGCGAGGAGGTGCGACGGCGCGTGCACGCCGCCACCGGCGTGACGCTGGAGTGGGAGATCCGCCGCATCGGCATCCCCGCAGGCGGGCTCGCGGAGGTTGCGCCATGAGCCGTGTCGCGGTGCTCTACGGCGGCATCTCGGCCGAGCGCGAGGTAAGCCTCGTGTCCGGCCAGCAGGTGATCCCGGCGCTGCGCGAGGCCGGCTTCGAGGTGATCCCGATCGAGGTGACGCGCGATCTCGGCGCCCTGATTGCCGCGCTGACCGCCGCACGCCCCGACGTTGTGTTCAACGCGCTGCATGGCCGCTTCGGCGAGGACGGCTGCATCCAGGGCATCCTCGACTGGCTGGAGCTGCCCTATACGCATTCGGGCGTGCGCGCCTCGGCGCTGGCGATGGACAAGGCAGCGGCGAAGTCGATCTTCGCGGCCGCCGGCCTGCCGATCACGCGGCACCGCCTGGTGACGCGCGAGGAGTTCATCGAAGCGCATCCGCTGCCCACACCCTATGTCGTCAAGCCCGTCAACGAGGGCTCGTCGGTCGGTGTCGAGATCGTGCGCAACGGCGACAACCGCCGTGCCGAGATCGCCCGCAACTGGCGCTACGGCGCGCACGCCATGGCCGAGACCTACATTCCCGGCCGCGAGCTGACGGTCGGCGTGATGGGCGACCGTGCGCTTGCCGTCACCGACATCATCGCCGCCGCCGGCGCCTTCTACGACTACGAGAGCAAATACGCGGCGGGCGGCTCCCGCCACGTGCTGCCCGCAGAGATGCACCCCGACGCCTATGACGCCGCGCTCGATATCGCGCTGCGCGCGCATCAGGCGCTCGGCTGCCGCGGCGCCACACGCGCCGATCTGCGCTACGACGACACCGAGGGCGAGCCTGGCCAACTCGTGCTGCTGGAGGTGAACACCCAGCCCGGGCTCACGCCCACCTCGCTGCTGCCCGAGCAGGCGGCGCATCTCGGCATTCCGTTCCCGGCGCTCTGCGCCTGGATGGTGGAGCAGGCACGATGCGGCGCCTGAGGACCCGCAGCGAGCCGCGTCGGCCGGGCCGGCTCAGGCTCTGGCTGCGCCGTTCGCGGCGCTTCGCCCGGCCCGTGGCGCTCGGCGCGATCGCGCTCGTTGCCTTCGCGGCCGGTGCGCTCGCCTGGCGCTCCGGCCTGCCCGGCCAGCTCGCGGAGACGGTGCGCGAGCGCATCGTCGCCGCCTCCGCCTCCGGCGGGCTGGTGGTCGGGCGCGTCACCGTCGAGGGACGCGCGAACGCCGACGCTCGCGAGCTGCTCGCCGCCAGCGGCCTTGCCCAGGGCCAGCCGATGCTCGGCGTGTCGCCCGAGGCGATCCGCGCCCGCCTGGAGGCGCTGCCCTGGGTCGAGCAGGCCTCCGTGCAGCGCCGCTTCCCCGGCCACGTGCATCTGGTGATCGAGGAACGCACGCCCTTCGCGATCTGGCAGAACCGCGGCCGCTTCGCGCTGATCGACCGGCAGGGCCGCGTGATCGTGCGCGATGCGGTCGAGCGCTTCGCCGATCTGCCGCTCGTCGTCGGCGAGGGCGCGGCGGGCGAGGCCGCGACCCTGCTCGGCGTGCTGGCGATGTACCCGGAGGTGAAGCGGCGCGTCACCGCCGCGGTGCGCGTGAACCAGCGGCGCTGGAACCTGCGCCTCGTCTCCGGTGCGGACGTGCTGCTGCCGGAAGGACACGAGGCGGCCGCGCTTGAGCGACTCACGGCCCTGCATCAGGAGAACCAGGTGCTCGACCGCCAGCTCGTCGCGGTCGATCTGCGCCTGCCGGATCGGATGGTGCTGCGCCCGGTGCCGGGCGAGCCGGCCGAGCCGCGCCAGGCCGCGCCCGAGCGGAGGACTCGCGGATGAACGAGATCCCGCGCCGACCGCTCGCCGGGTTCGAGGCCGCGCCGGTGCAGCCGGCGACGCCGCGCGGGCGCTATCGCGGCCGCTCGGGGCCGATCTCGATCCTCGATGTCGGCTCGAGCAAGATCACCTGCCTGATCGGCCGCGTCGAAAGCGACGGCGTGCTGCGCGTGCTCTCGGTCGGGCACCAGCGCTCGCGCGGCGTGCGCGCGGGCTCGGTGGTCGATCTCGACCAGGCCGAGGCGGCGATCCGCGCCGCGGTCGCGCAGGCCGAGGAGCAGGCCGACCTGCAGGCGCGCGAACTGATCGTCAACCTCTCCTGCGGCCAGCCGGAGAGCCGGCATTTCAACGTGCAGATGCCGATGCACGGCACGGCCGTGGGCGACAATGAGCTCCGCCGCATCGTCGCCGAGGGCCGGGCGCGCGCCTATGCCGAGGGCCGCGAGGTCGTGCACGCGATCCCGCTCGGCTACACCGTGGATGGCACGTCCGGCGTGCGCGATCCGCGCGGCATGGTGTGCGAGACGCTCGCCGCGCGGCTGCATGTGGTGGATGCGTCGGTCGGCACGCTGCGCAACCTCGCCGCCTGCTTCGCGCGCTGCGATCTGGAGATCGAAAGCCTGGTCGCCGCGCCGTTCGCGGGCGGGCTTGCCACGCTGGTGGATGACGAGCGCGAGCTCGGCGTCACCGTGGTGGACATGGGCGGCGGCACGACCAGCCTCGCGGTGTTCGCCGACGGCCACCTCCAGCACACCGATGTCATTCCGGTGGGCGGACATCACGTGACCAACGATGTCGCGCGCGGGCTCTCCACCACCATCGCGCACGCGGAACGGATGAAGACGCTGCATGGCTCGACCGGCGCCTCGCCGGAGGACGACCGCGAGCTTCTGCCCGTGCCGCTGGTCGGCGAGGACGACCACGCGATCGCCAAGGTGCCGCGCTCGATGCTGGTCGGCATCATCCGCCCCCGGCTCGAGGAGACCTTCGAGCTGGTGCGCGCGCGGCTCGAGGACGCCGGGCTCGGCCGGCTCGCCGGAAGGCGCGTCGTGCTGACGGGTGGCGCCTCGCAGCTGATCGGCGTGCGCGAACTCGCGGCCCACGTGCTCGACAAGCAGGTGCGGCTCGGCCGGCCGCCGGTGCTGCGCGGCCTGCCCGACAGCGCCGCCGGCCCCGCCTTCGCCGGCGCGGTCGGCCTGCTGATCTGGGCCGCGACCGAAGGACAGATCGCGCGCGATCTCGCCCCGGTCGGCCATGCCGGCCCACCCGGCCCGGTCCGCCGCCTGTTCACCTGGCTGCGCGAGAGGCTCTGAGCCATGCGCAGCCCCCGCAACCCCGAACCCCGACGCCCCAGCGAGGAGACCACCCCATGGCCATCACCCTGACCGTTCCGCAAACGGCGATGAACGACTTCCAGCCGCGCATCACCGTGATCGGTGTCGGCGGCGGCGGCTGCAACGCGGTGAACAACATGATCGCCTCGTCGCTCGACGGGGTGGAGTTCATCGTCGCCAACACCGATGCGCAGAGCCTGCTGAACAGCCGGGCAGACCGGAAGATCCAGCTCGGCCCGCATCTGACCCAGGGGCTCGGCGCCGGGGGCCGGCCCGAGGTCGGGCGCGGTGCCGCCGAGGAGGCGGTGGAGGAGATCGCGGGGCATCTCTCGGGCGCGCACATGGTGTTCATCACCGCCGGCATGGGGGGCGGCACCGGCACGGGGGCGGCGCCGGTGGTGGCGCGCGTGGCGCGCGAGCGGGGCATCCTCACCGTCGGCGTGGTGACCAAGCCGTTCGAGTTCGAGGGGCTGAAGCGCCGCCGGTCCGCTGATTCCGGGATCGAGGAGCTGCAGCAATACGTCGATACGCTGATCGTGATCCCGAACCAGAACCTCTTCCGGCTGGCGAACGACAAGACCACTTTCGCGGAAGCCTTCAAGATGGCCGACAACGTCCTCTACATGGGCGTCCGCGGCGTCACTGACCTGATCGTCCATCCGGGGCTCGTGAACCTCGACTTCGCCGACATCCGCTCGGTCATGGCCGAGATGGGCAAGGCGATGATGGGCACCGGCGAGTCCGAGGGCGAGGACCGCGCGACCCGCGCGGCCGAAAGCGCGATCTCGAACCCGCTGCTCGAGGAGGCCTCGATGAAGGGGGCCAAGGGCGTGCTGATCAACATCACCGGCGGCCCCGACATGACCCTGTTCGAGGTGGACGAGGCGGCGAACCGGATCCGCAAGGAGGTCGGCGACGAGGAGGCGAACATCATCTTCGGCTCGTCGATCGACGACGACATGGCCGGGCGCATCCGCGTCTCGGTGGTGGCGACCGGCATGGAGGCCGCCGCCGCCGCTCGGCCACGACCCTCGCTGGTCGCGGTTGCCGGCGCGCCGGTGGCACGCCCGGTCGCGCCCATGCCGCCGCCCGCGCCGGTCGTCGCCCCGCCCGCGCAGGTGGTGGTCGGCAATACCGTGATGCAGCCCGAGCCGGCGCCGATCGCGGCTGCGGCGGCACCGATCGCCGAGCCCGTCGCGGTGGCCGAGCCGGCACCGCCGCAGCCCGCCCCTGCCCCGCAATCGGCGGAGCCGGCGCGCACCCTGTTCTCCCCGCTCGAGACGGAGCCGCGCGCGCCGGCACCGCCGCCTGCGCGGCCGGCGCCGGCCGGCACGGTCGGACGTGGCCTGTTCCAGCGCATGACCCGGCTGATGAGCGGCGGCGAGCCGGAAGCTGCGCCGCGGCCGGCGCCGGCGGTACAGCGCGCCGAGCCGATCCTCTCGCCGGTGAGCGAGCCGGTGCCGCGCGCCACACCCCGGCATGCCCCGGCGGATGAGGCTGGGCTCGACATCCCCGCCTTCCTGCGCCGCCAGGCCAACTGACGCCGCCTGCGACCGAAGCCCGGCCCGCGTGCCTGCACGGCGCGCGGGCCGGTTTTCGTTGGCCCACCGCGTTGGCGTGAACCGAGGCTGCCGGGGGACGAAAATGTGGAAAAATCAGGGCATTCGGTGATACACGGAGAAACGAAGGTTGACTTGAGACCGGGGAGTCGGGCGCATACGGTGCGGTCGTGCTGCGGTGCGGAGAGACCCGAATCGCACCTCCCTGGAGACTCACCGGACGTGCAGATTACCCCTCAGGATTGGATGGCCGAGGCCTCGCTGCCCGTGCAGCGCACGCTGAAGGCACCGATCGGATGCACCGGCATCGGCCTTCATTCCGGCCGTAAGGTCGCGCTCACCCTGCGCCCGGCCCCTGAGGGGAGCGGCATCGTCGTCCTGCGCACCGGCCTGCCAGGCGGACCGGTCGCGATCCCCGCGCGCTGGGATCATGTGGTCGACACCCGCCGCTCGACCGTGCTCGGCGTGCCGGGCCGTCCGGATGCGCAGGTCGGCACCGTGGAGCATCTGCTCGCCGCCCTGGCCGGATGCGGCATCGACAACGTCATCGCCGAGGTGGACGGACCCGAGATCCCGGTGATGGACGGTTCGGCCGCACCGTTCGTGTTCCTCGTCGAGTGCGCCGGCATTGCGTTGCAGGACGCGCCGCGGCGGGCGATCGAGGTGCTTCGCCCCGTGCGGGTCGAGGAGGGTGGCGCCTTCGTGGCGCTGCTGCCCGATGCGTCCCCGTGGATCAGCATCGACATGGAGATCGAGTTCGCCTCCGCCGCGATCCGCCGCCAGTCGCGCGCGATCCGGCTGACGCCCGGCGCGTTCAAGGCCGAACTCGCCCGCGCCCGCACCTTCGGCTTCGCCGAGGAGATCGAGGCGCTGCGCGAGGCCGGCCTCGCGCTCGGCGGCAGCCTGGCGAACGCGGTGGTGCTGCGCGGCGCGACGGTGCTGAACGCGGGTGGGCTGCGCTACGCCGACGAGTTCGTGCGCCACAAGCTGCTCGACGCGGTCGGCGACCTCGCCCTGGCCGGCCATCGGCTGCGCGCCAAGGTGGTGGCGCGGCGCGCCGGCCACCGGCTGAACAACCTCGCCCTCCGCGCGCTGTTCGCCGACCCCGCCAACTACCGGCTGGTCGATGCCCTGCCCGGCGCGTCGGTGCGCGACGGCGCCTCGGCACCGATCGCCGCGGCCGCGGCCGCCCCGGTCTGAGCCGCCCCGCCGCGACCACACGATCGGTCGCGGCGCTCTCGACGCCCGCGCCCGCGTGGTATAAGCGGCCTGCCGTGATCACCGGAACGCGTCCCGCGCCGATGCCGCGCCGCCATCCCCTCGTCGCCCTGCTGCTCGTGCTGCTGCTTGCGGTCGCGTGCGGCAGCCGCGATGCCGCCGACGATCCGCTGATCACGCGCGACCGCCCGGTGGAGTCGATCTACAACGAGGCGGCGGATGCGCTGGAGGCGCGGCAGTTCGCCCGCGCAGTCGCGCTGTTCGACGAGGTCGAGCGCCAGCACCCCTACTCGTCCTGGGCCGTGAACGCCAAGCTGATGGCCGCCTATGCCGAGTACATGCGCAACAACTACACCGAGGCGATCGGCGCGATCGACCGCTTCATCCGGCTCCATCCGGCCAATCCGAACATCGCCTACGCCTACTACCTGCGCGCGCTCTCCTATTACGAGCAGATCGCCGATGTGGAGCGCGACCAGCGGCTGACCCAGCAGGCGCTGGGCGCGCTGACCGAGGTGGTGAACCGCTTCCCCGACACGCCCTACGCGCGCGATGCGCGGCTGAAGATCGATCTCGCGCGCGACCATCTCGCCGGCAAGGAGATGGTGATCGGGCGCTGGTACCAGAACCGGCGGCTGCATCTCGCGGCCATCAACCGCTTCCGCCGCGTGGTCGAGGAGTTCCAGACCACCAATCACGTCGCCGAGGCGCTGCACCGGATGACGGAGTCCTACCTCGCGCTCGGGCTGACCGAGGAGGCGCGGCGGACCGCGTCCGTGCTCGGTCACAACTTCCCGGGCTCGCCCTGGTACCAGGACAGCTACGCGCTGCTCGTCCCTGGCGCCGAGCCGGCCGATGGCGACCGGCCGGGTCTGCTCGCGCGCTGGTGGGCGGCGATCTTCTGAACGCGCGCGCGGCGGCACGGCACGGATGCTCGTTGCTGTCTCGATCCGCGATGTGGTGCTGATCGACCGTCTGGACCTGTCGCTCGGTCCCGGACTGACCGTGCTCACCGGCGAGACCGGCGCGGGCAAATCGATCCTGCTCGACAGTCTCGGCCTCGCGCTCGGCGCACGCGCCGAGGCGGGGCTGGTCCGCGCGGGTGTGGCGCAGGCGGTCGTCACGGCCGCGTTCGAGCCGCCCGCCGGGCATGAAGCCTTCGCCTTGCTGACCGAGCACGGCCTGCCCCTGGAGACGCCGCTGACGCTGCGCCGCGTCGTGCAGGCCGATGGCCGCAGCCGTGCCTTCGTCAATGACGAGCCGGTCAGTGTCAGTCTGCTGCGGCGGCTCGGCGAGACGCTGGTCGAGGTCGAGGGACAGTTCGCACAGGTGGGGCTGGCCGATCCGGCGAGCCATCTCGGCCTGCTCGACGCCTTCGCCGGGCTCGAGCCCGACCGCGCGCGGCTTTCCGGCGCGCATGGTGCGTGGCGTGCCGCCGAGCGCGCGCGCGCGGACGCCGAAGCGGCGATCGCGGCCGCGCGGCGCGAGGAGGATTGGCTGCGTCACGCGGTCGCCGAACTGACGAAGCTCGGCCCGGAGCCGGACGAGGAGACGCGGCTCGATGCGACGCGGCGGCGGATGCAGCAGAACGAGAAGCGCGTCGAGGCGATCGCTGCCGCGCGCGACGAGCTGACGCGCCATCGCGGCGTCGCCTTTGCGCTGCGCAACGCCGTGCGCGCGCTGGAACGACTCGCGCCGGCGGACGACCTGGCGCCGGTGCTGACGGCGCTCGGTGCGGCGCAGGACAGCGTCGCCGATGCCGAGACGATGCTTGACCGCCTGCTCGCCGATGCCGGCCCCGATCCGCGCGCGCTCGAGGAGGCCGAGGAGCGGCTGTTCGCGCTGCGTGCGGCGGCACGCAAGCACCAGACCTCGGTGGCCGACCTGCCGTCCCTGCTCGCCGGGATGAACGACCGGCTCAGCGCGCTCGATGCGGGGGAGGAACGGCTTGCCGGGCTCGCGGACGCGGCGAAGACGGCGCGCACCACCTATCGCGAGGCGGCGCTGGCGCTCTCTGCCGCCCGGCGCGCGGCGGCGGAGCGGCTCGACCGCGCGGTGATGCAGGAACTGCCGCCGCTCCGGCTGGAAAAGGCGCGCTTCGTCACCGAGATCGCGGCACGCGACGAGGCCGAGTGGGGCGCGGATGGCGCCGATCGCGTGCAGTTCCTGGTGGCGATGAACCCGGGGCAGGCGCCCTCGCCGCTCGCGCGCTCTGCCTCGGGCGGCGAGCTCGCGCGGCTGATGCTGGCGCTGAAGGTGGTGCTGGCGAAGGGCAGCACCGTGCCGACACTGGTGTTCGACGAGGTGGATGCCGGCATCGGCGGCGCGACCGCCGCCGCCGTCGGCGAGCGACTGGCACGGCTCGCGCGCGGCCTGCAGGTGCTGGTGGTCACGCATTCGCCGCAGGTCGCGGCCAAGGGCGCGGGCCATTGGCGCGTCAGCAAGGCGACAGCGAAGGGTTCGACCGTGACGCGCGTAGAGGCGCTCGATGCGGCGGCGCGTTGCGAGGAGATCGCGCGCATGCTGGCCGGCGAACGGATCACCGCCGCCGCCCGCGCCGCCGCCGCCGATCTGCTGGCAGGCGTGTCGTGAGCCGGCTCGCGGTGCGCCGCGCGATCGGCGCCGAGGCGCAGGAGCATTTATCCGGCATGATCCTGATCGATCGCGCCTTCGCATCCCTCGCGGACGCGGCATGAGTGCGCCACGCGGCAAGCCGGTCGACGCGCTGAGCGAGGACGAGGCGGCCGAGGAGCTCGCCCGGCTCGCCGCCGAGATCGCGCATCACCGCGAGCTCTACTACCGCAAGGACGCGCCGGCGATCTCGGATGCCGAGTACGACGCGCTGGAGGCGCGCAACGCCGCGATCGAGGCGCGGTTCCCGGCCCTGGTGCGCGCCGACAGCCCCTCGCAGCGCGTCGGCGCCGCTCCGTCCGAGGCCTTCGCCAAGCTGCGTCACGGCGAGCCGATGCTCTCGCTCGACAACGTGTTCGACGCGGGCGCGTTCGCCGAGTTCTGCGCGCGCATCCGCCGCTTCCTGGGCCTGCCCGCCGACGAGCCGCTGCGCTTCGTGGCCGAGCCGAAGATCGACGGGCTGTCGATCAACCTGACCTACGAGGATGGCGTGTTCGTGCGCGGCGCGACGCGAGGCGACGGGATCGAGGGCGAGGATGTCACCGCCAATCTGCGCACGATCGGCGACCTGCCGCAGCGGCTCAAGGGCACGTTCCCCGCGCGCATCGAGGTGCGCGGCGAGGTGTTCATGGAGAAGGCCGACTTCCTCGCCTTCCGCGACGCCCAGGCGCAGGCCGCGGCCGAGCGCGAGCGCCGCCGCGAACGTGGCGAGAAGCTCGGCGAGGCCGTCGTGATTCCGGCCAATCCGCGCAACGCCGCCGCCGGCTCGGTGCGTCAGCTCGATCCGCGCGTCACCGCCGCGCGACCGCTGCGTCTGATCGCCTATGCGATGGGTGCTGCCAGCGAGGCGCCGGCGGAGACGCACTGGGATTATCTCGCGCGGCTGAAGGGGTGGGGCTTCCGAACCAACCCGCTCTCGCGCCTGCTCGCGAGCGAAACGGAGGCGGCCGCCTTCCAGGCCGAGATGGCCGACCGGCGGGCAGGCCTCGGCTACGACATCGACGGGGTCGTCTACAAGCTCGACCGGCTGGACTGGCAGGCACGGCTCGGCTTCGTCGGCCGCGCGCCGCGCTGGGCGGTCGCCTGGAAGTTCCCGGCCGAGCAGGCGACCACGCGGTTGCTTGCGATCGAGATCCAGGTCGGCCGCACCGGCGCGCTGACGCCGCGCGCGGTGATGGAGCCGGTGAACGTGGGCGGCGTGGTGGTCCGGCACGCGACGCTGCACAACGAGGACGAGATCGCCCGCAAGGACATCCGCGTCGGCGACACCGTGATCATCCAGCGCGCCGGCGACGTGATCCCGCAGGTCGTCGGCGTGGTGGCGGAGAAGCGGCCGCAGGACGCGGTCCCGTTCGTGTTCCCGACGCACTGCCCGGTCTGCGGGAGTCCTGCATTGCGTGCGATCGATTCTCGAACTGGAAAACAAGACGTCGTCCGCAGATGTACTGGTGGCCTGACTTGTGATGCTCAACGACTAGAATCGATCGTCCATTTTGTTCGACGCGATGCGTTGAACATCGAAGGTCTTGGCGAACGGCAAATAGCTCTTTTTTACGAGAGGGGCGTAATCAGGGACATTTCTGATATCTTCGAACTTTGGCGGGCCGAGAAGGAAAGCAAGAATCCTATCAGCACGTGGAAAGGATATGGTCCTGCCTCCGTTACAAAATTGCTTAGCGCGATAGAATCTCGACGCCAAGTGCAATTCGACAGGTTTCTCGCAGCCTTGGGCATACCAGAAATTGGCGAACAACTATCGAAGAATGTCGCAATGAAATTTGAAAATATCTCCAACCTTTTAGAGACAATAGATAGCATACATAGGATGCGCTCTTCGCTATGGATCAAATCCTTGCACTACGCATCCAATCACCTTTCAATTATGATCGGCGATTTCAAATGGCGCACGGAAAGATTTGAGCATGAATGGGAAGAGGCAAGCATGCTTTTTCGTACAGCATACATGCGCGAGCGTTATGCTGGAAGGCACTTTATAGATGTGCCTGGCATCGGGCCTAAGAGAAGCAGCGACCTGACACGCTGGTCGGCGCTGAAAAAGACTTCCAGTATCTTGCGTCAGATCGACTCGATTCCGCTCTCTTCGAAGCAGAGGAGCGCTCTTTTGGATGCATTTCATTCCCATGAGCGCCTTGCGCTTGAGCTAAAGCGAGCATCTGCTGAAGCCCGTGAGAGCTGGACGGATTTTCTGAAGGAGTTCATCACGAGATTCGCAACCCAATATAACAACATACCGAAAGATTTCGATTGGATTATGATAAGCACTTCCTTCGAGTCTTTTTTCGATGATGAAGAAAGACTTCTTATTTCTCTGTTTAGCATTCAAGATTTCGGTGTAAGGCGTGCTTTTTCATTGCTCAGATTTCTTACTAATCCTGGCAATCGTGGAATCGTCGATCGCCTGCTGAATCAAGTCAAGGTGTTGCCCTTCGTGAAGCCTCGTAGCAGTTCTCTATCGGGGAAGACGGTCGTATTCACCGGAACTCTATCCACTATGACAAGGCCGGCGGCCAAGGCTACGACCGAAGCCCTTGGTGCACGAGTCACGAACAGCGTGTCCACGAGTACTGATTTCGTAGTTGTAGGAACAGATGCAGGGTCGAAGGCCGAGAAGGCTCGTGAACTCGGAATTCCGATGATCACTGAGGCCGAGTGGCGGCAGTTGGTGGGGCTCGACTGATGGCGCACGACGCGACCGGCTACGCCACCGCGGGCGATCCGGCCTCGATGGCCGCACTCGACAGCTTCGCCGAGGATCTGCTCGGCTACCGCGCCGAGATCGGAAGGATCGTGCAAGTGGCCGAGGCCGATCCGTCCTGCGCGCTCGCCAATGCCTGGGCGGCGTCGCTCTGGATGCTGACCG
>CAZHMM010000057.1:0-21165 GCA_964533585.1 uncultured Elioraea sp.
TACGACTTTATCACTTTATCCGCCCCGCGCGGCGCCGGGGGAGGGGGGACGGCGGCAGGGCGACGCGCAGCCTAGCGCGCGGACGCGCCAGAACCGGACGCGGCCCGGCCGCCCCTTGGATAACGGGATGGGGTTTTTGTGGGGAAGGGCCACTGGCCCTTCCCCTCATCAAAGAAAACCCTTGGGGGAAAGGGCCATTGGCCCTTTCCCCCAAACCCCCTATCCCGCCTCACTCCTCCTTCGGCGTGAACGCCAGCGCCACACCGTTCATGCAGTAGCGCAACCCCGTCGGCGCCGGGCCGTCGGGGAACACATGCCCCAGATGCCCGCCGCAGGTCGCGCAGTGCACCTCCGTGCGGCGCATGAAGAAGCTGCGGTCCTCGCGCGTCGCCACCGCGCCCTCGATCGGGCGGAAGAACGACGGCCAGCCGGTGCCGGAATCGAACTTCGCCTCCGAGGCGAACACGGGCGTGCCGCAGCCGGCGCAGGCGAAGACGCCCGGCCGCTTCTCGCGATCGAGCGGCGAGCTGCCCGCACGCTCGGTGCCGTGGCGGCGCAGCACGCGATACGCCTCGGGCGAGAGGATCGCGCGCCACTCCTCCTCGGTCTTCTCGACATCAAAGCCCTCGGTCGTGCTCATGGCGGGGGAGATGGTGCTTCACTGCCGGGTTGGGAAGGCGGGGCCGCCCGGCTGCCGCGCGCGGACGAACAGCAGCCGGTTCATCTCCGGCACGTGGCGGACCAGCGCGAAGCCCGCCTTCTCCAGCACCCGGCGCGAGCCGATGTTCCCGGGATGGGCGAAGCCGCGCAGTTCGGGCAGGCCCAGCACGCCGTCCGCCAGCCCGGTGCAGGCCGCGACAAGCTCCGAGGCGTAGCCGCGGCCCCACGTGTCGGGGGCGAAGAAGTAGCCGACCTCCGGGCCCCAGCCGGGCTCGAACGGGTCCTGGTAGAGCCCGCCCCAGCCGATGATGCGCTGATCCGCTTTCGCAACCACCGTCCACGGCGCGTAGCCGTCGATCCGCCGGCGCCGCTCATGCGCGACGATCCGCCGCCGGCAGTCGCTGAGCGACGCGTCGATCCGCGTCCAGCGCATCGCCTGCGGGTCGCCGAGGAAGGCGAACAGCGCGGGCAGGTCGGCGAGGCGGGACGGGGGCGCAGGATCAGCCGCGCGGTCTCGATCTCCGCCACTAGAACGGCAGTTCGAGGCCGCGCAGCCGGGCGGCGACGAAGGTCGCGTAGGGGTCGGTCATGCCCGCCACCGCATCCACCGCCGCGCGCAGGATCTCGTGGCGCGGCCAGTGCGGCTGCGGACGGTAGTCGCCGAAGATCGTCAGCGCCTGGCGGTGCCGGCGCGACAGGCGCTCGGCGTCGCGCGCCGCGTCGAAGGCCAGCGCCGCGGCGAACACCAGATCGAGCACCGTGCCGATGATCTCGTCGGCGGCAAGTTCGAACCCGACCTTGCGGTCATGCACATAGACGCGGCTCCGGTTGACGCGCTGCGCCTCGTCGAACGCCGCGCCGATCGTGGCGTCATGCGCGGCGAGATCATCCAGCAGCGCGCCGCCGCGATAGGGCGCGCCCGACAGGATCGTCTCGACGCGCCCGGCGAAGATCGCCGCCGCCGCATCGATCAGCACGCCGATCGCCGAGCCGCGCAGCGAGGCGACCTCGCCCGACGCGCGCCCGACGATCGGGCCGACGATCCCGGCGAACTCGGCCGCCGGCACGATGCCGAGATCGACCGCGTCCTCCAGATCGGCGAGCGTGTAGGCGATGTCGTCGGCCGCCTCCATCAGCCAGGTCGCCGGGTGGCGCGGCGCCGCCGCCGGGTCGTCGATGCCGTAGAGATGGCGCGCGACGTCGGCGAAGGCGTCGTGCTCGGTGTCGAACACGCAGAACTTCGCGCCCGCGCGCGAACGCGCGTCCCTCGCACCCCAGGGATATTTCAGCATCGCGCCGAGGGTGGCGTAGGTGAGGCGGAAGCCGCGCGCCATGCGGTGCATGTCGATCTTGGTGACGATGCGGAAGCCCTGCGCATTGCCGTCGAAGAATGCGAGATCGCCGGGCGCGTCGGGCAGGCCGGCCGACAGCGCGCGCAGCCTGGTCGCGAGCGCCTCCTCGCCGGCATGGCCGAAGGTGGGGTTGCCGATGTCGTGGATCATGCAGGCCGAGCGCACCACGGCGCCGAGTTCCTGCGGCGTGATGCCGGCCGCGTCCAGCCGGTCCTCGATCAGCGCGCCCGCCCGCACGCCGAGCGAGCGGCCGACCGAGGCGACCTCCAGCGTGTGCACCAGCCGGTTGCGCACGTGGCTGTCATGCGGCAGCGGATGCACCTGCGTCTTCGCCTGCAGCCGGCGGAAGGGGCGGGCGAAGGTGATGCGGTCCTGGTCGCGCTGGAAGGCGTCGCGGTGCGGCTCGTCGCGCGGGGCGGACTCGCCGAAGCGGACGCGCGAGAAGCTGCGGGCGAGGTCGAGCATGGCGATGGGCGGCTAGGCCGCGCACGCCTCGTCAAGCGCCGCGGCCGCGCAGCGGAGCGCGACGCCGAGCCGATTGCGCGCGCGGGTCGCCTCCACCGCGGCGAACCGCGCCGCATCCGTGTCCGCCTCGGTCGCGGCGAGGGCGCGGATCGGTTCCAGTACCGGCCAGGGCGGCAGCGGCAGGGCGGGCGCGTGCGCGAACCGGTCGCCCGGCGTGTAGTCCACCGGCACCAGCGCGCGCGAGGCGCGCATCAGCGCCCGGTCCGCCTTCACCGTGTCCGATGGCGCGCGCGCGCGGACGGCGCGCGAGGTGTCGCGCACACGCTCGGCCGCGGCGATCAGGGCAGCGAGGTCGAAGCGATCGCCGAGGCGCGCCGCGAGCGCGGCCAGCTCCGCCAGCAGCGCCTCCGCGGTCGCCGCGTGATCGAGCGGCAGCACCGGGTCGGTCAGCAGCCGCCACACCGCGTGCGCGAGCACCTGCGTGTCGCGCACGAGAAAGGCCTCGTCGATCTTGTCGAGCGTGTCGTGCGGCGTGTGCCACCACCAGCCGAGATTGTTGCGCGTCGGCACGGCACCCGGCGCCTGTTCGCTGATCACGCCGAACATCGACGGAATGCCGATGCCGCCGAAGCTCTCGTCGCTGTTGCGCGCCTTGCGCCCGCCGCGATGCGCCTGTCCCGTCACGGTCTGCACGGCGTCGCGCGCGAGATGGTCGAGCTCCGTCATCGCCGCGGCATGCGCGAGGTCGCTCGCGCCGATCCCGCCGAGCGAGTCGACGTTCACGTGCGCGGCACAGCGCCGGTCGAGCTCGTCCCAGTGCGTATCGGCGTACCAAGTGGAGCCGGAGTAGCGGCCATGCGAATGGCCCGACCAGAAGCAGAGCCTCAGCCCCCGCGTCCACCGCGCGCGGTGTTCGGCGCAGAGCCGCGCGACCTCCAGCATGCCGGCATTCGCCGAGCCGTTGTCCATCACGCCGAAATACCAGGTGTCGTGGTGGCCGGAGAGCAGCACGAAGGGCGCATCCGGCGCGCTGCCCGGCGCATCGAGCTCCGCCACCAGCAGCGGCGTCCGGCGCCAGCCCGTATCGACCTCGGCATGGATCACCACGCGCGGCCGCTCGCCGCGCCGCACGCGCTCGCGCAGGCCGGCGCCGTCGCCCTGCGACAGCGTCGCCGCGACGGTCGTCGGCAGCTCGTTCAGGCTTGCCGGCGAGGGACTGCCCCAGACCGGCGAGATGCACATCTCGTGGCGGTGCTGCTGGTGGCTGATCTGGATCTGGCCGATCGCGCCGGCGCGCGAGGCCAGCCGCGCATTCGCCGGCGTGGCCATGCCCTCCATCAGCGCGATCTTCCCCGCGAGGTCCTTGCCGGCGAAGTCGGCTTCCGTGCCGTTGCCGACATAGACAACCTCGCCGGTCAGGCCCTCCGGCGGCGAGGGGCGCGAGAAGGAATGCGTGATCGCCGTC
The DNA here is from genome assembly GCA_964533585.1 of uncultured Elioraea sp. Taxonomy (GTDB): domain Bacteria; phylum Pseudomonadota; class Alphaproteobacteria; order Acetobacterales; family Acetobacteraceae; genus Elioraea. Next base: position 3,943 of record CAZHMM010000057.1, read on the forward strand.
AGCGTCGCGTTGTCCACCTCGACGCGCGCGGTGCCGGGCAGGCTGATATAGGCGTCATGCAGGATCGTTTGGGTGCGATAGCCAGCCTCGCGCAGGCGCCGGTCGATGAAGCCCAGCGCCTCGGCCTCCTCCGCCGTGCCGCTCAGCTTCACCCAGCGGGCGATCTCGCCGAGGTCGGCCATCATCCGCGCGCCGCTGACGGCATCGGCCAGGCTGGCGGCGGCGTCGGTCATCGCGCACTCCTTGATGATGCGGGTCTCGCACGAGGCTGTCCCGGTCCTGCGTGGCGGTCAATGCGCGCGGCTGCCGGTCATCATCCGCGTGCGGCGAGGAAGTCGAGCAGCGTGCGCACGCAGGTCTCCGGCGCCGCGTCGCCGATGTTGTGCGGCATGCCGGCGAGCGAGACCAGCGTCGCATCCGGGATGCGCGCCTGCATCCGCTCATACTGATCGTGCGAGCCGATCGGCTCATGCCCCGGGGCGACGAGCAGCGTCGGGCAGGTGATGCGGTGCAGCTCGTCCTCCCAGTCGCGGCTGGCCATGTGGGTGACGAACCGGCCGATGAAGGCCGGATCATTGCCGCCGGTCTGCCGGCAGAACCAATCGACCAGCCCGGGATCGGCGTCCGCCGGGAAACGGTCGGCGACACCCTGGCGCACGAATGCCTCAAGCCCCATCGCGGCGATCTTCGCCGGCCACGTGCCGGCCTGGCTGTTGCGCAACCCCGGCGTCGAGGCGAACAGCGCGAGGCTCGCCACGCGCGCGGGATGCTCCATCGCCAGGCGCTGGCCGACATAGCCGCCGGCGGAGAGCCCGACCACATGCGCGCGCGCCACACCGAGATGATCGAGCAGTTCCACCACATCCGCCACCAGCCGCTCGACCGTCAGCGGTTGCGCCTCGCTCGGCACGGACGAGGCGCCGTGGCCGCGCAGATCGAGGCTGAGCGTGGTCCAGCGGCGCGCGAGCGCGGGAATCCAGCCATACCACCGGCGATAGGCCCCCATCGCCGCATGCAGCAGCAGCACCGGCGTGTCCGGCGTCCGCCACGGATCGGTGAAGTCATCGACGCGCCAGGCGAGCTCGACACCGTCGCTTGCCGTCAACCGCGCCATGGTGGGCTGGAGCATTCCGTGCGTCTCCGCATCGAGCGTTGGAGAGCGCATCGTCGGCCGGCGCGCGGCATTGCGCAATCCATCGAGGCGACTACGATGACGCGAGCGAACGAGGGGAGAAGAACCATGCATGCCATCCGCCGCCGCCGCCTGCTCGCCGGCGCCGCCGCCGCCGTGATTGCCCATCCGGCGATGGCGCAGGGTTTCCCCGACCGGCCGGTGCGCGTGATCGTGCCGTTCGGCCCGGGCGGCGGCACCGACAACCTCGTGCGGCTGATCGATGCGCATGTGCGCGCCGCCCTCGGCCAGCCGCTGGTGATCGAGAACCGCGCCGGCGCGGGCGGAACGATCGGCGGCGAGCTGGTCGCGCGCGCGCCGGCTGACGGCTACACCGTGCTGATCGTCGACAGCAGCTTCGCGATCAACCCGTCGCTGTTCCCCCGCCTGCCATACGATTCGGCCAAGGATTTCGCGCCGGTCAACCTGCTCGCGACCGGGCCGGTGATCCTGCTGTCGCATCCGTCGCTGCCGGTGAACTCGCTGGCGGAGCTTGTCGCGATGGCGAAGGCGCGGCCGGGCCAGCTCAGCTACGCCTCGGGCGGCAACGGCGCCTCGACGCATCTGGCCGGCGAGCTGCTGAAGATGGTGGCCGGGATCGATCTCGTGCACGTGCCCTATCGCGGCACCGGGCCGGCCACGACCGATGTCGTCGCCGGCCACGTGCCGCTGATGTTCAACGGCATCAGCGCCGCCCGCCCGCATGTCGATGCGGGGCGGCTGCGCGCGCTGGCCGTCACCGGCGACCGGCGCGCGGCCGCGCTGCCCGATGTGCCGACCTTCGCCGAGGCCGGGCTGCCGGACGTCACGGCGTCCACCTACTGGGGCGCGCTGGTGCCCGCCGGCACACCCGCCGCGGCGATCGAGACGCTCTCCGCGGCGTTGCGCGCCGGCGTGCGCCACCCTGACGTGCAGGAGCGGCTGACCGCGCTCGGCTTCGTGCCGATCGGCGGGTCGGCCGCGGACTATGCCGAGAACCTGCGCACCGAGACGGCGAAATGGGCCGAGGTGGTGCGCAAGGCGAACGTCACGCTCGACTGAGCCGGGATACACCGCGCGCATGCGCTACGCCGCCGGCGAGGCGCGCGACTGGGTGCGCGCGAACCTCGCCGGCTATCTGGCCATCCTCTACACGCCGTTCGACGCCGAGGGCGCGATCGACGAGGCGGGGCTGCGCCACAACGTGCGCGAGACGCTGGCGCGCCCCGGCGTCGGCGGGCTGTCGGTGCATTCGCTGCACCAGGAGTTCTGGGCGCTCACCCTCGCCGAGCGCAAGCGCGTGACCGAGATCGTGCTGGACGAGGCTGCCGGCCGCGCGCCGGTGGTGATCGGCTGCTCGGACCCGGTGGCGGCGAACGTGATCGAGCTCGCCCGCCATGCGCAGGCGGCGGGGGCCGATCTGGTGATGGTCTGGCCGCCCTATTACGGCCCGCGCAGCGCGGCCGGCGTGCGCGAGTTCTACGAGCATGTCGCGGCGCGGATCGGCATCGGCATGGTGGTCTACGCGACGACGCTGGCCGAGCTCGGCTACTATCTGGACCCGGAGCAGGTGGCCGGGCTGCTGCATCTGCCGAATGTCTGCGCGGTGCAGGACACGACGCTGAATTTCGCGAGCTACGCGCGGATGATGGAGCGTGTCGGCGACCGGATCGCCGTCTCGACCTCGCTCGAGGAGTACTTCCTGTTCGGCCGCCTCACCTACCCCGAGCGCGCGCCCCGCTTCCTGATCGGCTCCTCGCGGCCGGTGCTGTGCCAGACGCCGACCCATCCCCATTGCGGCCGGTTCATCGATGCGGCCCTCGGCGGCGATTACGCGGCGGCGGCGACGCATCTGCGCACGATCAGCGCGATCGCAAGCCGCTTGCAGAGCCGCTACTTCGCGCAGGGCTTCCATCACGTCGCCCTGTTCAAGGCGATCGCCGGCCGGCTCGGCATGCAGATCGGCGTCTCCTGGCGGCCGGCGCTGGGCCCGCCGGATGCGCGTGACCTCGACGAGTGCGTCGCGGTGCTGCGCGAGGCCGGGCTGCTCGGCGCGACGGCCGGGCCGTAGCGTGGGGCAACCCTGGATCGCGGCCCTCGGCGCGACGCTGCTGATGCAGGCCGTCGCGTCGTTCATGATGCACAGCCTGCCGGTGATCGCGCCGGTGCTGACCGGCGCGGTCGGGCTCGCGCCGGAGGCGATCGGCAATCTCTCGTCGATCAACGCGTTCGGCACGGTGCTGTTCCTCGCCTTCGGCGGACCGGTGCTGGCGCGGCTCGGCCCGATCCGGATGCTCCAGGCGGGTGCCATGCTCTCCGCCCTCGGGCTGCTGGCGATCGCGCTTGGCACCGTGCCCGCGCTCGGCATCGCCGCACTGCTGCTCGGGATCGGCTACGGCCCGACGCCACCTGCGGGCAGCCGCATCCTCGCCGCGACCGCGCCGGCGGGCCACCGCACGCTGATCTTCTCGGTCAAGCAGGCCGGCGCCCCGCTGGGCGGCATGCTCGCCGGGCTGATCACCGCCCCGGTCGCGAGCGCGTTCGGCTGGGGCGCAGCACTCGTCGTCTGCGCGGCGGCGGCCTTCGTCTCCTCGGCGGTGATCCAGCCGCTGCGCGCGACGCTCGACGCCGAACGCGACGCGCGGCGGTCGCTGCATCCGCGCGCGATGTTCAGCCCGGCCACACTCGCGCTGCCCTATGCCGCGCTCTGGCTGTCGCCGCTGCTGCCGCCGCTGACGCTGCTCGCGGTGTCGTTCGCGATCGTGCAGGGCTGCCTGTTCTCGTTCACCGTGACGTGGCTGGTCGAGACGCGCGCGATGACGCTGGTGCAGGCGGGCAGCGCGTTTGCGGCCATGCAGGGTGCCGGGGTCGCGGCCCGCATCGCGCTCGGCTGGCTCGCCGACCGTACCGGAAGGCCGAGCGCCAATCTGGTGGTGCAGGGCTTCGCCGCCGCGGCCGCGGTGCTGATCTTCGCCGCCCTGCCGGTCGGCGCCGGGTTGCTGCTCACCTCCGCGCTCGCGGCGCTGGCGGGCTTCGTCGCGGCGAGCTGGAACGGGATCTATCTCGCCGAGGTGGCCCGGCTCTCCCCGCGCGACCGCGTCTCCGACGCGACCTCGGGCTCGACGCTGTTCACCTTCCTCGGCTACGTCGCCGGACCGGCGCTGTTCGCGCTGCTGGTGCGGCTCACCGGCGGCTGGGGTGTGCCGATGATCGCGATGGCGGCGCAGCTCGCCGCCGTCTCCGCCCTCGTCGCGCCGACGCTGCTGCGCCGGCCGCGCTAGACGACCTTGCGCCGGCGCACGCGTCTCGGCGGATCGAGCGGATAGGCGAGCCCGCTCGCATCGACACCGAGATCGACCAGCAGCTTCGCCTGCGCGATCGCCGAGCGATAGCCCTCCAGCACGGGCACATCCCAGCCGAGCTCGCGCAGGCGATGCTGCAAGGGTCGCTGCAGCCAGTACGCGGCCGAGCAGCCGAGGATCAGGCTCTCGGCGCCGTCCTCCTCGATCGCCGCGACCGCCTCGCGCACCGCGGTTTCGAGCATCTGCGCACCACCCTCGCGCACGAACCGCTCGCTCTCGTCCTGCACCGTGACACGCCCGGCATGCGCCTCGCGCGGCAGCGGGAACTCGAGATTGCGGATCGAGGCGCAGTGCTCGGTCATGCGGTAGCGCACCACCAGGTCGGCCATCTGCATGGTGTGGCCTTCCGAGATGTCGATGATGCTGAAGCGGTGGCCGAGCGCGATCGCCGCGTGCATCTGCGCATGCGCGCAGGCGGTGACGGCGATGCCGTAGCGGTGCGCGATCTCGCGGCTCTCGACATAGCCCGGATCGCCGCCGCCGAGCAGCACGATGGCGTTGTACTTGCCGGACTCGCAGGCCTCGCGCACGACCTTGAGCCGGTTGACCCCGGCGATCGCGAACTCCTCGCGCGTCTCCACGCCCCCCTTGCCGTGCGTCGCCGGCGCGCCGGGATGCGCGTCCCACGATACGCCCGCGAGCAGCGGCGCGATCGCGTCGTAGTTCATCAGCAGGTCTTCCTTGCGCCCCTCATAGGCGCGCATCCGGAACAGGGACTCGCCCATGTGCCGGAAGGCCGCGATCAGCAGGAAGCGGTAGGGCGAGGCGTCATCCGCCATGATGCGATCCTCAGTAGGACGAGCGGCCGCCATCCGCAGCGATGGTGGCGCCCGTGATCATGCGCGCCGCGTCGGAAGCGAGGAAGACCGCGGTCGCGGCGATGTGCTCGGGCTCGCCGACCCAGAACGGATACTCGCGCAGCCGGCCGACCGGGTCCTGCGGGTCGTCCTTGACGCGATCGGATGACAGATCGCCCCAGGTGCGGATGATCCGCTCGGTCATCACCCGGCCCGAGGCGATGACGTTGGCGCGGATGCTGTGTTTCGCATAGGTGCCGGCGAGCGCGCGGGTGAAGGCGAGGATCGCGCCCTTCGCCGCGGTGTAGACGTGGAACGGGCTCGCGCCACGCAGCGCCGCCCCGGAGGACATGTTGACGATCGCGCCGCCGCCCGCGGCGATCATCGCCGGGATCGCGTGGCGGCAGCAGAGGAAGGTGCCGCGCACGTCCAGATCGAAGGTGCGATCGAAGACGTCGAGCGGCACCTCCGTCACCGGCCCGTCCTCCGGCACCGTGCCGCCGGCGCAGTTGTAGAGGATGTCGAGCCGGCCGAACCGCGCGACCACCTGCGCCATCGCCGATGCCACCTGGCCGTCATCGGTGATGTCGGCGGCGAGGCCCAGAGCGTCGCCGCCCGCATCACCGACACTGGCCGCGGTGCGCTCGGCGCGCGCGGGATCGAGATCGATCACGGCGACGCGCGCGCCGGCTTCGTGAAACGCGAGCGCGGCGGCGTGGCCGATGCCGCCGCCGCCGCCCGAGATCACCGCGACCTTGCCGCGCAGGCTCGCGTCCATCGCTCAGCCCGCCTGGATGCCGGCCTGGCGGATGATCGGCCCCCATTTCGCGAGCTCCGCCTGGAAGCGCGCGCGATACTCCGCCGGCGTGCTGCCGCGGGGGACGAAGCCGAGGCCCTCGATCCGCTCGCGCACCTCCGGCATGGCGAGTACGGCGGCAAGCGCGGCGGCGAACCGCTCGCCGATCGCGGCTGGCGCGGCGGCGGGCAGCCAGAAGCCCCACATCGTCTCGGCATCCATCTCCGGCAGCCCGGCCTCGGCGAAGGTCGGCACGTTCGGCATCGAGGCGGAGCGCCGCTCGCCAGTCACCGCGATCGCCTTGAGTCGCCCCGCCTCGACATGCTGGCGGGTCGAGCTGATGCCGGAGAACATCATCTCGGTCTGTCCGCCGAGCAGCGCCGTCACACCGGGGCCGGAGCCCTGATAGGGCACGTGCACGATGTCGATCCGCCCGACATGGCGCAGCAGCTCGCCGGAGAGATGCGTCGAGGTGCCGTTGCCGCCGGAGGCGAAGTTCACCTTGCCCGGATTGGCGCGCGCATAGGCCAGCAGTTCCGCTACCGTGCCGGGCGGGAAGTTCGGCGCGGTCACCAGGATCACCGGCGCGGTCGCCGCGAGCGCGACCGGCTGGAGGTCGCGTTCCGTGTCATAGGGCAGGTTGCGATACAGGAACGGGTTCACCGCGATCGCGGTGTCGATCATCAGCATCGTATAGCCGTCGGGCTCGGCCTTCGCGACCAGGTTCGTACCGATCGTCATGCCGCCGCCGGCGCGGTTCTCGACCACCAGCGGCTGGCCGAGGCGCTCGCCCAGATGCGGCGCGACGATGCGGGCGAGGATGTCGGTGCCGCCGCCGGGCGGCACCGGCAGGATCACGCGGATCGGCCGCGACGGCCAGGCCTGCGCCGCGCCGGGAAGCGGCAGGGTGGCCAACGCCATCGCTGCCGCGCCACGTCCGAAATTCCGTCTCCGCATCGTCTTGTCTCCCTTGTCTAGCGGGGTTCCGCAACGACCTGATCGCCGACGCGCGGGCGCTGCTGCCACGCGCGCTCGATCGCCAGCACCTCGGGCGGCTCGACCCGCACGCCGAGACCGATGATCAGCGAGCCGGCCGCGAGGTAGTAGGCCGCGAGCATCGCGATGTCGGTGACCTGCCGCGGCGTGAAGGCGGCGGTGAGCGCGGCCCAGACCGGATCGGGAATGCCTGCGAAGCTCGTCTGGGCGAACACGAAGTCACAGAGCGCCTGGTCCGACGGCGACAGCCCCTCGGGCGTGCGCCCCGCCTTGATCGCGGCAAGCTCCGCCTCGGTCACGCCGGCGTCGAGTGCCAGCGGCGCGTGATGCGCCCAGGCATAGGCGATGCCACGACCGACGATCACGATCACCAGTTCGCGCTCGCGCTCGGAGAGTGCGTTGCCGTAGCGGCCGTAATGGCCGAGGGCGGAGAAGCGCGCGAGCGCGTCTGGCGCGTGGCCGAGCGATTTCAGCAGGTTCGAGACCCAGCCGCGGCTCGCGGCGACGCGGGCGAACGCCTCCGCCGTCTCGGGCGTCGTCTCCGGTGTCGGATCGGGCATGCGGCTCGCGCTGCCCGGGGGCCAGGCGGCGCTCATGCCGGATACCCGCACTTGCTCTTGATGAAGCCGAGGATGTCGGCGACGCAGCGCTCCGGCATCATGTCGGCGATGTTGTGCGGCATGTGCTCGTACTCGCGCATCGTCACGTCGGGGATGCGCTCGCGCATCGCATCGTAGAGGCTGGCGCTGCCGACCGTCTCGCCGCCCGGATAGATCACCAGGGTCGGCGCCTTGATGCGCGGCAGCTCGTCCGGCCAGGCCTGCGTCGCCATGTAGCCGATGAAGCGCGCGACATAGGCCGGATCGTTCTCGCCGGTCTGCTTCAGGAACCACTCGATCATGCCGGGATCGGTCTTCTCGAGGTCGAAGCGCATCGCGATGGTGCGGCGGAGGAACGGCGTCAGCCCCTCGCGTTCGATCTGCGGCAGCCAGTCGAGCGCGCTCGGGCTCAAGCCCGGCGTCGAGCCGACCACGCTTAGGCTGAGCACGCGCTCGGGCGAGCCGATGGCGAGCTTCTGCGCGAGATAGCCGCCGGCGGAGTTGGCGGCGATGTGCGCCTGGCGCACGCCGAGCGTGTCCATCAGCTCCTCGACGTCCTTGACGAAGCGCGCCATCGACAGCGGCATGGACGGCGGCGGCACCTCGGAGCGGCCATGGCCGCGGATGTCCATCCGCACCAGGCGGAAATGCCGGGCGAGCCCGGGCACCCAGGAATAGAACCGCTCGGAGTTGCCCATCGCGGAATGCAGCAGGACCATCACCGGCGGTGTCGTCCAGGGGTCGGTGAAGTCGTCGATGGAATAGGCGATCTTCAGCCCGTCGCTCGCGGTGAAGGTCTGGCGGGTCGTCATCTGGCGGTGGTCCTGCCTCGTGCTGGAGTGATGTTCGGTGCTCAGCCGGCGATGCGGCCGAGATTGGCCGGGTCGATCGTCAGCCGGCCGCGCTCGGCCTCGCGGATCAGCGCGGCGATGCGGGCGTGGGTCGGGGCCGCGCGGCCGAGCCGAGCCGCTTCGTCGGCGATGAAGCCGTTGAAGAACTCGACCTCGGTCGGCCGTCCCTTCCTCAGATCCTGCAACGTTCCGGACATGCCGCCCTGGACCATGCTCGCGGCCTGCCGTGCCAGCGCATCGAGCGCGGCCGTCAGCGCCGCGCCGTCGCCGGCGGCGGCATCGCACCAGATTTGAGGCGCGAGGCCGAACAGCGTCTCCAGCCGCAGGCCGAGCGCCTCGCCGAGCGCGATCGCCTCGGCCGCCAGGGTGACGGCGATCCGGCACGTGTCGCCGCGCGTGTAGGTCTCGATCAGCGACAGCCCGGTCAGTCCGGACAGGCCGGTGGTCATGGTGTTGGCGCAGAGCTTGGCCCAGCGCTCGGTCCAGAGATCGGTGGTCACCGCACTCGCATCGACCGCCGAGAGCAGTGCGGCGATCCGCTCGGCGCGCGGGGTGCGCCTTCCGTGCAGCTCGCCCACCTTGAACACCGGGCCGCCGGAGGCACCGCGCCGGCCCGCCCGCCGCACGACGCCCGGACCGGCCATGAAGACGTTCAACCCCCCACCGATCGCGCCGAGCGTGCGGCCCCAGCCGACGGCGCGCGCGACCCGCTCCTCCACCAGCGCGTTCTGCAGCGTCACCACCGGCACGCCGGGCGGCAGCCAGGTCGCGAGCAGGGACGCGGCCCAGTCCGTGTCGTAGAGCTTGACGGTCAGGAACGCGGCCGCAACGTCGAGGTCGCGCAGCCGGTGCGCCTCGCCGAGATCCCAGGCCTCGACCGCCACGGTCTGGCGTCCTTCCGGTGCATCGACCGTGAGGCCATGCTCGCGGATCGCGCGCACATGCTCGGGCCAGCCGTCGATCAGCACGACGCCGTGGCCGGCGGCCGCGAGCCCGCCGGCGACCAGGCTGCCGACCGCGCCGCCGCCCAGCAGGACGACGCGGCCGGAGACCGGATCGGTCATTGCGGCTCGATGCCGGCGCGCCTGACGATCTCGGCGAACTTCACCTTGTCCTCGGCGATGCGCTGGCCGAACTCGGCCGGGCCGAGCCGGCCGGGCGTGATGCCCTGGGCGGCGAAGCGCTGGCCGAATTCCGGCGCGTCGAGGATCGGGCGCACGGCCGTCGCGACCCGGTCGACGATCGCCTGCGGCAGCCCCCTCGGCCCGACGAGGCCCCACCACGCCCCCATGTCGAAACCGGGATAGCCGCTCTCGGCCACGGTCGGGATATCGGGCGCCATGGCAAGGCGCTCGGCGCTCGACACCGCGAGCCCGCGCAGCTTGCCGGACTGGATGTGCGGGAAAGTGGGCGCGACCGACATGAACGCGGCCTCCACCCGCCCGGCGGTGAGATCGACCAGCGAATCCGCGTCGCCGCGATACGGCACGTGGTTCATCTCGATCCCGGCGACGGTCATGAACAGGCTGGAGGTGAGGTGCGGCCCGGCGCCGACGCCGGAGGAGGCATAGTTCAGCTGGCCCGGGCGCTGTTTCGCGAGCGCCACCAGCTCCGCCACGCTGCGCGCCGGCACGCTCTCGTGCACGACCAGGAAGTAGGGCGCGGAGGCGCCGAGCGCGATCGGCGTGAAGTCGGCCACCGGATCGAAGGTCACGTCCCTGCGCACGCTCGGCGCGAGCACCTGCGCCGAGGAGATCATGTAGAGCGTGTAGCCGTCGGGCTCGGCGCGCTTCGCCGCGTCCGCGGCGATCGTGCCGGCCGCACCGGTGCGGTTCTCGACCACGATGTTCTGGCCGAGCGCCTCGGCCAGCGGCGCGGCGATCGCGCGTGCCACCAGGTCGTTCGCGCCGCCCGCCGGATAGCCGACCAGGATGCGGATCGGCCGGGTCGGCCATTGCTGCGCGCGCGCCGGCCGGGCGAACGCGGCGATCGAGGCGGCGCCTGCTCCCAGCAGCGCGCCGCGCCGCGTGGCAGCGAAGGATGGACGGTCATGCATGTCGTGTCTCCCCGTGTCGTGTCGCGTGACGTGGCGTGCCCCCGCTATTGCCCGCCGGCCTGCTGCTTCTGCCAGGCGAGTTCGATCGCCAGCACCTCGGGCGGTTCGATCTCGACGTCGAAGGCGAGCAGCATCGTGCCGAGGGCCAGGTAGTAGCCGGCGATCAGCGAGATGTCGGTCACCTGGCGCGGGCTGAAGTGCTGGTTCAGCGCCGCCGCGATCCCGGGCGCAATACCCTTGCCGGCGAGGAAGGCGAACACGTAGTCGCAGAGCGCGCGATCCGCCGGCGGCAGATCATCCGGCGTCGCGCCGCTTCGGATCGCCTCGACCTGCGCCTGGGTCAGACCGGCCTGGAGGCCGAGCGGCACGTGATGCGCCCAGGCATAGGGCACGCCGCGCGCAACGATCAGGATCGCCAGTTCGCGCTGGATCTCGCTGAGCGCGGTGCCGTAGCGGCCGTAATGCCCGACCGCCGAGAACAGCTTGAGCCCCTCGGGCGCGGCGGCCAGCGCGCGCATCGCGTTCGACACCCAGCCGCGGCTTGCGGCGATGCGCTCGAACACCGCCCTGGTCTCGGCATCCTCGGGCTCGCGCGGGAGGGGGATCAGCTTCATCCGGCTTCCTTGGGCGGAGTGATATCCAATATATTAGTGCCAGCATGACTCGCGATGCCCCCCAGCGCAAGCGCCCTTCGCCGCCGCCGGAGCCTGCTCCCGCCGCTTCCGTCACCCCGTTCCCGAGCCGCCAGGAAACCGTCGCCGATGCGCTCCGGGCCGACATCCTGCGCGGCCGGCTCGGCGCCGGCTCGCGCCTCGACATCGACGAGATCGCGGCACGGCACGGCGTCAGCCGCACGCCGGTGCGCGATGCGCTGAAGCAGCTCGAGGCCGAGGGGCTCGTGCAGGTGCTGCCCTATCGCGGGGTCGAGGTCACCAGCCTGTCCGATGACGACCTGCGCGAGCTCTTCGCGATCCGCATCGCGCTGGAGCGCCTGGCCGTCGCCCAGGCGGCGCAGCGCATCACCGGGCCCGAGCTCGACGGGCTGCGTCGGGTGCTGCGACGGATGGACCGGCTCAAGTCGCGCGACCGGTCATGGATCACGCTGAACATCGCCTTCCATGACGGGATCCATGCGGCCACACGCTGGCCGCGGCTGATCGAGATGATCCGCATCCAGCGCACGAATGTGGAGCGCTACGTGCGCGCGCGCGCCGGCGAGCTCGGCACGGCGCGCCAGCAGGCCGAGCACTGGGCGCTGCTCGAGGCGCTGGCGCGGCACGATCCCGAGACCGCGGAGCGGATCATCGCGGCCCACCTGCGGCAGACGCTGGACGCGCTGTGCAGTCCGGCGGAAACCGACCCCGCCCGCTGAGGCGTGGCCGAGAGCGGTCGATCCGCCGCGGCGCGGGCTGATCGATGCGCGCCGGCTCACACGGCGAAGTGACAGGCGGCGGATTGCCGGTCCCAGTCCGCGCGCAGTTCGGGGTCCTGCTCGGCGCAGCGCGGCGCGGCCTTCGGGCAGCGCGTGCGGAACCGGCAGCCTGACGGCAGCGCGGTCGGGCTCGGCGGCTCGCCCTCAAGCGCGAAGGTATCGGTCACGCGCGGCCCGCCGATGCGCGGGATCGCCGCCAGCAGCGACTGCGTGTAGGGGTGGCGCGGCGTGCTGAAGATCGCCTCGGTGTCGCCGATCTCCACCACCCGACCGAGATACATGACGGCGACCCGCTGGCAGATCATGCGCACGACCGAGAGGTCATGCGAGATGAACAGATAGGTCAGGCCGAACTGCTCGCGCAGCGACAGGAGCAGGTTCAGGATCGTCGCCTGCACCGACACATCGAGCCCCGAGGTCGGCTCGTCCAGGATCACCACCGAGGGCTTCAGCGTCAGGATGCGCGCGAGCCCGACGCGGCGCTGCTGGCCGCCGCTGATCTCGTGCGGATAGAGATCGAGATGCGTCTCCGGCAGGCCGACCGCGCGCAGGATCTCGCGCACGCGCGCCTCGCGCTCCGGCTCCGGCAGGTCGGTGTGCACGACCAGCGGCTCGTGCAGCGAGCCGCGGATGGTCCAGCGCGGATCGAGCGAGGCGCCCGGGTCCTGGTAGCAGTACTGGAGATGCTCGCGGAAGCGCCGGCTCTGATGCGGCTTGAGCCCGGCGATGTCGTGGCCCTCGAACACGACGCGCCCCGCGGTCGCGGTGTGGATGCCCATCAGCGTCTTGCCGAGCGTCGACTTGCCGCAGCCGGACTCGCCGACGATGCCGAGAATCTCGCCGCGCCTGACCGAGAACGACACGTCGTCGAGCGCGCGCAGCCAGCCCACCCGGCGCTTCCAGACATTGCGGACCGGGAAGTACTTCCGCAGCGCCTCGACCTCGAGGATGCTCTCGGCCGCGGTCACGATACGGGCTCCGTCGCGGTCAGCTTGTGGTGGCAGCGCACGCTGTGCAGCGCGTCGATCGCTTCGGGCGCGGGCCGTTCGGCGCGGCAGCGCCCGCTCGCGCGCTCGCAGCGCGGATGGAAGCGGCAGCCGGGAGGCGGATCGATCAGGCGCGGAATCTCGCCGGCGATGCCGCGGATGCCCGCCTCCGATGAGGGCAGGCTGTCGAGCAGCTTGCGCGTGTAGGGATGGCTCGGCCGCTCGAAGAATCCGTCGACCGGCGCCTCCTCGACCTCCTGCCCCGCATACATCACCGTGATGCGGTCGCAGATCTCGTAGGCCGCCCCCAGGTCATGGGTGGTGAACAGCACCGCCACGCCGCGCTCGCGCGCGAGCTGCTTCAAGAGCTTCAGGATCTGCGCCTGCACGGTGACGTCGAGCGCCGTGGTCGGCTCATCGGCGATCACCAGTTTCGGCTCGGGCAGCAGCGCCATCGCGATCATCAGCCGCTGGCGCTGTCCGCCCGAGACCTCGTGCGGGTACTTGCGCAGCACGGCCTCCGGGTTGGGAAGCTGCACCAGGCGCAGCAGCTCCAGCACGCGCGCCCGATCGGCCGCGCGCCGCTCGCGCGGGTAGCTGTTGAAGAACCCCTGCCGATCCGCGGCCGCGCCGCGCAGCAGCGGCGACTTGAACCGCATCAGGTCATCGATCTGCGTGCCGATCGTGAACACCGGGTTGAACGCGGTCGAGGGGTCCTGCGGGATGTAGGCGATCTCGCGCCCCCGCACCTCGCGCGCGAGCGTCTCCTCGGGCACGCCGAGCAGGTCACGCCCGTCGAAGCGGATCTCGCCGCGCTCGATCCGCGCGCTGTTGCGCGGCAGGATGCCGAGGATCGCGCGCGCGAGCGTGGTCTTGCCGCAGCCCGACTCGCCGACCAGGCCGCGAATCTCGCCCCGCCCGATCGACAGCTCGACCCCGTCGAGCACCTTGGCGAGCCCGGCATCCGAGCCGAACGAGACACGCAGGTCGCGGACGGCGATCAGCTCACTTGCCATGCTGCCCCGCGCGCCGCAGCCGGGGATCGAGCACGTCGCGCAGCCCGTCGCCGAGCAGGTTGAACCCCATCACCACCATGAAGATCGCAAGGCCCGGGAAGGCCGCGTACCACCAGGCCATCGGCAGGAACTCGCGCGATTCGGCGATCGTGCGGCCCCATTCGGGCGTCGGCGGCGGCGGCCCGAGGCCGAGGAAGCCCAGCGTTGCCGCGGTCAGGATCGTCCCGCCCATGCCGATCGTGGTGCGCACGATGATCGAGGACGAGATCGAGGGCAGGATGTGCAGCACCATCACGCGGAACGGCGAGCAGCCGAGCGCGATCGCGGCCTCGACGAAGGGCTCGTTCTTGATCGAGCGGGTCTCGGCGTAGACGAGCCGCGCCCAGAACGGCCAGTAGGTGGCGGAGAGGGCGAGGATGACGTTCTCGATCGAGGGGCCGAGGGTCTGCGCGATCGCGATCGCCAGCACGATCTGCGGCACGGCGAGGAAGATGTCGGAGACGCGCATCAGCAGATCGCTGCCGATCCCCTCGTAGTAGCCGGCGACGAGGCCGATCGGCACGCCGATGATCACCGCGACGGTGATCGCGGTCACGGCGATGGCGATGGTGATGCGCGCGCCGAACAGCAGCCGCGAGTAGATGTCGCTGCCCATCCGGTCGGTGCCGAGCCAGTTCTCCGGCCCCGGCGGGCTGAGCCGGCGCGCGGTATGGAACTCGGTCACGTCGCCGGGATGGGTGGAGAGCCAGGGCGCGAAGACCGCCACCAGCACGAGCAGCGCGATCAGCGCGAGCCCCAGCATCGCGGCCCGGTCCTCGGCGAGCTTGCGCATCACCCGGCGCATCAGCGCGTCTCCCGCGGGTCGATCATGCCCTGGAGGATGTCGACGATCAGGTTGACGACGATGAACATCGTTCCGGCGATCAGGGTGAAGCCCATCACCGCGTTGTAGTCGGAGTTCAGGATCGAGTTGACGGCGAACAGGCCGAGGCCGGGCCAGTCGAACACCGCCTCGACCACCACCGCGCCGGCGAGCAGGATGCCGAAGATCAGGCCGATCTGCGTCACCGTGCCGATCAGCGCGTTGCGCAGCACGTATTTCCAGATCACCAGGCGGCGCGGATAGCCCATCGCGGTCTCGTAGAGCACGTAGTTGCTCTCCAGCGCATTCAGCACGCCGGCGCGGGTGAAGCGCACGATGGTCGCGGCCGCCGGCAGGGCGAGGGTCGCGACCGGCAGCACCATGTGGTGCAGCGCGTCGACCAGCGTCTCCATGTCCCACAGGATGACGGCGTCGATCACATAGAACCCGGTGATCGGCTCGGGACCCCAGCCATCGACGCGGCCGGTGAGCGGTGTCCAGCCGAGCCGCATGGAGAAGAACAGCTGGAGCAGGATCGCGAACCAGAAGCTCGCGATCGCCAGCCCGGCGATCGTGACGACGCGCAGCCCGTGATCGAGCCAGGAGTTGCGCCTGAGCGCGCTGACCACGCCGAGCGGAATGCCGATCACGCTCGCGACGACGATGGTGACCAGCGTCAGTTCCAGCGTCGCCGGCAGCCGGCTCAGCAGATCCTCGGCGACCGGGCGGCCGGTGTAGATGCTGCGCCCCATGTCGCCTTCGAGGATCGCCTGGATGTAGCGGACGAACTGGATGTGCAGCGGCTGATCGAGGCCGAGCCGCTCGCGGATGGCCGCGATCGTCTCCGGCGTGGCGTTCTCGCCGGCGACGAAGGCGGCCGGATCGGCCGGGATCACGTGCGAGATGAAGAAGACGATCGCCAGCAGCCCCAGCACGGTGGGGAAGAACCAGATCAGCCGGTTGACGATCAGGACAAGCGTCTTCACGGGGCGGCGCCTCCCGCCGCCCCGTCATGGCACAGGATGGTCACGCGATGCTGAGCCAGCGCATCTCCTGCCCATCGCCGATCGGGCAGAACCGCACGCCGCTGACGTTCTTGCGGAACGGCCCGAACCACTTGGTGTTGTGGATGTAGATGCCCGACGCCTCGGCGCTGGAGATGCGGGCGACCTGCTCGTAGAGCGGTGCGCGCTTCTCCTGGTCGGCGATGGCGAGCGCCTCGTTCAACAGCCGGTCCACCTCGGGATTGCTGTAGTAGCTCGCATTGCCGCCGCGGTGGCGGTCGGTGTGCAGGAGCTCGCCCGCCCAGTTGTGCGGATCGGCGTAGTAGGTGCTGCGCCACAGGAACAGCACGTCATACATCTGCTCCGGGTCGCGCATCTTGTTGGAGACCACCGGCCACGGCTCGTTCAGCAGCCGGCTCGGGATGCCGGCGCGGGTCAGGCCGTTCTGCAGCAGCGCCGCCGCCTGCATCGACTGCTCGTAGCCGACCATGCCGGCGACGACGATCTCGCGCGGCGGCGAGGCCATCTGCGCGATGTGCCACTTCGCCTTGTCGATGTCGAAGGTGTAGCCGGCGACATCCTTCGGCGCGCCCCACATCGGGTTCGGGATGACGTGGGTGTTGCGGACCACCGACTTGCCGAGGATGTCGTTGATCCAGCCATCGTAGTTGAAGCTGTAGCAGAGCGCCTTGCGGAAATTGACGTCGTTCATCGGCGCGCGCTGGTTGTGGATGCAGGCATAGAACAGGCGCGTCGACTCCGCCTCCAACACGTTCAGGTTCGCATCCGCCTGCAGCCGCGCGATCTGGTCCTGCGGCATGTAGGGGTCGGTGCCCTGGAAGTCGCCGCGGATCAGGCCGAGCACGCGCGAGTTCACCTCGGCGACGTAGCGGAAGTCGATCTCGGCGAGGCCGGCGGGGCCGAGGAAGTGGTCGTCGAAGCGGCTGGCGAGGAAGCCGCGCGCGGGATCGAAGCGGCGGATGATGTAGGAGCCCGAGCCCGCGTCGTTGCGCGCGATCCACTCCTGGCCCCAGTCGCCGTTGCGCTCGTTGCGCTTCACCAGCGCCGAGTTCACGACATAGACGTCATGCGTGGTCGCCGCGAAGATCGCCGAGGCCGCCTTGAGGTTGAATTCCACCGCGTACTTGCCGACTGCCCGGGTGCTGCCCGGATCGACCAGGGTGGCGAACAGCGGATAGGCGCCCTTCTTCACCGCGAGGATGCGCTCCATCGAGTAGACCACGTCCTCGGCGGTGAGTTCCGTCCCGTCGTGGAACTTCACGCCCTCGCGCAGCTTGAAGGTGTAGCGCTTGCCG
>CAZHMM010000058.1:0-21102 GCA_964533585.1 uncultured Elioraea sp.
GCTTCCGGCCGTCGCGCCGGTGCTGCCGCCGCCACCCGAGCCCGCGGCGGAGGCGCAGTTCGCGCGCGCCGCACCCTCGGCACCGACGATCACCATCGAGCAGATCGAGGTGGTGATGGCGCCCGCACCGAAGCCCGCCCCGACCCCCAGGCCGGCCGCCCCGCCCGATCGCGGCTTCGCGCGTTACGCGGCGATGCGCAGCGCGCGCGACAGGGCGCGCTGGTAGGGCTCGCACGATGCCCGGCCATCTCCCCATCGCCGGCGCATCGCGCACGCTGCGCACGCTGCTGCGCGACCGCATGCAGCTCGAGACCGTCTCGGTCACCCTCGCCCCGCCCGACGTCACGCCGGACGGCGCGGCGGGGCTGCGCGTGAACCTTTATCTGCTGCATGTCGCGCCTAATCCGCATCTCGCCAATCTGCCGCCGCGGGCTGACACGGCCGGGCGCGTGCCGGTGCGCCCGCCGCTCGGGATCGACCTCACCTACCTACTCACCAGCCACGCCGCCGACGAGACCGACGCGCTCGCCGATCTGAACGCGCAGGCCGCGCTCGCCGACGCGCTCGCGGTGCTGCACGAGCATGCGGTCCTGACGCCGTCGCTGCGCGTGCTCCGCGCGACCATTGCCGATGCCCCGCAGGGAGCACCGGTGATGGACCTCGAACTCCTCGGCCAGACCGAGCGGCTCACCATCACGCTGCGCCGCGCCGAACTCTCCGAGATCACCCAGATCTGGTCGGCGCTGAACACCACCCCGCTCCGGCGTGCCGCGCTGATTGGCGTCTCGGTGGTCGAGCTCCTGCCGCGCGAGCGCCGCCAGGCGCCGCTGCCCGTCACCGAGCGGCGCATCTATCTCCAGCCGTTCCGTCCCCCACTCATTCTTGATGCATACCGAACGCCCGCACCGAGCGAGCGCCCGGGCGAACGGCGGGTGCGGATCGGCGACACGATCACGATCGAGGGCGAGAACCTGCGCGCACCGCGCACCCTGGTGCAGTTCGGCGATCTTGCGCCGGCCGAGGTGCTGCCCGAGCTGGGCGGCCGCATCGTCACCGCCCCGATCCCCGACGTCGCGGCGCTGCAGCCCGGCACGCTGGCCCTGCGGGTGATCGCCGAACGCCCACCCTCGGGCGTCGGCGGCGGCGAGGGGCCAGGTGTTCCTGTTGCCGACCTGTCCGTGCCGCCCGAACCGCGTCACCTGTCCGACACGACGGTGCTGCAACTGATCCCGCGCGTCACCGCGGCGACGCTGCTGCCGGCGGCCGGGCCGCTCGCCGCGCGGCTGCGCGTGGACGGGCAGCGCCTGTTCGTGCCGGGTGCGGCGAGCCTGGTGTTCGTGGGCGACCGCGTTGCCGCGATCGGCAGCCCGCCGAACGGCACCGCCGCGCCGAGCGCCACCGCGGTCGAGGTGCGGCTGGCGGATCTCGGCGCCACGGCGGGCGAAGTGTCGGGAGCCGCCGTGCGCGTGCGCGTCAACGGCGCGGAGAGCGCCGATGCGGTGAGCGTGCCATGACGCACGACCCCGCACGGCCGGTGCAGGCGCTGCCCGACTGGCACGGCTGGAACGACCGGCACCTCGGCCTGGCGATCGCGCAATGCCGGCTCGCGCTCGCCGCGCGGATGGCCTCGTCGGGGACCGATCCCGACGCGCTGAAGGCGAGGCGCGCGGCGCTCGCCGCCGAGCAGGCCGAGGTCGAGGCGACGCTGCGCTCGGCCGGGCAGGTCCCCGCGCTCGTCGCGCTCTCGGAACGGCTCGGGCTGTCCCGGCTGGAGACCGACATCGTCACGCTCTGCCTCGCCGCCGAGGTCGATGCCGATGTCGCCGGCATGCTGGCGCGGCCTGGGCGGGCCGGTCCGCATGTTACCGGCGGCCTCGCGGCGGCGATCGCGGGCGGCGAGGCTCCCTCGACGTTCCTCGCACTCGCACCCGCCGGCGTGCTGGCGGCGCTGCGGATCGTGGAGATCGCCGGTGACGTGCCGCTGGCGTCCGCGCCCGTGCGGCTGGCTGCGCGGGTCCGTGATTTCCTGCTGGGTATCGACCGCCTGGACGCGGAGGCGACGGGATTGCTGCTCCCGCTCGACATCACGGCGCTGCCGGCGGCGCTCGCGCGGCTCGCGCGCAAGGCCGCCGGCATCGAGACCGTGGCCCTGCTCGGCCCGCCCGAGGCCGGCGGTCGGGCCGTTGCCGCGGCCGCGGCCGCGGCGCAGTCGCGCACGCCGGTGCGGCTCGATCCGGCGCTGCTGCCGGCCGATCCCGCGATGCGCGACCGCGCGATCGCCCTCGTGATGCGCGACTGCGCGCTGTCGCGGCTCGCGCTGGTGCTGGACCTGCACGGCATCGCCGACCCGTCGTCGCTGATCGGGCTGATCCGCCGTCGCGCCGGGCCGGTCCTTGTTGCCGCGCCGAGCCGTGCGGGGCTGCCCGCGGGCGTGACCTCGATCGTGCTGCCGGCGGCCGATCTGGCGATGCGTTGCGCGGTCTGGCGCGCGGCCGCGCCGGACCTCGATCGCACGGCCGCGACCGGGCTCGCGCGGCAGTTCGCCCTGCCGCCGGAAACGATCGGCCGGATCGCGGCGAATGAGCCGCGCGGACGTGGGCGCTGCGCCGGGCTGTGGGCGCGCGCGCGCGAGGAGGCCTCGCCCGTGCTGGCCGATCTCGGTCAGCGGATCGTGCCAAGCGCGGGCTGGAACGATCTCGTCCTGCCGGCCGAGACCGAGGCGGCGCTGCGCGAGGTCGCCGGCGCGGCGCGTACCCGCGCGACGGTCGAGCGATGGGGCTTCGTGCGCCACGGCGCGCGCGGCGAGGGGCTGGCGGTGCTGCTCGCGGGCCCGTCCGGCACCGGCAAGACGCTCGCGGCCGAGGTGCTGGCTGGCGCGCTCGAGCTCGATCTCTGGCGGATCGACCTCTCTGGCGTGGTGTCGAAGTGGATCGGCGAGACCGAGAAGAACCTCCGCCGCGTGTTCGATGCCGCCGAGGCCGGCGGGGCGGTGCTGTTCTTCGACGAGGCCGACGCGCTGTTCGGAAAGCGCACCGAGGTGAAGGACGCGCACGATCGCCACGCCAATGTCGAGATCGCCTATCTGCTGCAGCGGATGGAGTCGTATCGCGGCCTATCGGTCCTGGCGACGAATCTGCGCGCGAATGTCGACCAGGCCTTCCTCCGACGCCTTCGGTTCGTGATCGACCTGCCGTTCCCGGACGAGGCGGCGCGGCGCGCGATCTGGCAGCGCCACATCCCGCCGCGCGCGCCCGTCGACGGGATCGATCTCGACGCGCTGGCGCGGCTCGATCTGCCGGGCGGGGCGATCCGCAATGTCGCGCTGAACGCAGCTTCGGCCGCGGCGGCCGCGAACGCGCCGATCGGCATGAGCCATCTCGTGACGGCGGCGAGGCGCGAGTTCGCCAAGCTCGGCCGGCTTGCCGCCGCCCTGCCGGCGGAGGTGGCGCGATGACCCGGGTGGTGATCCGGAAACTGCGGATCCTCGGCCTTGCCGGCCGGCCGCCCACGCGCCTGGAGATCGAAACGACCGCCCGCCGGGCGCTCGCGGGACCGGCTGCGTCCGTTGCGAACGATGCCCCGCTCCGCATCGACGGCGGGCGGACACTGGACGACGCGGCGGGCGCGCTTGCCGCCGCGCTCGGCGCGCGGAAAGGGGGCCGGGTGTGAGACGCTTCGCTGAACCCGAAGCCGCCCGTCCGTCGCCGATCGCTCCGCCGGCGTTCCGGATCGGCGCGGCCGATGACGCGGCCGAGCGCGAGGCGGATGCCATCGCCGACCGCATCCTGGACGACGCCGCGCTGCACAGGCGTGCACACGGCAGCGGCACGGTCACCGCGGACGCTCAGTCGGCGGTCGCATCAGCGCTGACGTCGCCTGCTCAGCCGCTGGCCGCCGCCGACCGGACCGCGTTCGGCGCGGCGCTTGGCGTCGATCTCGCCCGCGTGCGCGTCCATGACGGCCCGCGTGCGGATCGCGCGGCGCGGTCGGTCGGCGCGCGTGCCTTCGCGATCGGCAACGACCTGGTGTTCGCCGAGGGCGCGTATCGGCCGGCCGAGCCGGAGGGGCGGCGGCTGCTCGCGCACGAGCTTGCCCATGTGCGCCAGGATGCGACGGCGTCGACACTGCGTCGCGACAACGGCAAGGGCGGGAAGGCGGACGAGAAGCCCGAGGCTGACGTGATCGTGGAGGGACTGAAGGTCGCCGCCGAGAAGCTCAAGGACAAGAACGAGGTCAAGGAGAAGATCATCAAGCCGGTCGAGGACAAGGCGAAGGCCGAGTTCGGCGCGCTCTCGACCGGCGAGCAGGTCGGCGTGGTCTCGTTCGGGGCCGCCACCTACGGCCTCGGCCTGGGCGCGATGTTCGCCTCCCGCGAAGGGCGCGAGATGCTCTCGGGGATGAACTTCACCGCCCCGCTCGGGCTGATCCCGTACTGGCCGATCTCGTCCTTCACCTACACCCTGCCCGACAAGGACACCGATCCGCTGAAATTCGCGCTGAAGTTCGACGGGTCAGAGCTGCTCAAGCTGGGTCGTGGCGACAGTCCGACCTGGTTCTCGAGCCTGTCGCTGGATGCCGGCTGGACGGTGATGCCGCAGACCGACACATGGACGCTCACCAAGCTCACCGGAAAGATCGGCATCGTGCCGGGGCTGACCTTGTCCGGTGGCTATCAGAAGGGGCCGTTCCTGACCACGCCGAGTGAGATCGTCACCGGTCCGGGCGGCGAGACGCAGCAGAGCATGAAGACGATCCCCTCGGTGAAGGGGCCCAGGGACCCGCTGATGGACCAGCCGAACATCGGCGGCATGCTGACCATCGACTTCACCAGGCTGCCGATCGTGCCCGAGCGCCTGCGCTGGATCCTCGGCGGCGGGGCGGGGAAGCGCAGGAAATGAGAACCGCCGCGACACGCTCCGCCGAGGTCGAGCGCGCCGCGCCGCAGGCCCCGGCCTTCCGCATCGGCGCGATCGACGACGCGGCCGAGCGCGAGGCGGATGCGATCGCCGATCGCGTGCTCGGTGCCTCCGTGCTCCGGCGCAAGTGCGCGCGCTGCGAGGAGGAGGAGCGGCTGTCGCGCCGCGCCGATGGCGGCGCTGTCGCCGGCTCGGCCGGCACGGACGTGGCAGCCGCGCTGGCCGAGCCCGGGCAGGCGCTGCGCGGGGGCGATGCGGCGTGGTTCGGCGCCGGGCTTGGCGCCGAACTCGGCGCGGTGCGCGTCCATGACGGGCCGGCCGCCGACCGGGCCGCGCGCAGCGTCGGCGCGCGCGCCTTCGCGCTCGGCGATGCTCTGGTGTTCGCCCGCGGCGCGTACCGGCCGGAGACGCCTGAAGGGCGGCACCTGCTGGCGCACGAGCTCGCGCATGTCGTGCAGGACCGGACGGGCGGCACGGTCCGTCGCCAGCCGGCGCCGCGACCGCGCACGCACGTGTTCGACGAGCAGGGCGTGACCGTGTTCGTCCGCCCATCCTGCGCCACCACACCCGGTTTCTCGTTCCAGATCATGGAGGATGCAATCCGCGTGGCGATCGATACGATCATCAACGACGACTGCATCGAGCCGACCCGCCGGCGCGCGATGACCCGGAACATCCGCCGCCACGGCCTCGACTTCCGCTGCGCCGATTCGGCCGACCTGGAGAACCCGGGCGCCTGTGCGGAAGCCACCGGCTTCTCGAGGCCGGCCAATATCTTCACCATCGGCACGCTTGCCTTGGACGCGGGGACCTGCGGACCGTCGCTGCCCGGGATCGTGATGCACGAGATCATCCATGTCGTGCGCGGTACGTTCGGCGAGGCGCTGCCGCAATCCTGCGAGCTCTCCTGCTTCGGCTTCGCGCCTGACCCAGCCGATCCGGCGTTGTGCCGCGACACCGATGTGTTCGGCCGACGGCGAGGCGCGGCATGAGCGGCTTCTCCGGCTCCCCGCGGATCATGAAGGGCGCGCTGGTGGCCTACGCGCTGCCGGTGATGGTGCCGCGGCTGGTGGTGTTCCAGTACAACCCGGAAACGCTGACCCGCTCGCTCTCGCCCCGCGCGGCCGAAGGCTCGTCCGGCCGGGGCGATGCGTTGCAGTCGGACGGGCCGCCCGACGAGACGATCAGCATGACGGTCGAGATCGACGCGGCCGACCAGCTGGAGAAGGGCGACGCGCTGGCGGGCGCGGTCGGCCTGCATCCGGCACTCGCGACGCTCGAGAGCCTGCTCTATCCGCAGACCGGGCGGGTGCTCGCGAACCAGATCCTCTCGGTTGCCGGCGGCGCGTTCATCGGCGGCGAGCCCGTGCCGCTCGCCTTGCTGGTCTGGGGGCCGGCCCGGGTTCTGCCGGTCCGGATGCAGTCGGTGAGCATCACCGAGCAGGCCTTCGACGTGAACCTCAATCCGATCCTTGCGAAGGCCGAGCTCTCCATGAAGGTCCTGACCTATCGCGACCTCGACATGACCAGCCCGGCCTACTGGGTCTACATGACATCGTTCGTGCAGAAGGAGGTGATGACGGCGCTCAACCTGGTGGATGTCGCGGTGCGCGTCACCGCGCCGCCGCTCTAGGGAGGGTCGGGTGTTCTTCCGCGGCAGCCGCTACGAGCCCGTTGCGACCCTGACCTGGATCGGGCCGGACGGGCGGATGATCCGCTACAAGGGGATGCGGATCATTCCGGCGGCGCGTGGAGCGTTCGTCCACACGGTCCGCCAGGACGAGCGGCTGGATCGGGTGGCGCAGGAATGGTTCGGCAATGCCGAGCTGTGGTGGCGCGTCGCGGATGCCAACACGGTGCTCGATCCCGATGACCTGGCCGCCGAGCCGGGACGGACGATCGCCGTGCCGGCGCCCGGCGAGTAGCGGAGACCGCCATGCCGCTCGCGCCCCCGTTCTTCCAGGTCCGGATCGCCCTCGCGCCGCTGCCCAAGCCGCTGATCGACGCGCTGGACGGGATCGAGGCGGAGACCTCGGTCGGTCAGGCGTCGATCCTGCGGCTCCGGTTCCGGCTGTCGCGCAACCTGCTGGGCGACTGGGACCCGCCGATCGCCGATCTGTTCCGGCCGCTGACGCCGGTTTCGGTTGCGGTCTCGGCCGGGCTGCCGATTCCGGAAACGGTCGTGAACGGCTATGTCCGCGAGGTGCGCCAATCCGGCGGCGGGGCACAGCGCGGCACCACGGCAGAGGTGGTGGCTATGGATGCCTCGGCGACGATCATGAACCTGATCGAGCAGCCGCTGCCGCATCCCAACCTCGACCCGGTGACGATCGCCAGCATGATCCTCGGTTGCTACGCGATCACGCCGTTCCCGCTGCCCACGCCGCCGACGCGCACGATCCTCGACACGACCACGATCCAGCGAACGACCGATGCGCGGATGCTGCGCGAGATGGCGCGCCAGCTCGCCTACGAATTCTATCTCCAGCCCGACCCGCTTGCCGGTCTGGATGTCGGCCACTTCCATCCGCCGCTGACCGCGGTGCCGCCGCAGGGCGTGCTCTCGGTCGATTTCGGGACCATGACGAACCTGCTCGACTTCCAGGCAGGCTACGACACGCTGCAACCGACCGGGGCCCTGTCGGTTGGGGTGGACCCGACCACCGGCGCGCCGCTGCCGGTGCCCGCGATCGCTGCGTTGCAGCCGCCCGAGGGGCTGGAGCCGACGCTGATGCGGATCATCCCGCCGCCGGTCCGACGCCCGACCGCGCGCGATGCCGCCAATCCGGCCGAGCTGTTCCGGCAGAACCAGGCGATAGCCGACAGGTCGAGCCGCGCGATCACCGGCAGCGGGTCGGTCGATTCGATCAAGTACGGACGGATGCTGCGGCCCGGCCTGCCGGTGCTGATCCGCGGCGCCGGACGGGCCCATAGCGGCGTCTGGTATGTCGAGCGCGTGTCCCACAGCATCTCGACCGGTGCCTGGACGCAACGCTTCCAGGCAAGCCGCAACGCGCTCGGCCTCAAGGGCGCCGAGCTGTTCATCGATCCGCTTGCCGCCGCGGTTGCCTGAGGGAGAGTGTCCATGCCGATCGAGATTGACGAGTTCGAGGCCGGGACGGACGGGCCGATCACCGGCGTCGATCGGTTCTACGGCAAGTACCGCGGCACGGTGGTGAGCAACACCGACCCGCTGCAGCAGGGCCGGATCCAGGCCATTGTTCCGGAAGTGCTCGGCGAGATCCCGAGCGGCTGGGCGGTCCCCTGCGTGCCCTATGCCGGGCCGCTTGCCGGATATTTCTCGCTGCCCGTGCCGGGAGCGGCGGTGTGGATCGAGTTCGAGGCTGGCGATCCCTCCCGGCCGATCTGGACCGGCGGTTGGTGGCCGGCGCCCGGCATCCCGACCACCATCCAGGCCGGCCCCGCGCAGCCCACCCAGCGGCTCTGGCGGACCGAGACCGGGCTCTCCGTGCAGATGGACGACCTCGCTCAGACCATCACGATCGGGGATGGTTTCGGAATCCAGATGGTCGAGATCAACATGACGACCGCGACCGTGACCGTGAAGGGTCTGGCGCGCGCGGTCACCGAGGCGCCGCTCGTGCATCACGGCAGCGCCTCGGCGGCGCATCCGCACGTGAAGGGCGATCTGCTGCTGGCCTATCTCGGCCAGCTCGTCGGCATGCTCCAGGCGCATATCCATCCCGGCGAGACCGCCGTCGGCATCCTGCCGGTGACACCCGCGCCGCCGCAGCCGGTGTTTCCGCTGCCGACGCCGAGCCTCCTGTCCACCAAGGTGTTCGTGGAGTAGCGGCGATGGGCGCGCTCAAGGGCGGCAGCCCGGACAGCTTCGGCGACAGCCTCGCGCTCGAGATCGAGAGGGCGCTGAACGAGCTGCTCGCGCTCGATGGCCTGCCGACCCTGCCGAACAACGACCCCGACACCACGCGCGAGCGCCGCCGCTTCTTCAGCGCGATCGGCCGCGGCGTGGTGCGGCACCTGGCCGCGCGGCGTCAGGCCTTCGCGATCGACGTCGACACCAGCGCGAACGTCGTGCTCCGCCACCCGGACCTGACCTCGGACTGACGGCGATGAGCGGTTCGCCCTTCCTCGGCTTCCCGTTCAGGCCCGACGCGCGCGGCCGGTCGGCGACGGTGGGACGCGAGGTGCAGATCCGGGCGATGATCGAGCAGGTGCTGTTCACCGCGCCGGGCGAACGGGTAATGCGGCCCGATTTCGGCTGCGGGCTGAAGGAGCTGGTGTTCCAGCCGGCGTCCGACGCGCTCGCCACCGCCACCCAGCAGATGGTGCACGGCGCCCTGATGCGCTGGCTCGACGAGGTGATCGCGGTCCAGCGCGTCGCCGTTGCGGTCGAGGAGTCCTCGCTGATCGTCACCGTGGTCTATGCGCCGCGCCAGGGCGGGCCGCCGCGCGTCGAGACCTTCGCGATGGAGACCGGCGGATGAGCATCACCGATGCCGCCATCCCCGCCTGCGCCGAAGACGAGCGCCGCGCGCTGATCCGCGCCCATCCGACGCTGAACGGGCTCGACTTCGCGGACTACCGCTTCGATCCGCTGGCCGCGCCCGGGCGCCGGCACGAGCTGCGCGTGAGCTTGCTCAAGCCGCCGCCGGCGCTCACCCCGTCCGACCTCGCGCTCGAAGGCGGGGCCCGCGTGATCGGCATCGGCATCACCGCGGTCGAGCCGGGACCGGACGACACGCTCAGCGTGTTCGTCACCGACGCGGGCGACTTCTCGATCTATCGGCTGGTCGTGCGCGATCCCGCCGCGTGGCAGATCGACTCGCTGCTCTCTGCGGTGCCGGTGAACTTCAAGGCGGGCTGCCCGTCCGATCTCGACTGCCGGATCGAGCCTGCATGCCCGGTGCCCGAGGGCGAGCGGCCGCTGCTCGATCACATGGCGCGCGACTACGCCTCGTTCCGCGCGTGGCTGCTCGACCTCGCCCGCACGCGCAACCCGTCCTGGCACGAGACACACCCCGCGGAGCCCGCGACCGCGCTCGTCGAGCTGCTGGCGGCGGAAGGAGACCGGCTGGCCTGGATGCAGGATGCCGTCGGCACCGAGGCCTATCTCGAGACTTGCCGGCTGCGCGTCTCGGCGCGGCGCCATGCACGGCTGGTCGACTACCGCATGCATGACGGGCGCAATGCCTGGACCTTCGTGCAGCTCGACGTCACCGGCGCCGGCACGGTCCCCGCCGCCGCGCCCTTCCTGACGCGCATCGGCGCGCCGTTGCGCGGCGCGATCGCCCCCCCCGGTCCGCTCATTCCCGACACCGTCGGACTGGACCTCGATGCCGATCCCGCGGCCGCGGGGGTCGTCGTGTTCGAGGCGACCGCGCGCACGCGCTGCCACCCGGACCTGAATCGCCTCTGGCTGCACGACTTCGGCGGGCGGCTCTGCTGCCTCCCGCGCGGTGCGACCGCGGCCTATGTCTATGCCGTACGGCCCGATGGCACGGTGATCCGGCCGCCCATTGCGCTCGGCGAATGGCTGCTGCTGCACGAGGCGAAGGGGCCGGAGACCGGCCATGCGCCGGATGCCGACGCGGCGCGACGCGCCGCAGTGCGGATCGAGACGGTCGCCGAGGCCGAGGATCCTGCGTTCCGCGCCGAGGCCGATCTCGTCATGGACGAGCCGGTGCTCCGCCGCGTCACCGGCGCGGCCGACACCACGCTGCCGCTGCTCCGCGTCACCTGGTCGCGCGACCACGCGCCCGATTTCGCGCTGACGATCACCGGGCGCGACCTGACCGGGCTCGCCATTCCGCACGCGGGCCAGGCACGCGGTAACGTGGT
The DNA here is from genome assembly GCA_964533585.1 of uncultured Elioraea sp. Lineage (GTDB taxonomy): Bacteria > Pseudomonadota > Alphaproteobacteria > Acetobacterales > Acetobacteraceae > Elioraea. The sequence continues at coordinate 10,737 of CAZHMM010000058.1, forward strand.
GCCGGTCGATCACGGTCGGACGGTCACCGCGCGCACCGAGGATGGCTCGCTGCCACGCCCGGTCACGCGCGGCCGCACCACCACGCTGACCCTGCCCCGCACGCCGCTCACCTTCCAGCCGATGCCGAAGGAGCCGCGGTTCGATGCCGCTGGACGGCTCGCGGATGCGCGCCACGACCTTGGCGCGCCGCCGGAACAGACCGCCGCGGCCGCCGTGCTCGTCGTCGATGCGCCCGGCGAGACGCCGCGCATCTGGCGCCCGGTGCCGGACCTGCTGGAGAGCGGCGCCTTCGACGAGCATTTCGTCGCGGAACTCGATCAGGCCGGGCGCGCGCGACTGCGGTTCGGCGACGACGCCTTCGGAAGGCGCGCGCCGGAGGATGCGGCGATCGTCGCGCGGTTCCGGATCGGCAACGGGCGTGCCGGCAATGTCGGCGCCGGCGCGCTGGTCCATGCCGTGCGCCCCCCGGCGAGCGAGCTCGTCGATCCTGCCGATCCGGACGCGCCGCTCGCGCCCTTCCCCGCCATCGACGCTGTCTGGCAGCCTCTGCCGGCCCGCGCGGGGACGGACGCGGAAAGCCTCGCCTCGGCCCGCCTGCGCGCACCGGCGGCGATGCACGCCCGCCAGTTCCGCGCCGTGACGGAAGCGGACTGGGATGCGGCGGCACTGACGCTGCCGGGGATCGCCGCGGCGCGCGCCCTGATCCGCTGGACCGGCAGCTGGCATACCGTCTTCGTCGCGCTCCATCCATCCGACCCGGCCGATCTCGTCGCCTTGCCCGGCGGCGGATCGGCGCTTGCCGCGCCCTTTGCGCGTCGTGCCGCGGCCGGGCTCAATCGCTGGCGCCTCGCCGGGCGCGACCTTGCGGTGCATGCCGCGCAGTACGTGCCGCTCCGGCTGGAGATCGGGCTTTGCCTGGTGCCGGGCCACTTCCGCCAGAGCGTCGTGCCGAAGGTGCGCGCCGCGCTGATCGGCCGCGGCGGCCTGTTCGATCCGGCGCGCGCGCGCTTCGGCAGCGTGCTGCACCTCTCGGCGGTCGTCGCCGCGGTCGTGGCGGTGCCCGGGGTCTCGTCCTGCATCGTGCGCGCGTTCCACCGCTACTGGGCCCTGCCGGCGGGCGAGATCGAGGCCGGGCGGATGCTGTTCGGCGGCATCGAGTTGCCCCGTCTCGATGCCGATCCGTCCCGGCCCGAGAACGGCGTACTCGTGCTGCACATCGACGGTGAGGGGTGACGGCGATGAGCGACCCGCGCCTGCGCGACGACGCCTTCTGCGGCTGCGGCGAGCCGGATGCGCCGGCCGCGCCGCGCGGGGTCGTCAACCGCCCCGGCCTGAACGCGATCGCCTGGCGCATCGGCACCTTCGCCGGGTTCCGTTCGGCCGGCCTGCGCCGGCTTTCGGAGACCCTGCCGGCGCTGACCACGCGCGAGGGCGACGACCACGCGATCACGCTGGTCGAGCTCTGGTCGGCGATGGCGGAAGTGCTCGGGTTCTACCAGGAGCGGATCGCGAACGAGGCGTTCCTGCGCACGGCGACCCAGCGCGACAGCCTGCGCCGGCTGGTCCGGCTGCTCGACTACCAGCCCTTCGCCGGACTCGCGGCCGAGACGCCGGTCGCCTTCACGCTCGCCCCCGATGCGACGCTCAGCATCAGGTCGGGGCTGAAGCTGATGAGCGTGCCCGGCCAGGACGAGAAGCCGCAGATCTTCGAGACAGTGGAGACGATCGAGGCCGAGGCGCGGCTGAACCGCGTCGCGATCGCCGGCGAGCCGGCGCCCAACAACGCGATCGCGCCGGGCGGCAAGGGCGGCCTGCTCTGGGCGGGCCCGGAGCGGATCGCCGCACGCGACCGCGTCGTGCTGTTGGCCGGCGGCGTGATCGTCGGCGGGGCCGAGGAGCGCGAGGTCGCCGCCGCGTCCGACACGCCGCATGGACGGCGGGTGGTCTGGGACAGGCCGGTGAGTGCTCCGGCGCTGAACACCGCGGTGAAGGCGAAACGACCGTTGCGCCTGTTCGGCTGGAACGCGCCGCCGACGCAGATGGTGTTCGATCCGGGCACGCGCTCCGGCTCGACATGGACCAGCCTGCCGGGCTGGTCGATCGTTCCCATCACGCCGAGCTGGCCCGATGCCGAGGGATGGTTCCCGCTCGACACGAAGCTAGACGATCTGCGGGTCGGTGCGCTGCTGGCCCTGCACGTACCGGGCACTGGCGGGCTGATCGTCACACCCTCCGGCAGCGTCGGAGTGATCGTCTCGGGGCAGAACGTCGCGACACTCCGCGTCGCCGCGGTCGCCCAGCGGCAGGTCAGCGTCGGCGCGACGGCCGCGGGCGTCAGCCCGCTCTCCGACACGGTGACCGTGGTCAGGCTGACGCCGGTCGCGCCGGCGGGGATCGACTGGACCTACCCGGCGGGGGCGACGCTGGTCGGCGGGATCAATGCGCGCGCCGCGCAGCTCTGGGAGGTGGAGGAGCCGGCGCTGCGGTTCCGCTTCTGGGACGTCCCGGCGACGGTCGGCGGCGCGCGCGTGGTGGCGCGCCTCGCCGATCTCGACAGCCTGGCGCCGAAGCGCCGCGTGATCCTGACCGATGGCGCGACCACGCACCGCGCCACGGTGACGGGCAGCGCGACGATCCCCGTGATCGGCCTCGTCGGCACCACGGTCGAGGCGCCGAGCCTGCTCCGGATCGATATCGACCCGCCGCTGCCCACCCCGCTCGACGGCACGCGCGCGGTTCTGCTTGGGAATGTCGCGCAGGCCGGGCACGGCGAGACGCAGACGGAGGAGATCCTGGGCAACGGCGATGCGGCCCGGCCGTTCCAGCGCTTCGCCCTGCGCAAGACCCCGCTCACGAGGCGTGCCGCGGCCGACGCCCTGCGCGGCAAGCCCGCGCTCACCGTGCTGGTCGACGACGAGGCCTGGACCGAGGCGCCGACGCTCTACGGCCGCAGGCCCGACGAGAAGGTCTACGCGCTCGAGCAGCGCGACGACGGCAGGACGGTCGTCCAGTTCGGCGACGGCAGGAACGGCGCGCGCCTGCCTTCCGGGCAGGGCACTGTGCGCGCGCGCTATGCCATGGGCCTCGGCCGCGAGGGCGCGGTGCGCAAGGATCAGCTCTCGATCCTGCTGATCCGCCCGCCGGGCTTGCGCGAGGCGACCAACCCGATCGCCGCCGAAGGGGGCGCGGATCCGGAAGCCGCCGAGGAGATGCGGGTGCGCGCGCCGCACCATGTGCGCACCTTCGGGCGCGCGATCAGCCTCGACGATCTTGCCGCGCTCGCCGTGGAGAGCGGGCTCGTGCTGCGCGCGCGCGCCGACTGGATCTGGAGCGGCAGCGAGCGCGTCGTGCAGGTGAGCGTGGTCGGCCCCGAGGGCGATGCCGTGCCAGCCGGCACGATCGCGACGCTGGCCGCGATCCTCGCTTCAGCGCGCGACATCACCCAGCGTGTGCTGATCGGCTCGGCGATCCGCGTGCCCGTCGCGGTCGCCGGGACGGTGTTCATCGGCGCGGGCTTCCTGCGCGACAGCGTGCTCGACGCGGCGCGGCAGGCGCTGCGTGCGCTGCTGTCGCCGGCCCCGCGCGACCTCGCCGTGCCCGTGCACCTGTCGGACGTGCAGGCGGCGGTGCAGGCGGTGCGCGGCGTGGACGGGATCGATGTCGACGCGCTTCAGTTCTGCGGCCAGCGCGCCTGGACCCTGGCGCAGCGTCGCGCGCGCGACCTCGCCCCTGGCCCGCTGCAGCCGCATCTGCGGCTGTTCCCTGCCCGCCCGTCGTCCTCCGCCATCAGCGACCCGATCGTGGCCGCGGCTTTCCCGACCGGCCGGCCGCGCGTCCTGCCTGCCGAGCTCGCCTTCGCCGAGGACGGCGACATCGCGCTGACCGCCTCCGGAGGCATCGCATGACCGACGCGCCGCCCGAGGGCCGCCTCTACCGCCAGCTCCCGACCTTTTGGCGGGTGCGCGACGCCGAGGAGGGCTGGCCGCTCCGCGCGCTGCTCGGCGTGATCGAGGAGCAGGTCGCCGCGGTCGAGGACGATGTCGCGCGGCTGAATGACGGGCTGTTCGTCGAGACCGCCGATCCGTGGATCCTGCCCTATATCGGCGACCTGGTCGGCACGACGCCGCTGTTCGACGTCGCCGCGGTGCCGGAGCCCTCGACCTGGCGCGCGCTGTTCGCCGACCTCGCCGGTGCCGCGCCGCGTCCGGGCGAGCCGTCCCGGCTGATGCCGACGATCGCCGCGCGCACGCGCCCCGACGTCGCCAAGACGATCTTCTACCGCCGTCGCAAGGGCACCGCGCCGATGCTCGAGGAGCTGGCGCGCGACGTGACCGGTTGGCCTGCCCATGTCGTCGAGTTCCTCAAGACGCTCGGCTGGACGCAGTGGATCAGGAACCACGTGCGCGCCGATCGCGGCGGCTGGGTCGATCTGCGCAGCCCCTCGGTCGCCGAGCTGGTCCAGGGGGGCTTCGACGACACCACGCGCAGCGTCGACGTGCGGCCCTTCGACGCCTTCGTCGGCCGCCATGGCATTCCGAAGACCGGCTTCTTCCTGTGGCGCCTGGTCGCCGAGCCGCTCGACGGGCTGGATGCGCGCGCGGCCGATCAGCCCTGGCGCTGGCGCTTCAGTCCGCTCGGCCAGGATGCGCCGCTGTTCACGCGCACCCGGCGCGAGGCCGACGAGACCGGCCAGGCGAGCGAACTGCACGTGCCGGCGCCGATCCGCCCCGGCCTGCTGTTCGCCGATCTGGCCGATGCGCGCGCCGCCACCGCCGCGACGAGCGAACTCTACGGACCGTTCGGCACCTCGGCGATTGCCGCGGCCGGAGAGACGAGCCTGCACGTCACGCTGGTGCACGGCGACGGCAGCACCGACGTGGTCCCGGCCCATCGCATCCGCTGCATGACGCTCGATCCGTGGCAGCGGCCGGGCAGCGACCTGGTCGGCGTAGACGCGCGGCTCGGCCGGATCGCGCTCGGCGATGACCTGGAGGCCGAGACGGTGCGCGTCGCGTCTTGCCGCGGTGCCGTCGCGGGGATCGGTGGCGGGGCCTATGCGCGCACCGGCTGGCTGACGCGGCGCACGCCCGAGATGGCGCTGTTCACGGTGGGGGAGGGCGGCGCGGCGACGATCCGCGCCGCGCTCGACGCGTGGGACGCCGCCGGCAAGCCCGACGCCGTGATCCGCATCCTCGACAACCAGAGCTATCACGAAACGTCCGCCGGCCTCGCGCTGGAGATCGAGCCCGCCGACCCGGATCCCGCGACCGGCCGGCGCGGCATCCTCGCGATCGAGGCCGCCGATCGGGCACGGCCGCATCTGAGGCTCGACACGCCGCTCGCGATCACCGGCGATCACCCGGAGAGCATGGTGACGCTCGGCGGGCTGCTCATCGAGGGCGCGGTCGCGATCACCGGCACACTGCGCCGCCTGCGCCTGCTCCACTGCACGCTCGTGCCAGCACTGTCCGTCGCCGGAACGGGCGCCGCCTGGGTGCCGCCCGCCGCCCCGGTCGCGCCGAGCCTGACCGTCGCCGACACGCTGGGCGGCGCGATCGCCAATACCGGGCTTTCGGTGGAGTGCGCGTTCAGCATCACCGGCCCCCTGCGCATCCCCGTGCACGCGCGCCAGCTGGTCGTGCTCGACGGCGTGGTGGATGGCGTGAACACCGCCGCGATCGCCGGCACTGCCGCGCACGCGGACGGCCCGCCGCTGGTGATCGAGCGCAGCACCGTGTTCGGCGTGGTGCGTGCGGTGCGCCTGCCGATGATGGACACGGTGATCGCGACCGGCGTGGTCCGGATCGAGCGGCGCGACGATGGCTGCGTGCGCTACAGCTACACCCCGTCCGGCAGCCGCACGCCGCGCCGGGTGCGCTGCCAGCCCGATCTCGCCGAGGCCGAGGCGATCAAGGCGCCGCCGGCTGCCGCCTCGGCCTCCTTGATCGACGCCGCGCGCGAGGCGCTGGCCGCGGCCGCGCGCATCCGCATGCAGCCCGTGTTCACCACCCTCCGCTACGGCCAGCCCGGCTACGGCCAGCTCGGCCGCGCCTGTCCGGCCGGCATCGCCGAAGGCGCGGAGGACGGCTCGGCGATGGGCATGACGTGTCATCTGAAGGAGCCGCAGCGCCTCGGGAACCTGCGGCGACGGCTGGAGGAATACCTGCCGCTGGGCCTCGAGCCCGGCATCGTGTTCGTGACCTGAGCGCCGCCGCAGGCGACGCGCAGACCAAGGGGAAACGCCATGGCCGGCGACTACTCCCGCGACAGCTTCGACATCCGGCGCCGCTACGCCGCCGTGATGATGCAGCAGGGCCGCGTGCAGATCGACGCGGACTGGAACGAGCAGGGATCGATCCTGCTCGAGCGGATGCGCCGACAGGCGTTCGACACCTTCGGCCGTGTCGCCGCGAGCCGCTTCTCCACGCCCGATGCATTCCGGATCGGCGTGATCGCCGGGTCGCCGCTCGACCTCGGCATCGGCGCGGGGCGGTACTACATCGAGGGGCTGGCCGCGGAGGCGCTCGCCTCGGACGGCACGCCGATCCGCTACACCGCGCAGCCCTTCTACCCCGATCCTCCGCCCCTGCCGGAGCGCGGCGGCGCGATCGTCTATCTCGATCTCTGGCAGCGCGAGGTGACGTGGGTCGAGGAGCCGACGCTGCTCGATGTCGCTCTCGGCGGCGTCGACACCGCCGCGCGGCTGCAGACGGTCTGGCAGGTGAAGGTCGCGGCGGAGCCGAACGCCGCCTGCGGGCTCGATCTCGACGCGCGCTTCCCGCGCTCGCCCGCGCGGCTGACGACGGCGGCAATCGCCCCGCCCGCGCCGGAGGACCCTTGCCTGATCGCGCCCAAGGTCGGCTATCGCGGGCTCGAGAACAGGCTCTACCGCGTCGAGGTCCATCGCGGCGGTGCCGCGGGCGCCGCGCGGTTCAAGTTCAGCCGCGACAACGCCTCGGTCCGTTCGCCCGTGATCGGCATGACGAGCGAGCTCAGCGGCGGCAGCGAGGTCACGGTGCTGATGGTGGAACGGATCGGCCGCGATCCGGGCCTGAGGATCGGTGCCGGGGACTGGGTGGAAGTCACCGATGAGCACCGGTTCCTGCATGGCGAGCCGGGTGCGATGGCGCAGGTCGCGGCGCCGCCGGTGGAACGCGCCGGCGAGGATGGATTCCGCGTCGTGCTCGATCGGCGGATTCCCGCGGCCGGCGAGCGGGCGTTCGGCGCGACACAGGAAGCGCTCGCGGCACGCCGCACGCGCATCATCCGCTGGGACCAGGCGGCGCCACGCAATACGCTGGATACCGACGGGCTGATGACGGTCGGTGCGGGCGCGGTGGCGCTGGAGGAGGGGATCGAGGTCACCTTCTCGCTCGCCGTGCCGGGGGCGCAGTACCGCGCCGGCGACTACTGGATCTTCGCGGCGCGCACGGCCGACGCCTCGGTGGAGGAGCTGATCGCCGCACCGCCGAAGGGACCGATCCACCGCTACGCGCAGCTCGCGGCGTTCAGCCAGATCGCCACCGGCGATACGCCCTCCGACTGCCGCACGCTCTGGCCGCCGCTCGGCGAGAGGGGCGGCGATGGCTGCTGCACCGTGGTGGTGCGCCCCGGCGAGGACGTGCAGGCGGCGGTCGACAGCCTGCCCGCGGCCGGCGGCTGCGTCTGCCTGAAGGCGGGCGTGCACGAACTCCGCGAGGCGCTGCGCATCACCCGCTCGCGCGTGTCGCTGCACGCCGAGGCGCCCGGCGCGGCGGTGCTGCGCCGGGCCTCCAGCGCGCCGGTGATCATGGTCGGGGTCGGCGGCCTGACGGCGGCCCAGCCGAGCGATGTCACGATCGAGGGGATCGTCGTGCAGATCGGCAGCCTGGTTGCGGGCGAGGGGCGGCAGGAGCTCGAGGCCCTGCTCATGATCGGGCGGGGGGCTGCGCGCATCCATGTCAGCCGCTGCCGCTTCGGCGTGCAGGATGTTGCTGGCGGCCTGGTCGGGATCACCACCGCCGGCAGCGACGTGACCGTCGAACGCTGCGTGATCGAAACCCTGCCGCTTGGCATCGCCGCGATCGAGGGCTCCGCCAACCTCGCCGTGCGCGACTGCGTGGTCTCGGCGCGCCTGCTTGCCGCGCTCGAGGGCGACCTCGGGCAGGTGCTGCGGGGCGAGGACAGCGGGCTCGCCGGGATCGCCGTGCTGTTCTGCGACGGCAGCGTCCGGGTGCAGGACAACGCGGTGCTGGGGTTCCGCTACGGTATCGTGCTGGGCAATCCGGGGACGGAACGGCCCGGAATCGCGTCGCCCGACGCGGTGGTCGCGCACAACCTGGTCGTTCGCGGCGCGCCTGAACAGCGGCCGGTCGATCAACCCACGCCGGCGCCTCAGCCGACACCGGTGCCGCAGCCCACACCGGCGCCATTGCCCGGCAGGCCGGTGGTCGCACCGGTGACCGGGGTCCGTCCCCTCAGCGTCGCGCCCACGGCTGGCCGCGCCGCTGCCGTCGCGGCCGCACTCCCCGCGGCGACCCTTGCCGCCGCGCGGCCGGCCCTGTCCGAGCGCGAACTCGCCTCGCTCGCGGCGGTCTCGCCCAGTGCCGGCAGGGCGGCCGAATCCCTGGCCGCCGCGCAGAGCTTCGCGCGCACCGCCTTCGCCGCGCGCGCCGCAAGCGACGTCACGCTCGCCCCCGCGCAGGATCGCCCTCCCTTCGCGATCATGGCGGCCGCCGAGAACTGCATCGTGACCGAGAACCTGATCGGCTGGCGCTCGCCGCTCTATGCCGGCATCGGCGTCGAGAACGGATGCCGGCTTGTGGCCGGGAACGATCTCTTCTTCGTGCCCGGACGCGATGATGTTCCGCCGATCGTCGGCCAGCCGCCGGGAACCGCGCCCGCGCCGACGCCGGCAATCGTCATGGGCATCGTCGCCGGCCCGTCCGGCAACCCGACCAGCATCGTCACCATCGCCGACAACGTGCTGATCGGCCCGATGGCGGCGATCTGGCTGAACACGGGCTCGGGCAACCGGATCGCGCGCAACGTGGTGCTCAATCCCCTGTTCGGCGTGCTGCTGAACGGCGGCGAGGGGACCATCGTCGAGCACAATGTCCTGTCGCAGGGACGGGGCGGCATCGCCGCGCTGAACGTCGCGCGGCCCGTTGTCACCGGCAACGTCATCGACGGCACCCAGGCCGACGGCCTGGTCGGCTTCTTCACCGGCAGCGTCGCGGCCGGGACCGTTCGCCTGCGCGGCAACGTGCTGCGCGGGTGCGGCCTCGGCGAGCAGGGCGCAACGTCGATCCGGATCATCGCCCTCGATCCGGCTGAACCGGGACAGTTCCAGGTCGAGCAGACCGAGGTGATCGTCGAGCACAACGCGGTGCTCGACACGGGGCTGACCCGCGCCACGGGCGCGCGGAGCGAGCGCTCGGTCGGCGTGGCGATCGCCGCGCCGCGCGTCGTCGTGCACGGCAACGAGATCGGCCACAGCCACCCGGCGAACACCGATGACGGGCTCCGGATCCTCGCCCAGGAGATCCAGAAGTCGAACCGCGCGCTGGTGGTGACACCGATGCCGGCCCAGGGCGTGCGGCCGAGCCAGGACGAGGCGCTGGCGCATGCGCTGACGGCGACCGACAACCGCATCCGCGGCATGTCGATCGACACGCTGGTCGAGGTCGTCGAAGGTGCGGCCACCGGCAACCAGCGCGCGCCGCGGTTCCATGCAGTGGTGGTGTGCGGCAATACGGTCGAGCACGCACGGCCGGCGGCGAGCCAGGACGGCCGCGCCACGATCGAACTCCGGGCTCATGAGGGCGGGTTGGTGACCGTCACGGGCAACGTCGTGCGCGGCACAGGCCGCTCACCCAGCGTCCGGGTGGATGGGCCGCGACAGATCGCCTTCGCCGGCAACGCGACGTCGGGACCGCTGGCCGGGACGGTCGGGCAGGTGAACGTGATCATCTGAGACCCGGCGCCAGAAGGGTTCACCGTCCTGCGTCCGGTTGGGCCGCCTTTGCCGCCGCGCATCCGCCACGAGAGGCCATGCGCCATGCGTGACGGACACCATTCAAGCCCTTGTCTGGGGCGTGTCCGTTGCTGCCCCTGAAAGATCGGGCTGGTCAGGTCATCAGAGTGGTACGGATGAACTGCCTCGGGGACCTGTATCCCAGGGCGCGATGGGGATGGACCTCGTGGCAGCAGGTGAACCAAGCGGGCAACGAGCGGAGCACGGTTTCGGCATCGGGGCACTCGCTGGCGTGGATGTCGTCGCGCTCGAAGGTTCGGACGAACGCCTCGGCTGTGGGGTCCGTAAGCATCGTTTGGAGTTGGAGTTGACCCGGTTCTGTGGACACCGACACGCTTTCGACGGAGGTG
>CAZHMM010000059.1:0-21054 GCA_964533585.1 uncultured Elioraea sp.
CCCGGTCGCGGGAGCGGCCGTCGGCGCCGTGCTCGGCGCGGGCGTGGCCTGCGGCGCGACCGGCCGGATGCCGCGCGTGGCCGGCTGCGCCTGGCCCGGGCGCGGGCGCAGCGCGTCGATGATGTCGGTGGCCGTCGGGTCGCGCGGCTGGGCCATCGCGGGGCCCTGCGCGAGCAGGAGGGCGAGGCTTGCGGCCCCGGCCACGCTGCCCAACGCGGCGATGATCGTGCGACGCATCTCTCTACCTCCCCCTGGGACTGGTCGGATCCGGGTTGTCGGCGCAGTCTAACCCATTGACCCGGATGCTTCCACGCCGGGCGCAGGCCGGCCTCTCAGGCAATCGCGAGCTTGCGCCAGAGCGGCAGCCGGTCCTCGATGACCTTGGCGGCGGTCGCGCCGACCCGGCTGCGCGCCTCGTCGGGCGGCAGCGGCACGCCGTTCTCGATGACCGATTCGCCGCGTCGATGCACCTCGCCGACGATCCAGTCGGCCACCATGCCGGCCTCCGGCGCGCACCCGCTGACCAGCGCGGCGTGGACCTGCATCTCGGGTGAATGGGCGCCGATGCCGTTGCCGAGGCGCGGGCTTGGCAGCGCCAGCGTGGTGGACACCTCGCCGAAGGCGAACCGGCGCGCCAGCGCGGCCGCCCAGCGCCGCCCGGGTTCGGACGGCGCGGCCTCGGGGAACGGCACGTAGAGCGCCTGGTTCGAGATCAGCAGCATCGCCACGATCTCGGCGGCGGAAGTCGGGTGGCCGGCCTGGCTGGTCAGCATCGCAAGCTCGCCGACGCTGCGCGGCCGCTCGGCGAGCGCCGCGAAGATCGGCCCGTAGGCCGCTTGCGACATCGTCGCCTTGCCGGCCGGCACATCGAGCTGGAAGCTGGCCTCCTCGCCGGGGCGGCTGGCGATCAGCATCGCGCCGGCAAGTGCCGTGCTGCGCGCCGCGTTCGACAGCCGGCGCGGTCCGCGCACGAAGATGTCATGGCGGAAGATCCGCTCGAGGCAGAGATCGCGCGCCGTCTCGCGCGCCGCCTGGCTCGGCAGCCGCTCAAGCAGCGCGCGCTGGGTGGCGTCGAGGCAGAGATCAGCGAAGTTCTCGGCCAGATCGCCCGATGCGGCGTAGGTCAGCTTGGCCTCGCCGAGTGCGGCGGCGACCTCGTTGTGGAACATCGGCCGCCAGTTCTCGTTCAGGTATTCGTGCGCAAGATAGACCGACGGCATGGTGCGCGCCCGCTCCAGCACGCGCTGCACCATCGCCGAGCGCTTCAGATGCGGCGCACCGGCCGCGTTCAGCTCGCGCGCGAGCTCGATCGCGGCCTCGATGCGCTGATCGCTGCGGCCGGGCAGGCCGGAAGCGACCTCGGCGAGAAAGCGGCGCAGGCCCATCACGTCCTGCCAGCCCGGCAGTGCGTTGTAGCCGACATGCACGATGCCACCCGGCTTCACCTGGCGGGCGAGGAAGCGCACGATCGCCGCGCGCGTCTCGTCCGACACCCAGGCCCAGACGCCGTGCAGGCTGACGCAGTCGAAGAGCGGCATGTCGGCCGGCGGCGCCGCGGCAAGCTCGGCGAAATCGGCTTCGAGATAGGTGAGATTGGCGAGCCCCGCCTCGTCGGCGAGGGCACGCGCGGTGGCGATCTGGCCTGGGCTGAAATCGACGCCATAGACCCGCGCGCGCGGATTGGCCGCGGCGATCGCCCCGGCGGTGAGTCCCACGCCACAGCCGAGATCGCAGAACGCGAAATCCTGCCGCGCCATCGCGTGCTCGACCCCGGCGATGGTGAGCGCGAGGCCGAGATGCGACGGCGCCTGGAGGGGGAAGAACCAGGGCAGGTAGTCGATGTCCGAAACGTAGCCGCCGCTCCAGCCGGTCATGCCCCCGCCCTTCGTCCCCCTGACCCGCCGGTCCCCGCCGCGCGGGCGAGCGCCTCGACCGCCTCGGCGCGGAAGACCGCCTCGTCCGCCGGGCGCGGATCGTCGCGCACGCCCATCCAGGTCGTCCAGCCCAGCCGCGGCGCCGCCTCGCCTCCCCCCAGCACCAGCTTCGGCACCGCCTCCGGGCGGAGCCGCGGATTGACCGCGAAGCCGATCGTCGGGCCGACATAGCCGCGCACGAGGTGGACGAGATCGTTCAACAGCCGCCCGCCCGGCAGCAGCGTGGCGAAGGTGGCGGCATCGAGCGGGCCGAGTTCCAGCAGGAACCGCGCCTGCGGGTTCCAGGCATGCGTGCCGATCGCCGCATCCACGCCGAGCCGCCCATACGCACCGGGCAGGAAGCCGGGGCCCGGCAGGCGGCTCTGCTCGGAGGGCGGTACGGCGAGCCAGGCGCCGACGAACTGGCGCACCCGCACGGGCCGGCCCAGCAGGTCGGAGACCATCGCCTCGATCCGCGCCGCCGAGGGCGGGGCCTGGGCGAACAGGCCGCCGTAGAACACCGGCACCTCGTCCGGCACCGACAGCCGGCCGGCGAGGCCGCGCGTGCCGAGGCCGATCAGCGCCTTCAGCGCCACCGTCACCGGATCGACGCGGTCGGGCGGCGTGAGCTCGGCCAGCCGGGTGTGGCGGTACTTCACGCCGGCGCGCGCGTAGAGCGACAGCAGCCGGTGCGTGAACAGGTCAAGCAGGTCGGCAAGGGCCACGCTGCGCGCGCGGCTCGCTGCGATGGCGAGTTCCGTGTAGTGGCGCGGCAGGATGCCGCCCGGCCCGACCAAGCCGAGGAAGCTCACCGCGAGGCGTGGCGGCGCGCCCTCCTGGCCCGGCCGGTAGGCGGCGATCTCGGCGGCGGGAAAGGCGAGCGTAAGCACGGTCCCGAGCCGGGCGACCTCGCGGTTCGGCTCGGCGTCACCGCCGAGCGGGGCGCGCGCCGCGAAGCGGCGATCACGCGCGGCATCGCGCCGTGCCGCCGCTTCGAGCACGCGCAGCGCATCGACGAGCGCGAAGCGCTCGGGCTCGCGCGCGAGCCGCTCGACTACAGCAGCGGCTCGGCGCCGGCGCGAGGCGGCCATGTGCGGATCACGCCCGGCCGCCCGGCGAAGGCGGCGGTCAGGCGGACGAAGCTGTTGACGCTGGCATGCAGGGCAAGGAAGCGCTCGATCACCGAGGCGAACAGAAAGGCGCCCTGGGCGAAGGCGCGCGGATCGAGGGTGAGGCGGACGTCGAGCCCGCTGACAAAGGCGCCCATCCGCCCGCCCGGCGCGCGCGCCACGCCGGGCTCGGCGGTGACCGAGACGATGCCCTCGATCACCGCCCGCGTCTCGGCCAGCTCGCGCAGGTCGTAGAGCCGCAGGATCTCGCGCAGCGCCTCGGCCCCCTCGGCGCCGCCGGTGACGGAGAGATGATTGAGCGCCAGATGCGACACGAGCGCCCATTGCCCGCCCTCGCGCGCGGTGCGCCGCAGCGTCGGCGTCGGCGCCGTCAGCATCGCCATCGAGGCGACGCCGCCGAGCCCCTCCACCGCGCTGAGCCGCGGCCGCCCGCCGCCGAAGGGCAACGCCGAGGGCAGGTCGCGGTTGCAGCAGATCGCGTCCACCGACAGGGTGGAGTCCGCGGGCTTGTCCGGGTCGAACACCGGGTCGGCCAGCGCGAGATGGACGTCCGTGCCCGTCAGCGGCGGTGTCGCGGACCGGCGCGCCGCCTGGTAGCGCGGCGCGGCCGCATCGAGGCCCTCCGGCGCGGACGGATCGAGCCGGTAGAACGGCCGCCAGGTGCGCGGCGGGCTGCCGGGGCGGCTCTCGCGCACCGCCTCGACTGACCAGACCTCGAGCGCGGTCGGGCGGCGTGCATCCGGGACGATCCGGAGTTCGGCCGAGGTGCCATCGAGGGCCAGCGGGTCGCAGCGCTGCGGGAACAGGTTCACCACCGGCGCGCAGCCGAGTGCGAGCGCCTCCGGCCCGACCAGGCGTTCGAGTTCGGGCAGCGCGCGGTCGAGATAGAGGAAGATCTCGAGCCGGTTGCCCCCCGAGACCAGCGTCTTGCCGGCGAGCCCGCCAAGCTCGACGAACAGGAACTTCTCGGGAAAGGCGAAGTATTCCGTCAGCAGGCGGAAACCGGCGAAGCCGCGCGCGGGCCAGGGCAGCAGCGCCTCGTCGGGCGCGAAGCCGATCTCACGCACAGCACTCGGCGGCAGGATCACCGGATCGGGATCGTTCGGGCCGTCGGCGAGCGCCACCGAGACCGTGTTGTTCACCATCAGCTCGTGCAGCGGCAGTGCGACCTGCGGCACGCCGCGCAGGAAGAAGCGCAGTTCGTCGATGCCGAGCTTGGCGAAGCTCATGTCGCCCGCGAGGCAGTTCAGGCCGATGCGGATGCTGCCGACCGCGCCGCGCGCCTGCGGATTGGCCGGCGCCTGCAGGGGCAGGCCCGAGAGGCGCACGGTCTCGATCGTGATCGGCGCGAGGCTGACCGGATAGATCGTGCGGAAGCGGCAGCGCTCACCGCCGATCGGCTCGGTATCGAGGCTCGTGCCGGCCGGCACGGTGTAGGGCGCGGTCGCGCTCGGCAGGCCGGTGAACTGCACGATCGCGGCCGACGGCACCGGCGCGAGGTAGTGCGGATAGAGCACGCCGAGCAGCGCGTCGGTCAGCTCGGGATACTCGTCGTCGAGCTTGTGACGCACCCGCGCGGTCAGATAGGCGAAGGATTCGATCAGCCGCGCGACATGCGGATCGTCGATCGCATCGGCCGAGAGCCTGAGCCTGCCGGCGATCTTCGGATGCGCAACCGCGAACTCGGCCGCGAGCCGGCGCACATAGGCAAGCTCGCGGTTGTAGTAGGGAAGGATGTCGTCGATGTCAGACAGCGTCCGAGCCCTGCACGCGGAAGGCCATGGCGGCGGCGTCGAAGGCGGTGTCGAAGGTCACGTGTTCCGGCTCGGGGTCGGCGATCATCAGCGCGTCGATCCGCAGCCGAAGCGTGCGGTCGAGATCGTCCTGCGGCTTGGCGAGCGAGACCTTGACGTTGCGCAGGCGCGGCTCGAAGGCGCGGATCGCCGTTTCGGTCGCGCGCCGGAACGCCTCGCGCCGCTCCTCGGCGGCGAAGTACCCGGCGGTGAAGTCGGGCACGCCGAAATTCACCGGCGAAAGCGCGAGTTCGGCGAGTTCCGGCGCCCAGGAGCGCCAGCGCTGCCGCGCGTTCAGCAGCGCCTCGAGGTCGCGCCGCGCCGCCCGGCGCAGCGCGGCCAACGTCTCCGCCGGCGAGGGCGGACGGTCCTGCGGCCGGTCCGGATCGTCGTCGAGCAGCCGGTCCAGCACGGAAAGCTGCACGCGCGCCGCACGTTCGCCGGGCCTCAGCATGACGTGCGCACCGCCGTCACCGGATCATTCCGCTCCAGTGCCGTTCACGACGGGGCGCCGAACGCGAGCGTGGTGAGCTCCATCACGCTGCGGCCCTCCTCGCCGACGAGGAACACCCGCTGGCCGAGACCGCGCATCGGTGTGCCGTCACCGCCGACCCAGTCGGTCGCCCGGCCGAGCCGGATCGGATCGGGCTGCGCGGCCGCATCGGCGACGTAGATCGCCGGGATGTAGACCTCGCCGTCCGGCCCGTCGCGCACCGACATGCTCGCGCGCCGCCAGTAGAGATCGCGGGGCCGCTCCGGGGCATGGAACTGCACCTCCTCGACCCGTTCGGTCGGCACCCAGAAGCACTTGCCGGTGGTGGTCAGCACCTCGAAGAAGCCGGAGCAGAGATCGTCGGCATCGCGGAAGTCGGTGAAGGACACCGCCCCCTCCCGACCGGCGGCCGGCGGGCGGGCCTCCTCGGCGTCGGCGAGCGAGCGCACGGCGCCGGCGGCATCGCCGGAACGCAGCTGTACCAGGGCGGCGAGCATGCGCCTGAGATGCGGGCTGGGTTCGCCAAGGAACTCGGGCAGACGGCCCTCGGTCCAGACCTGCCGGCGCGCCTGTTCGGCGCGCACCAGCTGGCGGAACGCCGCTCCCTGCAAGGCGAGCGCGGGCTCCATGGTGGTGAGCGCATCCATCAGCGTGTCGGCGCGCTCGAGATTGCCCTGGAACAGCAGCAGTTCGGCGAGCAGCATGCGCGCCCCAGGGTCGGTGGGCGCCTTGCGCACGACGGCATTGGCGGCCGTCACCGCGTCGTCGAGCCTGCCGGCGCGGAACAGCGCACCCGGAGAGGTCGGATCGGCCGTCTGGCCAGTCGGGTCGGTCATGCCGCGGTCCTCGCCGGTACTTCGGTTACAAGACGGAATGTCGCCGCCACGTCGTCGAGCTGGAACTGCGGCTGGAGGTGGATCGTGCAGCCGTACTGCCCGGGCTTGCCGGGCAGCTCGCTCACCTGCACCTGCGCGGCGGCCAACGGATAGCGCGCCATCATCTCCGCGCCCGCGCGCGCGTTCGCATTGACGTAGTTCGCGAGCCAGTCGCGCAGCATCGCCTCGCAATCCTCGGCCGAGGCGTAGGAGCCGACCTTCTCGCGGCCGAGCATCTTCACGTAGTGGGCGAACCGGCTGACGCAGAGCATGGTCGAGAGCTGGGCCGAGAGCCGGGCATTGGCGCTCGCCGCCGCGCCGCGCTCGCCGGTATAGGCGCGCGCGACCTGAAGGGAACGGCAGGCGCCGAACGCCGCCTCGAGCGTGTTGCGGAGCCAGGAGAGCGGGACGAAGCCGAGCTCGGAGAGGTCCTGGTCCTGCCGGTCGGTGAGCGCGATCTCGGTGGCGAAGCGCGGGCCGACGCCCGCGCGGTCGGAGGCGAAGCGCTCGACCGGCAGGTTGGCGACGAGGCCGCCGCCGATGCGGTCGCGGTCGGTGCCCTTGACGTCGGCCGGCCAGCCATGCGCCGCGACCGCGCGCGCCACCACGGCGGCGAAGGCGTAGACCGCGCCGACCCAGGGGCGCTCGCCCATGCGGCCGCTCGCCTCGGCATAGACGAAGCCGTCCGCGCGCGTGCCGTCATTGGCATGCGCGGTGCGGGCCAGCACGCGCGGCAGCACCACGCCGAGGAAGCGCGCATCCTCGCGATCCTGCAGGCTGCGCCAGCGCGCGTAGTCCTGGGTACGAAAGATGGAGGCGAGATCGCGCACGCCCGAGAGCTCGCCGAAATGCTCGACCCCGAACAGCGATGCGTCGGCATTGACCACGAACGGCGCGAAGGCCGCCGCGGCCACGCCGGCCATGGCCGACAGCGCAGCGACATCGTCGGTCGGGTAGTCGGGGCCGCGGCGATGGCGGACATGATAGTCGCCGATCAGCAGGCCGAAGGGCTCGCCGCCCGGCGTGCCGAACTCGCCCTCATAGACCTTCTCGAAGATCCGGCTCTGGTCGAACTCGATCGCACGCTCGAGGTCGCGCACCAGCTCGGCCCATGGCAGCGAGATGACCTTCAGCTTCACGCGCGGCAGCGCGCCCGCCTCCGCGACCAGCCATTGCAGGCCGCGCCAGCTCGCCTCGAGCCCGGTGAAGCGCGGATGGTGCAGGATTGCATCGACCTGGTCGGCGAGCATCGCATCGAGCGCGGCGACGTCACGATCGAGCGCGAGCCGCAGCGCCTCGCGGTCCCCGAGCAGCCGCGCACCCTCCGCCTGGCCGAACCAGGCGGCGAGTGCCGGCACTTGCCCAGCGACGAACATGCCGAGGCGCTCGGCCGCGCCGTCGCCGGCGCGGCCGAACAGGGCTCCGGCCAGCACCGCATCGCGCAGCGGGGCGGCCGCACCGGTCTGGGAGCCGCCCTCCGTCACGATCCCGGTCCGGCCCCCGGGCTCAGGCCTTCTGCGGGATGCGCGCGACCATGCGCATGGAGGTGGTGAGCTCCTCCATCTGCAGCCAAGGGCGCATATACGCGACCGCGTTGTAGGCACCCGGCTTGCCCGGGATCTCCTTCACCTCGACGCGGGCCTCGCGCAGCGGATAGCGTGCCTTCATCTCCGGCCCCGCATTCGGGTTGCCGTTGACGTAGTTGCTGATCCAGCGGTTCAGCCACACCTCGCAGTCCGAGGCTTCCATGAACGAGCCGATCTTGTCGCGCGCCATCACCTTGAGGAAGTGCGCGAACCGGCTGGTCGCCATGATGTAGGGCAAGCGCGCGGAGATGGCGGCGTTCGCGGTCGCCTCCGGCCGATCGTACTTCTTCGGCTTCTGCGTGGTCTGGGCGCCGAAGAACACCGCATAGTCGGTGTTCTTGTAGTGGCAGAGCGGCAGGAAGCCGAGATTCGACAGTTCGTTCTCGCGCCGGTCGGTGATGCCGATCTCGGTCGGACACTTCGCGTCCGGATCGCCGTCATCCGAGGTGAACACGTGCGTCGGCAGGTTCTCGACCTTGCCGCCGCCTTCCGCGCCGCGGATCGCGGTGCAGAACCCGTACTTCGCGAACGCATCCGTCAGCCGCGCGCCCATCACGTAGGCGGCGTTCATCCAGCAGTAGTCGTGATGGCCCATCGCCTGGGCCGCACCGGCCTCGTTGAACGGCGCCTCCTCGTAGCCGAACTCCTCGATCGGCTTGGTGTTCGCGCCATAGGGCAGGCGCGCGAGCACGCGCGGCATCACGAGGGAGACGAAGCGGCTGTCCTCGGTGTCGCGGAAGCTCCGCCACTTCATGTACTCGGCGGTCTCGAAGATCTTGGCGAGATCGCGCGGCTTGGAGAGTTCGGTCCAGTCGGCGAAGCCGAACAGCTGCGCGCTCGCCGCCGACAGGAACGGCGCGAAGGAGGCGGCGGCCACGTTGCTGACGAGCCGCAACGTCTCGATGTCGTCGGGATGGTTCGACCACTCGTAGTCGCCGATCAGCGCCCCATAGGGCTCGCCGCCGGGCGTGCCGAACTCGTTCTCGTAGATCTTCTTGAAGAGCTGGCTCTGGTCGAACTCGGTCGCCTTGGTGAGATCGCGGTTGAGCTCGCGCTTGGTCGCGTTCAGCACGCGGATTTTCAGGCTGGTGCCGGTCTCGGAGTTCATCACCAGGTAGTGCAGCCCGCGCCACGTGCCTTCGAGCTTGGTGAAGGCCGGCTGGTGCATGATCTCGGCCAGCTGGGCCGACATCTTGCGGTCGATCGCCTCGATCGCGCGGTTGAACGTGACCGTCAGGTTCTTGTTGAAGGTGACGGTGCCTTTCAACGCCTCCTCGGTCAGCGTCTTGATCAGCTCGGCCGCACGATCCTTCTCCGTCTGCTTGGTCGCGGCGATCGCCGCACCGAGCAGGCTTTCGGCCTCGACCGTCGTGGCGGCTGCTGCGCCTTCAGGAGTTGCCTGCGCTTCGGCCATCGGATCACTCCTCCTTCTTGTTGAGGCCGAGCTCGGCCGACAGCGTCTTCAGCTTCTCCTCGTTCTGCAGGACCTGCTCGAGCAGTCCCTCCAGTTCCTCGGAACGATCCACCTTGCTCATGAGATCGCGCAGCTTGTTCCGCGTCTCGAGCAGCGCCTTCAGCGCCGGCACCTGCTCGACCACCCTGCCTGGGTCGAAATCCTCGATGCTGTTGAACTTCAGGTTCACGCCCATCTGGCTGCCGTCATCGGCCAGCTTGTTGTCGACCTTGAGGTTCACGCCGACATTCATCCGCGCCATGACGTCGTTGAAGTTGTCGCGGTCGATCTGGACGAACTTGCGCTCGCTCATCGGCCGCAGCGGCTGGGTCGGATCGCCGGAGAAGTCACCCAGCACGCCAACGACGAACGGCAATTCGCGCTGGACCGCCGCCCCTTCCGTCTCGACCTCGTACGTGATGTGCACACGCGGCCGACGGACGCGCGTCAGCTTCTCATGAACGCTCGCCATGCGCGCCTATCCTCCTTCGACATGGACAAGATCAACGGGTGACGGCGGGGGGGGGCCGCACAGCAACCCGATACGATCGAGACGATACGGCGCGCGCAACCGCCCGGTCAACACGATCCCGACGCGGACCGACCTCGGTGTGAGGCACGTCACTCCGGCGGCGGGGGCGGACGAATCCCAAGCGCGGTCAGGAATGCCTGGCGCGCGGTGTCATCCTGCAACGTCTCCTGCAGGAGCTCGGGCAGGGTCATGCGTCCGCGCCGCACCGCCTCCTCGAGCGTGTAGCTGAGCGGCGAGTGCGGCTCCACCCGCCGGAACCAGCGCGCCACGTCATCGAGCAGCTTCAGCGCGTCCTCGCGGCTCGCGATCTCGCCTGGCCTGGCCGGGCCGCGCGCCGGCGCCCCTTCCGCGGCCCCGGCCTCGCCCGCCGGGCCACCGGCTGCGGCCTCGGCCGCCATCTCCTCGCCCTCGCCCGGCGCGTTCGCCCCAGCGAAACGGAGCAGCGCGGCCAGCACCGCCTCGAGCAGCCCGCGCACCGCCGAGGTCGGCGGGGCGGCCGAACCGGCCTTGGAGTCGAGCGCCTCGCCCAGTGCCTGCCAGGCGGCCAGTGCGTCGCGCACGGCCGGGATCAGTTCGCCCCAGTGCTCGCGCGGCATCTGCGCCGCCCCCTTCTCGACCATGTCGAGCGACAGCGCACCGGCCGCGATGCGCGCCTCGCGGCGATCGGGCTCCAGGCTCTGCAGCGCATCCGCCTGCTCGATCTGCCAGAGCGCGATCGGCCCACCCTGCACGCCGCGGAACAGCGCCACCTTGCGGATCGGCTGGGCGAGCGTCCCCTCGCCGCCGACGCCGTTCAGGCCGGCCACCCCCGCCACGGTCGTTTCCAGCCCGTCTTCATCGGGGCGCGGATAGATGTTGTCCCAGAACCCCTCGACCAGGCCTTGCATCACCTTGATGCCGGCGGCGAGGCCGTCGAAGCCGTGATGGCGCAGCAGCGCCTCGGTGTACCAGGCCGCGACCTCCAGGTCCTTCGACTGCCCCTCCAGCGCCTTGGCGGCGAGATCCTCGATCGTGCGCCATTGCGGCGGCACGGCCGTCTCCTCGGGGGTCGCGTCCATCGCCCGTTCGGCGGCGCGCGCCTCGGCGCGGGCATCGCGCAGGCGGTAGTAGGCGGAGGTGGGCGAGAAGTCCGCCCGCAGGTCAGCACCTGCGGGGTTATCGCCTTCGATCGGCTGAAGGAACCGTGCGAGGTCAAAACCGTCGAGCGCCACACCTGCCTCCCTGCATGCCGGCGCGGGGCCGCGCCTGATTCCTCGCCGGCGCTGGACAACCGACGGGCGAGAAACCTACTGTGATCCGCCCCAGGGCGAAACGGAAGCGGAGGGAACCACGTGGCGGCGATCGACCTCAAGGCCCTGGTGGGTCGCCTGAACGACTACTGCCGGCGCCAGTTGGAGGCGGCGGCAGGGCTCACCCTCTCGCGCACCCATTACAATATCGAGATCGAGCACTGGTTGCTCAAGCTGGCCGACGCGCCGGACAGCGATGTCGGCTACATCTTCCGCAACTACGAGGTGGATATCGCCCGTTTCACGACCGACCTGACGCAGGTGCTCGATAAGCTCAAGAGCGGCAACAGCCGGGCGCCTGCGATCTCACCGAACGTGGTCGATCTGATGAAGCAGGCTTGGCTGCTCGCGAGTCTTGAGCAGAACGCCGGCAGGCTGCGCTCGGGCCATCTGCTGCTGGCGCTGCTGGTGGACGAGGATCTCGCGCGGCTTGCGCACGAGGCCTCACCCCAGTTCGCCCGCATCAATTCGGCGATGCTGAAGCGCGACATCGGCTCGATCACGCGCGACAGCGCCGAGGCCAAGACCGCGGTCGCCATGGCCGAGGCCGCCGCCGCGCCGGGCGCGGTGGGTGCGCCCTCGGCGCGCCCGGCCTCCACCGCGGCGCTCGATCAGTACACGATCGACCTCACCGGACGGGCAAAGGCCGGCAAGATCGACCCGATCCTCGGCCGCGACACCGAGATCCGCCAGGTGATCGATATCCTGACGCGCCGGCGGCAGAACAACCCGATCCTCACCGGCGAGGCCGGCGTGGGCAAGACCGCGGTGGTCGAGGGCTTCGCCGACCGGATTTCCAAGGGCGATGTGCCGGATGCGCTCAAGGATGTGACGATCCGCACGCTCGATCTCGGCCTGCTGCAGGCCGGCGCCGGCGTGAAGGGCGAGTTCGAAAACCGGCTCAAGTCGGTGATCGACGAGGTGAAGGCCTCGCCCAAGCCGATCATCCTGTTCATCGACGAGGCGCACACGCTGATCGGCGCGGGCGGTTCGGCGGGCCAGGGAGATGCCGCGAACCTGCTGAAGCCCGAACTCGCGCGCGGCGAACTCCGCACCATCGCCGCCACCACCTGGGCCGAATACAAGAAGTACTTCGAGAAGGACGCGGCGCTGACCCGCCGCTTCCAGGTGGTGAAGGTCGAGGAGCCGGCCGAGCCGGTGGCGGTGGCGATGATCCGCGGGCTCGTCGCCACGCTCGAGAAGCACCACAAGGTGCGCATCCTCGACGAGGCGGTCGAGGCGGCGGTGAAGCTTTCCGCCCGCTACATCCCCTCGCGCCAGAACCCCGACAAGGGCGTCTCGCTGATCGATACCGCCTGCGCGCGCGTGGCGATGAGCCAGGCCGCGATCCCGGCACCGATCGAGGAGAAGCAGCGCCGCCTCGCGCTGATCGACACCGAAGTCGAGATCCTCGATCGCGAGATGGCCTCGGGCGCCGATCACGGCGCGCGCAAGGGTGAGCTGCTCGAGGAGCGCCAGAAGACGGCCGAGGCGCTCAAGGGTCTGGAGGAGCGCTGGGAGCAGGAGAAGGCGCTTGTCGCCGAGATGCGCGACATCCGCAGCAAGATCGAGAGCAAGGAGGATACCGGCGACAAGGACGCGCTGCGCGTCACGCTGACCGAGCTCAACGACAAGCTGCATGCGATCCAGGGCGAACATCCGCTGATCCACCCGGTGGTGGACGCCAATGCGATCGCCGAGATCGTCGAGTCCTGGACCGGCATCCCCGCCGGCCGGATGCAGTCGGACGAGATCCGCACCATCCTGTCGCTGAAGGAGCGGATGGAGGAGCGGATCGTCGGCCAGTCACAGGCGCTCGAGGCGATCGCGCAGGCGGTCCGCACGTCCCGCGCCAAGCTGTCCGATCCGCGCAAGCCGCTCGGCGTGTTCCTGATGGTGGGCACCTCGGGCACCGGCAAGACCGAGACCGCGCTGACGCTGGCCGATCTGCTCTACGGCGGCGAGCAGAACCTCACGGTCCTCAACATGAGCGAGTTCAAGGAGGAGCATAAGGTCTCGCTGCTGATGGGCTCGCCTCCCGGCTATGTCGGCTACGGCGAGGGCGGGGTGCTGACCGAGGCGGTCCGCCGGCGCCCCTACTCCGTGGTGCTGCTGGACGAGATGGAGAAGGCGCACCCCGGCGTGCAGGACATCTTCTACCAGGTGTTCGACAAGGGGAACATGAAGGACGGCGAAGGCCGCGACATCGACTTCAAGAACACCATCATCATCATGACCTCGAACGCGGCCACCGACGCGATCGCCAAGGTCTGCGCCGACCCGGAGACGATGCCCGATCCGGCGGGGCTTGCCGAGGCGATCAGGCCGGATCTGCTCAAGGTGTTCAAGCCGGCGTTCCTCGGCCGCGTGACCATGGTGCCCTACTTCCCGCTCTCGGAAGCGGTGCTGCGCCAGATCGTGGTGCTGCAGCTCAAGCGCATCCGCAAGCGGCTTGCCGAGAACTACCGTGCCAGCTTCACCTGGGATGACAGCCTGGTCGAGACCATCGCCTCACGCTGCAAGCACAGCGAGACCGGCGCGCGCAACGTCGAGAACATCCTCTCGCGCACCATGCTGCCGGAACTCTCGGCCGAGATTCTCGAGCGCATGGCGGACGGGAAGACGATCGCAACCGCGCATGTCGCGCTGGATTCCGAGGGCGGGTTCCGTTACGCTGTCAGCTGATGTGGGCGCTGTCTGGACGGTGCACCTCCGCCGCGCGTTGTCATGCGCTCGTCATGAGCTGAGAAAGGAAGGGTCCGATGGCCATCTACATGCATTTCGCGGGAATCGAGGGGAACGTCACCGCGAAGGGCTACGAGAACTGGATCGAGGTCCAGTCGTTCCAGTTCGGATCGGGTCGCGGCATCTCCACCCCCACCGGCCGGGCCGCCAACCGCGAAGCCTCCGCCCCCTCGGTCAGCGAGGTCGTGGTCACCAAGGTCATGGACAAGGCCTCGCCCATGCTGTTCGAGGAGGGTCTCGTCGGCATGAAGGGCAAGGAGGTGAAGATCGTCATCACCCGCACCGGCAAGGAGATGGAGCAGCTCTGCACCTACAAGTTCGAGGACACCCTGATCTCAAGCTATTCCGTCTCCTCGGGCGGCGATGCGCCCTCGGAGTCGCTCGCGCTCAACTTCGTGAAGTTCGAATACAAGTACAAGGGCAGCGATGCGGCCGGCGCCGCCGGCGGGGCGATGACCGTCGCCTACGACATCGGTCAGGCCAAGACCATGTGACGTGACCGCCGGGCAGGGACGACGGAGCCGATGTCCCACCGACCGGCAGCTGCGACTCGCATCCAGTAGAAGTTTCGGCTACGTTCTCAGAGACGGTCGGCGATGTTGCCGTGGCGGGTCGTTCGGCCCTGCGCAACCGCACCGACAGCAAGCCTGAAAAGGGAAGGGTCCGATGGCCATCTACATGCACTATGACGGGATCGAGGGGAACGTCACCGCAAAGGGCTACGAGAAGTGGATCGAGGTGAACTCGTTCCAGTTCGGCTCCGGTCGCGGCATCTCCACCCCCACCGGCCGGGCCGCCAACCGCGAAGCCTCCGCCCCCTCGGTCAGCGAGGTCGTGGTCACCAAGGTCATGGACAAGGCCTCGCCCATGCTGTTCGAGGAGGGTCTCGTCGGCATGAAGGGCAAGGAGGTGAAGATCGTCATCACCCGCACCGGCAAGGAGATGGAGCAGCTCTGCACCTACAAGTTCGAGGACACCCTGATCTCAAGCTATTCCGTCTCCTCGGGCGGCGATGCGCCCTCGGAGTCGCTCGCGCTCAACTTCGTGAAGTTCGAATACAAGTACAAGGGCAGCGATGCGGCCGGCGCCGCCGGCGGGGCGATGACCGTCGCCTACAGCATCGGCGAAGCCAAGACCATGTGAGACGCGCGCTCCGCGCGACGGCTCGGGCCCGGGGCATCGCCCCGGGCCCATTTCGTTTCGTCAACCGCAGCGCACCACCACCGCCGTGACGTTGTCCGTGCTGCCCGCGGCCATCGCCAGCGCAATCAGCGAGTCCGCAAGCCCCTGCCCGTCCCCGCCGGCGATCAGCGCCGCCGCGATCGCCGCGTCGCCAAGATCCTTGGCCACCCCGTCCGAGGTCAGCACGAACAGATCGCCCGGCGCGACCTGTCCGGTGACCTTGTCGAGCAACAACTCGTCATCGGCACCGACCGCCCGCGTCACCACATTGGCGTGCGGATGGCGCGCCGCCCGCTCCTCCGACAGCTGCCCCGCATCGACCAGCTCCTGCACCATCGAGTGGTCGCGCGTCAGCCGCGTCAGATAACCGTTGCGCCACAGATAGCATCTGCTGTCGCCGGCCCAGAGGCAGGCGAAGTGCCCACCGCGCACCAGCAGGGTCACTACCGTCGATGCCAGCATGGCGCCGGGCCCGCGCGCGTGCGCCTCCTCGCGCAGGCTCGCATTGGCCGCCAGCAGCGCATCGCGGGTGCACGCCAGCAGCTCGCCCGACGAGAGCCCGGCCGGCAGCTTGCGCAGTTCCTCCACCACGCGCGCCGAGGCGACCTCGCCGCCGCCGTGCCCGCCCGCCCCGTCCGCGACCGCCCAGAGCCCGATCTCGGCGCGCAGCAGATAGGCGTCCTGGTTGCTTGGCCGTTTCGTTCCGGCATGCGTGGCACCCCAGCCGCGACAGGCCCCGGCGGTGCTCATGGCGCGGCCGCCTCGCCCGCCGCATCGGCGAGCATCTCGGCAAAGAAGGCCGGCGCCGGCAGGGCAGCGAGCTCCAGCCGGCGCGGCTGCACGCGCGGCGCGCCGAGCGTCTGCCAGACGCTGCCGCTGATCGCCATCCCCGCGGGCGGAGCACCGGCGGGGGCAAGCGCGGCGGCGAGACGCTCCGCCGTCCAACCCTCGGTCACCGCGTCAATCGCGATCGCCTCCAGCGCGTCATGCCAGGCCGAGGTGCAGGGATCGGGCGGCGCGTCGGTCAGTGCGGCGAGCGTGATGGGGAAATGCCGACCGACCGCATCGACGCTCGGAGCGAGCACGCCGGCGGCACCGCGCGGGCCGCACAGCCCGGGGGCGAGCGCGAAGCGCCAGATCGGCGCCTCGAGGAAGGCCGCAAGCCACGCCGCGCCGAGCCGGGCGCGGCTCTCCTCCAACCCGGCGCGCAGCCACGCATCCCAGGGCGCGACGAACCCCTCCGGCAACGACCGGCGGACGAAATCCCTCTGCTCCGGCAGCTTGCCGAACAGCCCGGGCGGCAAGGCCGCGCCCGCTATTGCAGGGCCGGGCACCGGAACTCCGACAGCTCGCGCAGCGCGAACGGATTGAACACGCTGCCGGCGCGGACGACGTAGGTGACGCTGCGCTCGCCGATCGAGAAGGTGAGCGAGAACTCCTCCGGCACCCGTCCGCGCGCGACCTGCGCACGGCTGAACAGCCGGAACAGCGCCCAGGGGCCGGACTCGTTGATCGTGCCGACCCCGCTCGCGGGCGGCGGATCGAGCACGAGGCGAACGTTTGTCATCCGGTTCGGTCCCGGCCACATCACCTGGGTCGGCCGCGACGGCCCGTGTGCGTAGGTGATGGTCACGCCGTCGAGGTCGAGCAATGCCTGCCGCGCGCCCTGATCCATCGACACCGGCTGGATCTCGAAGCGGATCTGCGGCTGCGGCCCGCCGGCGAAGAACACGTCGCGGATCACCGAGGCGCGGTAGAAGTTCATCAGCGCACCCTGGCTGATCGGCAGGGTGACGCCGTCGGAGGGCTGCAGCCGCCACGGCCGCGCGCCGATATCGACGAACGGGCGCAGGTTGGTGTTGAAGAACCCGTCGATGAGGCCGCCCGGCGCGAACAGGCGCGCGAAGTCGTCCATCGGCGTCTCCGCCTGCGCGCCCTGGACGAAGGGGAAGCGGTTGCCGACTGCGGCGGTGCAGAGCGGGGCCCCGCCGGCGGCGAGCGCGCCGGCCACCGCCTGCTGCACCCCGCCCGCGCGCACGGCCGTGCCCGACTGCGCGACCGCGCGCAGCCACCCGTTCACCGGCGCCGGCACGCGTGCCGCCTCGCCCTGGAGCTGCTGAGCGGGATCGAGTCCGGCGGCAGGCGGCGGTGCGCCGGCGGGCGAGGCGGCGAGGCGCGCGAGCTGCTGGTAGAGCTCGTTCATGATCCTGAGCGTGTTGTCGATCGGCGCGCCGGGGCCCGCACCGACATAGCTGCGAAGCGCCTCGAACTGATCGTCGATCGCCGCGCCGATCGGTTTCGGCGCCTCGCCGGGCGGTGCCGCAGCGCCGAACACGGCCTGGAGCCGCTGCGCCGGCGTGGTCGGTGCGGCGCCGGGCTGCGCGCCCGGCTGCGCCGGGGCCGCATCCGGGTCGCGCGAGAGCGTGAGCTGGCGCGCCACCGCCGTCAGCAGGTCGCGCATCGGCGATTGCGGCGCCGAAAGGATGTTCAGCGTGTCGATCGCCTGCGGCATCGCCCGGAAGGGTACGATCGCGAGATCGTTCAGCAGCTCCTGCCACGCCTGCGCATAGGCCGGGTAGTAGTGCTCGTCGAGGATCTGGCGCTGCAGCCGCGCGAGTGCCGCCTCGTCGAGCGACACCTCGCTGCCCGGCCCGAGCACCCAGGATTCGGAGGCGACCTCGCGTGCGACCCGCGGCAGCGCCGGCAGCACGGCGCGATGGAACCCCTCGACGGTGTAGACGCCGGGGATGCCCTCGGTCAGCGGCTTGCCCGAGGCGCGGGTGAACACGCGCGCCCCGGCGGCACCGGCCGCCTGCGCGGGCGAGAACTCGCGGATGTTGGCGGCCGCGGCGATCGGGCGCAGCCGCGAATAGGCGCGCCCGGCCAGCGGCAGGCGCGAGAAGACCCGCCGCGCCTCGTCGATCAGCGCGCCGTCGAGCGGGTAGCTCGCCATCGGTGCCGCGAGCATCGCATCGAGGTGCCGCGCGAGGCGGGCGCGCGAGTCCGCGTGCTGCGGGAAGGCCTGCTGCCAGTCGAGCGCCATCCAGTCGCGGATCAGCGCGCGGTCGAGCGGCCCCTGCTGACCGAGCATCAGATAGACGCGCGTCGCCTCGTAGAGGAAGTCGGGCCGGTTCAGCGCGCCGCGCATCTGCGACTCCAGCCGCCACAGCAGGCGCGGCAGCAGCACGCGGTCGAGCTGGCGGCGATAGACGGCATTCGAGGCGGCGGCGAGCTTGTCGGCCTGGCCGAGGCCGAAGCCCGAGCCTTTCTCCGGGTCGTCGGGGCCGAAGGGCAGCGCGCGCGCACGGTCGAGCAGCGGCAGCACCGCGAGCAGATCCGCCTCGGCCACCGGGTCGAACTGCACGCCCTGCGCGGCCTCGGCGAACTCGCTCCTGGCCGCCTCGAGCCGTGCGATCTGCTCCTGGTTGGTGCGATACGAATTGAACCACACGCCGCCCAGGCCGAGCACGGCGAGGCCAGCCAGCACCCAGGCGCCGATCGAGATTACCCGCTTGCGCGTCTGCGCGCCCGGCTTGGAGGAGACCAGCCCGGACTCGCCGAACACCACCTCGCGCAGCAGTCGGCCGAGGAAGTAGCTCCGCCCCTGTCCCGGCTGGGCGGCCGCGGCGCGCGCGACCGGGACATTGAACAGCCGCGCCATCGCCCCGGTCAGACGGTCGATCGGCGTGCCTTCCTGCGTGCCGGAGGTGAGGTAGATGCCGCGCAGGAACGGCGCGGGATCGAGACGGCTCTCGCCGAAGGCGGCATCGAGGAACTCCGCCGCCGGCGCCTCCATCGAGGCGAGCTGCGTCGGGAAGGCCGCCAGCGCGGCGCGCCGGTCGGGGCTGCGCTCGGTCTGCACGCGCACGGGGATGCGGGCGTTGATGCGCTCGAGCAGGCTCGCGAAGGCAGCGCGGAACGGCTCCGCCCCCTTGGCGTCGCGCGGGAAGGTTTCGCCCCAGACCTGGTCGCGTCCCTCCTTGTCGAGATCGTCGAAGTGCTCGGTGAAGCCGGCGATCAGGTCGGCCTTGGTGAACAGCACATAGACCGGCAGGCGCACGCCGAGCCGCTCGTCGAGCTCCTTCAGCCGCGCGCGCACGGCGCGGGCATGCGCGAGCCGCTCCTCGCGCGAGAGGGTGGCGAGATCGGCGACGCTGATCGCCACCAGCGCGCCGTTCAGCGGGCTGCTCGGCCGGTTCCGACGCAGGAGATCAAGGAAGGCCTGCCAGCCGGCCTTGTCGACCGCCGCGTCGCTGTCCTGGGTGGTGTAGCGCCCGGCCGTGTCGATCAGCACCGCCTGGTCGGTGAACCACCAGTCGCAGAGCCGCGTGCCGCCCACGCCTGAAAGCCGGGCACCGCCCATCCGGTCGGCGAGCGGGAAGTTCAGCCCCGCGTTCATCAGCGCCGTGGTCTTGCCCGAGCCGGGCGGGCCGATGATCACATACCAGGGCAGTTCGTAGAGCGCGCCCGAGCCGCGCGCCTTCGAGAGCAGGGTCAGCGCCTCGGCGAGCTTCGACTTCAGCGCCGCGACCTCGTCCGAGACCGCCTCCGCGGTCGGATCGCCGGCGGCCGCACCTTCGATCAGCGCGGCCTCGGCCTTCTTCCGCTTGCGCCAGGCGAGGAAGGTCCAGACCGCCCAGATCAGCACCAGGAGCGCGATCACGCCGAGGCGGGCGAGTTCGCTCTCGAACGGCGCGAAACCGCCGATCGCCAGCAGCGGTCCGAACACCCAGATCAGCGTCGCCAGCAGCCCGACGCCGATCAGGCTGACGCCGGCACGCAGCCAGAGCTTGCCGGCGAGTGCGGCAAGTCCCGCCGGCGGCTTCATAGCGGGCGCTCCATGCGCGGCATGATCAGTTCGATGCGGCGGTTCTGCTCCCGCCCCTCCGGCGTGGCGTTGTCGGCGATCGGCTCGGCATCGGCGCGCCCCTCGGAGCGCAGCCGGTTGGGATCGCCGATCGTGCGTGCGATGACCGCCCGGGCGGACTCCGCGCGCGCGGTCGAGAGGTGGTAGTTCGAGGGGAAGCGCACGGTGCGGATCGGGATCGAGTCCGAGTGTCCGACCACCAGCACGTCGCCCGGTTCGTCCTTCAGGGCGTTACCGATCCGTTCCAGAATAGGCACGAAGCGCGGCGTCACGTCGGCCTGGGCCGAGGCGAACATGCCCGACGCCTTGATGCGGATGACGATGATCTGCGGCGAGGCGAGCACCGCGACCAGCCCCTCGCGGATCTCGGCCGCGAGGAAGGTAGCGATCCGCGTCGGCTGATCAGGCCCGGCCTGCGGTGGCGGTGGCGGTGGCGGGGGTGGTGGCGGCGCGACGCGCGCCAGCGCCGGCTGGGTCAGCGGCGGCACCTGGAGCACCTGGGCGAACACCGCATCCGAGCGGTTGTTCAGCGAGAAGGCGAAGAAGGCGTAGAGCCCGCCGCAGATTGCCGCGGCCAGTGCGCCGATCACCCAGATCGGCACCGCGCGGCCGGGCGGCCGCCACGCCGCCTCCAGCCCGCGCCAGCGCGGCGACAGATCCCGCGGCGGCGCCTGCCGATGCCCCATCACCACGGCATAGAGGCTCTCGCGCACCCGCTCGTGCTCGGCCGGGCCGCGCGGGCTCAGCCGGTAGCGGCCCTGGAAGCCGAGGCTGAGCGCGAGATGCATCAGCTCGAGCACCTCCTTGTGCCGGCCGGGCTCCTTCTGCAGGTGTTCAAGCAGGGCGAAGAAGCGCTCGCCCGAGCCGGTCTCGCGGTGGAACGTTGCGATCAGGCTCGAGGTCGCCCACGGGCTCTGGCTGCCCCAGGGCGTGTTCAGCACCACGTCATCGAGCGTGGCGCACAGCACGTAGTGCCCGGCGCGGATCTGCTCGGCCGGCACGCCGGCCGCGCGCGCATCGGCCTCGAACTGGCGCAAGGCCGCGATCGCACGCTCGCGCAGATCGCCCGCCTCGGGCGGGCGGGCGGTGTTGCGCAGCCGCCCGACCAGATCGAGCAGCGGCGCGGCCGCGGCCGCGAGCGGATTGATGCCGACGCGCGGGATCGCCTCGGCGCCACCCGAGGCGGGCGGCGTGGC